>NZ_JAFNPI010000018.1:0-1151 GCF_026535955.1 Snodgrassella sp. B3837
GAGCGGGTGTCGACGCTGCTGTAGAAGCGTTGCCATTGGAGGGGCAGATGGGCGGGAAGGGTGAAGTCGAGCTCTTCGGTGTCGAAGAGGAGTTTGGCGCCGGTGGGAAGGTGGACGGGGTGGCCGCGTGTAACCGCTTGTGCTAGTTTGGCAGAGGCTAAGCTGGTGCCTGCATTACTGGCGATGACCAGGACAAGACATTTGATTTTGGAACAGATTTTGCGGGGACGTCTTAAGGCTGAAATCACACCAATGAGCTGGGCAACCGGATGTTTGCCGCTTCTGATTTCACGCACGACGATGGGTTTGCCTCCGATGCGTACGTTGTTGGATACTTTGACGCCGCCGGCATGGTCATCGGTAACTTTGGCTTCACAAGTGCTGCGGTCGTTGCTGCGTACAGCCGGCTGGCTGTTGATGTAGACTTTGCGGGAACCTTCGGCTAGATATTCATCTGTGCCGAACGGATGCGGATGTTTGCGGCAAAGTATTTTGTCGTCATCTCTGGGTTCTGCTCTGGGATCGNGACTGTTGGCCGAATAAATTCCTGGGCGATTTCTCCGGCTGCGATAAGTATACCTGCTATATCGGCGAAGTTTTCGGGCTGCTGTGGTTCTTCGCTGCTGTCATTTAGTTCAATGCTTTGATCTATGATACCTGCGGCGCGGGCGGAAGCTTTGCTATTGGTGCGTGTATTGGGCGAGCCGGTTTTGATTTTGCCATCTTCGGAGGGAGGAAAAAGGCTACTGACCTAGTTGGCGAGGTTGGATACGACGGTATCACCACCTGAAATGGCCATGAGTACGCCGACAAGGACACTTAGGAGTAGTCCGCCGGTGGTGATGGTGCCAAAAATGGCAAAACCTACTGCGGCGGTGATGGCTGCGTAGCATGCTATTTCTACAGCCGCACCAACGATGTCTGCGAGCATGGAGGTGTGTAATAGAATGTCCCCTTCGCGGGCGGCCCAGTATGCATTGCCCATTCGTTAAACCCCTTGATGAAAATATAGATGTGTATTGCTGTGTTTGTTTTTTGAGTTCGATGCTTTGTTTGTTGTTTACAATAAAGCTGTAAAATGCATTGTTAAATTAACGTTTAATTACATTTTATCATGTTTGATATTATGTATAAATAAGAATGGTGTTGGT
>NZ_JAFNPI010000019.1:0-6678 GCF_026535955.1 Snodgrassella sp. B3837
AAAACTATGGCAACAAACCGAAAAAAATATCACTGCCATACTGGATAGCTGGGTGGTGACTAATGATGGCAAATTAATTAAGAAACAGGCAGGTAAGTAAAATTTCCCGACTACGGGATGATATGTATTATTAACTATTGATAAAAGGGGATGAAATATGTCTCAGCCAGCGCTATTAACCAAACAAGAACTTGATGCATGGAATAAAAAAATCAAAACAGGTAATTTAGCTGCTATCGGCGAAGTGTATCAGGCACTGCGGGATAAGGGCTATGATTATGCCGGCTGGGCAATTGGCGTAGCCACCGGCGACAGCATCACCGGCAATGGGGCGCTGGCATTTATGCAAGCTGTAGCCAAAGATAATAAACAGGTGCTTACGCAAGCAAGAGTAGATAGTGTGCGCAGAGATATGGTTTTAGGATATTTGGACATTTTGCAAAAAAAGCTGAATCAAGGCAAAGGAGGTCAAGATATAAAATATTATGAAATGTTAGATTTTCATGTAGAAACATTTAATAAAAATAATTTAGATATCAATTATTGGACATTATATACTCCAATGTCGATTATCCAGAATAATGCTTCCATTACCCGAACTGATGGCAGCATTATTAAAGGTGCTCAGGTTGCTGAAAATATGTGGGAAAGTATCCGCAAGACCAAAGGCGAAGTGGTCAGTGGCGGGCCGATTGTAAGTTTAGAGCTGTACAATATTATGCAGGATGCTAAGAATGGCTATATTTATGTTGATAAATCCACAGGGAATGTGGTTTCCAGAAAATCAATCATTCGTTCATTTACTTTTTCACTCAGCCTTTCTGCAGGTGTACTGGGCGAGATACTAAATAAACCCGAGCTACCAGACCTGCTGGCAGATAAGCTGGGCTTTAAAAAGATTGCCATTTCTGGTGAGGAACAAAAGCAGGCACAGCAATGGTGTCGTGATACGGATGTCGTGGCCGCAGGAATGGGAATAACTGCAGAAGTACTGGAACATAATGTGTTCAATTTATCCAGCCATAGCTGGTATGATAAATATACCTCGCCGTAAAATAAGCTTACTGGCGAATTTTTCAGCAATAGCCACACTTCTACAACGACCAAACAACAATTAAAAAATAACTGGCTACTGGCTGGCGGTACAGCTGTAACCAAATGGATTATGGCCGCCGTACTGAATAAAAGTATCCTCAATAGCCATGATGCACTGATATCTTCGATTAATGACCAGAATTTTCTGGAAAAAGGGCTGGAGTTTGTATTTGATTCTCAATCAGGGCACCGGCAGCCGGTAAACGGCATTAAAGATGAATATGAATTCAAATATCAGCTGGACTGGATAGAAGGTGCACCTGAATCAGTACTTGATTTACTGCAAAGGTTGACCAAACAGGGTGAGACAGAAAAAGTGTCTCTCTATCTGAATGCGTTGGAAAAGCTGAATCCGGTGGTAGTACTGAATCCTGACTTTGTACCTGAGCAACGTACGCTGGCACAAATGGGTGAAGATTGGGTAAAAATACGCTGCTGGCTGCTGCAGGAATTTCGCTATGCTCAGGCTTCTGAATTCAATCAGTATGTGGATAAGCAATTTGATTATGATGGATTTCACGATTTCTTCTCGGAGCGGCCGCGCTATCAACAGCTAAAAACCTTTGTGCAATCTATACGCAAGAGTTACGGATTTTCTGATAATGATGCCATTATGTTTAAAGATGGGGTATCCGGCCAGAGCTGGAGCACAAATCCTCAAGCCAATACTTCTGTGCATCAGGTGGTGATGCTGGCAGACAATGAAAATGGCGTTGCCCAAGGCGGAGCAGCTTCAGATGTGTTGGTTGGGGGTAATGGTAATGACCAAATGATAGGTGGCGGCGGTAATGATATCTTGATTGGTGGTGCTGGGTCTGATGCTTATTACTTCAATAGTGGTGACGGGCAGGATCGTATTATTGATAGTGACGGAAATGGTGATGTTTATTTGAATAATAAGCATTTTTCTTCCTATCAGTGGATAAAAAAAGAGCTGAATCTGTGGCAGACTAAAGATAATAAATGGCAGGTATGGCTGAATGAAGAAGGCGATTTATGTATTCAATCGCTAATTAATGATAAAGATATACTTACCATCAGCGGATGGAGCAAGCAAAGTGGAAACCAGCTTGGCATTCATTTACCTGCCATGGCCACACCACCAGATAAAGACAGAAAAAAATTTATGGGTGATTCTCGGCCGAAAATAATTCATGTAGAAGGCTACTTTGATGAAGATTTGCTACCTTACAAAGGGACTTATCATAAGGATTGGGATAATCGCGCCTCAGATGGCCGTATTATCAATGGCCTAGATGAAAAAGGATTTGAAGATGTGATTTTCGGTAGCGCCAAGAATGATGAAATCTGGGGCATGGCTGGAGGCGATGCCATAGACGGCAATGCCGGTGACGATGTGATTTATGGTGGCGATGGTACGGATTTGCTCACTGGCGGTGGTGGCTCGGACACGATAAAAGGTGGAGCTGGAGATGATTTTATTTTAGCCAACAATCATTTATCTATATCTGCACGGCACTCACCGAAAGAGCGTTGGAAAATGCCGGCTTCGGGTAAGAAACTTATTTATGCTGGCCCCAACTGGGGTGTTTATCTTGATAAAAATGATACTCAGATTCTGAGTGGTGTCACTTCAAGTATAAATGAAACTTCATCAATCTCAGCCGATGCTAGCTACAATGGTGATTTTTTATATGGCGGTGATGGCAATGATTATATTCTTGGCGGTAATCTGAATGATTATATTGAGGGTGATTCCGCAGCGCCGGACAGTACTGAGTGCGGTAATGATACGGTATATGGAATGGCAGGTAATGATTATATTATCGGCGGTAAAGGAAATGATATTTTATATGGCGATGGTATTATCTTACCTGGCTATCTGAATTATGTTTCCCTTTATGAGCATGGAGATGACCGTATCGATGGCGGCGAAGGCGCTGATGAGATTATTGGCTGTGGTGGAAATGACGTGATTATTGGTGGCGATGGCAACGACAAACTGTATGGCGATTTCATTCCAGAATCAATATATCAAATGGCACCTGCTAGATATCATGGCAACGATACTATTTACGGTGGTAGCGGCAATGACTATATTTTGGGTGGGGGTGGAGACGATTTTCTTTTTGGCGGCGATGATGACGACACTATCTACGGCGATTATTATTCTGGCACTAATTTAGATGTGTATTTTCAAGGTAATGATCATATCTGGGGAGATGCTGGTATGGATAGGCTCTATGGTGGCTATGGTGAAGATGTGATTTATGGTGGCGATGATAATGATTTCATTTATGGCGGCCAGGGAAATGATACGCTTTATGGGGACGATGGTCATGATCTTATTTATGGAGATGATGATCAAAACAACGAAATAAAAGGTAACGACTATATTGATGGCGGCGCTGGCTCAGACACTTTGGTGGGTGGCGGCGGAGATGACTGGATTTATGGTGGTAAAGGTGATGACGAAATATATGGTGATGAACATGTACCCTTTGCAAATGAAGACAGCTCTATAAATGGCTCCGATCATCTCTACGGTGAAGATGGTGATGATTTAATTGATGGTGGATATGGTGATGATGTAGTTGATGGCGGAGAGGGAAATGACAGGCTCTACGGTGGAGGTGGAAATGATTATATTTATGGTGGTAATGGTAACGATGTGATAGTCGGAGATTTCCTAAATATTACTGGCTGGATAATATCTAATAATAAATTAGAACCGCTTTATTTAATGACCAAGAATATGAAATATACAGGCGATGATGTCATTTACGGTGGCGATGGTGATGACAAAATATATGGCGACCTTCACACTGAATCAGAGCTTTCGGTAGGAAATGATATTTTATATGGCGAAGGTGGAAATGATTATATCAATGGTGGATACGGGAATGACTATCTGGACGGCGGCACTGGTGATGACAAACTAATAGGCAGTGATGGTAACGATGTGATTTATGGTGGTGATGGAAATGATATTATTTATGGCGACAGTGAAAAACCTGTAGATGATAATACAAGCCGTACCACCGGTAATGATATGCTTTATGGCGGGAATGGTAATGATTTCATCAGTGGTGGTAAAGGTGATGATAACCTCCAGGGTGATGATGGAGATGATCAGTTATACGGCGGTGAAGGCAACGATAACTTATATGGCGGCGCCGGTAACGATATACTGAAAGGTGGCAAAGGTAATGATTATCTGAATGGCGGTTTAGGAGATGATTATTACATTGTGGAAAATGGAGACGGAATCACAACCATTGATGATCATAACGGCTTGTCTTATATTAAAGTGGACAACTTAAAATCGCTTTCTTTTACCGCTTATAAAGATGGGATAATGGTTAAAAACAAGGTGAATGGCGATGCAATTTATCTTGTTGGCTATGATATTAAGAACAAGAAAAAAGATTCAGATTTAGCGAATATCATTTTTACAGAGGATGGTAAGCAAGGTAAGACCTTATTAAATCTGATTACTAAGAAAAAAACACTTAGCCCTGTCCCACAGAATGAAGCAATCAGTAGTGCTATTCAGAGCCGCCAGATAAATGCTATAGACGATAGTTTGCTGCGAGATTCAGATGATTCTTACAGTAATACTTCAGGGTTGGAACAACAATATTTCAACTGGCCGGATATAAACACTATGCTTCCAGATGCTGGTATCTTAAGAGACAATGATGCACAGGATATGGTAGCAGAAAATACATTTGCAGCAGCGATCAGCAAACCAGTAAAGGATGTTGCAGTAACTGCAAGCGCTGACTATGAGGTTTTTAATCATGCGACGGCGGCTTTACTTAATCAGGCCATTGCCAGCATGGATAAAGGATTTGCTGTTGCTGGTGTGGCGTGTTCTTCAGCTGAATATAAAGCTTTTACTTCTTCTGCTGAGATTTTATCTGCCTCATCAGTACTATAAAAGTCAGTGTCTAGTCTTGTAAGTCTACAAGTAAGCCTGTAACCACATTTACGGGCTTTTTATCATATTTTATGCGCTTGAATTATGGATTACTTTAATCAGGTTGTATAATCTTAAAATAGTGCAACATTATTATTACAGTATTTAATGATTGAAGGAGAAATATTAGTATGTGCCAGTTGTTAGGCATGGATTGCAACACCCCTACGGATATCGTGTTTTCTTTTGAAGGATTTCGTTTGCGCGGTGGGTTAACTGATAATCATGCGGATGGTTTCGGAATTGCTTTTTTCGAAGGCCATGGGGTACGCCTCCTGCAAGATGATAAACCTTGTGCCAGCTCACCTGTAGCCGATTTAGTGCAGCAATATAAAATCAAATCCGAAAATGTGATCGCACATATCCGCAAAGCCACTCAGGGACAAGTGCATTTGGTAAATACTCATCCTTTTGTACGCGAACTATGGGGAGAATACTGGGTGTTTGCACATAATGGTAATCTACGCGGTTTCAAACCAGCCGAAGGAGAATATTTTACTCCGGTTGGCACCACTGATTCGGAAGAGGCATTTTGCTATCTACTGGAACAGCTTCGCCAGCGATTTCGCCATAAACCTGAGCGTGAAGTATTATTCAAAACAATAGCTGAAATCACAGCTGAGCTGCGCCAGTATGGGCTATTTAATTATATGCTTTCCAATGGCGACTGGTTAATCGCCCATGCCAGTACCCTGCTCTTTTATATTATTCGACAGGCGCCGTTTGGTAAGGCCGTGCTATCAGATGAAGATGTGGCGATTGATTTTTCTGCGGTGACTACACCACACGACCGAGTAGCTGTAATCGCCACCCTACCCCTTACCTGTAACGAACAATGGCAACAACTGGCTGTGAATGAATTAGTTATGTTTAGTCAGGGTGCGATTGTATTGCGAGATTGTGTTCAGCCACCGCAATATATGAGTGTGGAAGAAGGCTTGGCAATTGCGCGCAAGGCAGGCGTAACGATGTGAAGGAGCTGATACTAGCTATTTTATTTGCTAATGCGTATATAGCTAATTGCTGAACATGGTTCTGGACGTGAGGCAGAACCAGAAAATTGATTTTATTCGGGCTTGAAAAATGATTAGCCAGTGTGCTGTAGCGAGCTATTGCCACAAAAATGATTTATCCGCTTACTCTTAAAGAGTCCGGTATTCGACATATCAGCAGCGCCTTTATGAAACTGCAAAAACTCAAATATTTATCATCCAAAATTTTGTTTTTTTATCATCAGATGCTAATAATTTAATTGCATCCAGTTCAAAATATCGGCACAGAGATGGAAAGTATAAGTATTATCAACTCAGCTAGAGAATATTAATTTCTGCATGATAGGTTTTCATTACTAAAGCATAAAACGATATCACATTTTCTTCATTTTGCTGCTTAAACCAGATGGAAAAAGAATCCATGGTATTAAATGGTAGAAAAATAGATCATTTAAAAACGAGCAGCATGACTTTTACAGTACTAATTCACTATACAAAAGAAAGATTCGGAAGTTTTTTTAAAGGCTATTTTAAGATTGAACTATATTTAGATAGAATATAAATATTTTATTTATTTTAATAAAAATCAAATAGTTATAAAACCTACCAATAAAAGCACTGGCCGGCATTTTTCTTTGCCGGCCAGTG
>NZ_JAFNPI010000019.1:6721-308108 GCF_026535955.1 Snodgrassella sp. B3837
GGTGATAAACCTATATTCTAATAAGAATTATACCAAGATTACATAAATCCGTAAATCAGAATAGCAATCACTGCCACTGGAATAACGATTCGGCATAAAAATTTCCACCCAGCAAATATTACTGGACTTAAATTCAGTTCTTGCCGGATGGTTTCCTGTTTCATCATCCAGCCAGCAAAAATAATGGTACCCAGACCAGTTAATGGCAACATCAGTTTACTGGTGAGGTAATCTAAGCAGTCAAAAATATTTTTACCGAAAATAGTTACATCCTGCCATTCATTAAAAGACAACAGACAGGCAATACCCAATGCCCAGATAACCACGCTACTTACCAGAGTGGCGGATTTACGGCCTAGGTGCGTTTTTTCTTCCAACAGTTCGACTGTTGGTTCCAGTAATGAAATTGAAGATGTCAGTGCTGCAAAAGTGAGAAAAATAAAGAACAGAATACCGATGATAGTACCGCCAGCCATATTACCGAAAGCAATTGGTAAAGTAACAAAGATAAGGCCAGGGCCTTCGCCCGGTTGCAAACCATTGGCAAATACAAGAGGAAAAATGGCCATGCCCGACAACATGGCAACGATAACGTCCAGAATCACCACAGTACGAGCAGTAGAAATCAGATTAACATCTTTGCCAAGATAGGAGCCGTAGGCCATCATAATTCCCATACCAAGCGATAAACTGAAAAAGGCATGGCCAAGAGCCGCTAACACTGCTTTTCCGGTAATTGCGGACCAATTTGGGGTAAACAGGAAAGTGAATGCTCTACCAAAGGAAGGGCCACTGACAACCGCCGCATAAATCACCAGACCAATCAACAAAACGCCCAACCCCGGCATCATGATTTTACAAGAACGCTCCAGACCGGCTCCCACACCCATGGCAACAATCAATGCAGTTGCAAACATAAACACTGTATGCCATGTAAGCAGATGGCTTACACTACCCAGAAATTGCTGAAATACCAGACTGGTACCATCGCCATGCAGTCCTTTAAAGGTACCACTACCGGCCAGAAAGATATAATCGGTAGCCCAGCCGCCAATCACGCTATAGAAAGACAGAATCAAGAATGAGCCTAAAACGCCGATAATCCCTACCCAGCGCCATGATTTAGAACGCCCTTCAGCAGCAGCTACATCTTCCATGGTATGAATCGGATTTTTCTGACCGCGGCGACCAATCAACCATTCCGCAACCAGAATCGGCAGGCCAATGATAAACATACAAATCAGATAGGTCAGCACAAAGGCAGAACCACCCATCTGTCCAGCCATGTAAGGAAATTTCCAGATATTGCCCAGACCCACTGCCGAACCTGCTGCGGCAAGCATAAAGCCCATCCGCGAGCTCCATTGCGAATGCGATTTTTTCTTAGTTCCACCACTCATAACTGCCCACTGCTTCCTAAATCAAAATTTGATAGAAAATTCAACATTTAACTTTATATAGTCAAAATTTAATCGATAATCATGCCATGATTCTCTTTTTTGGACAAGTAATGATTGCTGTTGTCCTGTTTAAATGATTACAGATTTGATTATTTAGACAAAACGTCTATCAAATTCGTCAGTTCCAGTGCTAAGCTTGCTATTTTTATTGAACCAAATCATTCCTGATTACAATATGCGATGCTGGAGAGCCGGTAATTTACTGCGTACTGATTGCAGAAAATCATTATCCAACTCAGCGGTAATCACACCCTCACCTTCCGGCAAACAGGCCAGCACTTCGCCCCATGGATTAATGATCATGCTGTGACCAAAGGTACGGCGGCCGTTTTGATGTGTGCCACCTTGTGCTGATGCGAGAAGATAGCATTGATTTTCAATTGCACGTGCGGTTAATAGCGTATGCCAGTGCGCTTTACCGGTGGTATAGGTAAAAGCAGCGGGCAGTACAAGTACATCAAAAGGCAGTTGAGCACGGAAGAATTCAGGAAAACGTAAATCGTAACAAATACCTTGAGCTACGGAAACATCATCTACTTTTAACTGCGGCACATCCATGCCACGCAAAATCGTATCGGCTTCTGCATAACTTTCATTGGCACCCACAAATCCAAACAGGTGCATTTTATGATAAAAGCCAAGCAGCTCACCGGCGCGGCCATATACCATCATAGTGTTAAGCACTTTGGCTTTATCTGTGCTTTGTAATGGTATAGTACCGCCAAAGAGCACGATACCCAATTCAGCGGCCAGCGATTTTAAAGCGGTTTGCAACGGTCCATCGCCAAATACTTCAGCCACCTTCACCTTATCAGTATCATTCTGCCCCATAATGGGCCAGTACTCTGGTAACACTACCCACTCAGCCCCAGCAGCCGCAGCTTGCCGCACCAGACGCTGCATAGACTGAATATTTTCCGCCACGTTCGTGCCAGAAACCATCTGCACAATGCCCACTGAGATGTTGTTCATATGTATCTCCTTAAACTGAATGCTGCTGCCAGAACTGTTGAATGAAAATTATTTATAGCCTCAACTTATTTTACATGCAAATTTTTTTAAGATATTTGACTGGCAAATAAATTTTTAAATTAGATTAAACACATGAATAAATTTTTGTCATACCTATTTTAATTAATATATTAATATTATTAGTTAATTTTAAAATCTGTTCAATTTTTTACTTTTAGTTTATTCTGTCACTAGAAATTGTCATTAATACAAAATAATAATTCTTTATTCATTACTATTATAAAAAAGAGGAATTTTTGCTAAAACTCTACTAGATTATCATCTTGTCAATGAAGTGCCTTTCCGGCTGCTGAAGAGGTAATTATTCAAACAAACTACAACAAATTTGAGTATTATTACATTACTAGAAACAGCTTTCTCAAAATTATTTAAAATCCTTATTCAAACGAACAGATTCATATTGAAAGTTTGTTTCAATTACAGCTAAAAATTAATATAAATAAAGCAATACCAAATTTGACAGTGCGCTACTTTCACCATCATTACTATAGACACAGATTCATTATCGAATATAAAAGCATTATCTAAATATATATTCTGGATGGTTTGAATTAACTGAATAATTAACTTAATAAAAATTAAGAGGATAAAAATGTGTTTGAAAACCAATTACGACGAACAATAAAAAATACATCAGAAAATATTTAGAGCCATTGATAATTTTGACAGTTATATTATTCAAGCTGGTGGGTGTGCTGATAAAACCTACATACTAATTGAGTCGTTAAAGTATTTTCTCCAGCATAGAATCAATAAATTACGTAAAAACAATTGAGGGCTATACTGATGGCCTGCTGCATGAAGAAATGTTTGGATAGAAGCAAAAACCAAGCCCGATGTAAAACTAACAGATAAACAAATAGATAAAAAATCAACAAGAGAAACTCAGCTATAAAAAAGATTCTGAACAGTGGCTTAGATTTATGACAACAATGGATGACTTTTCAACAATGAGCACGATAAGCTGCAAACATTTCAATACAAAACGTATGATGGCACCAAGATAAAAATATGACAATGTAGCAATAATCTTGGGATATAACCTTAGGAGAAACAATAAAAATAATTTTAAAATTTTTTTGCCAGTCTGTCTCTAGAGCCGGAACAAACGTATACGGAAGAGGAAACCAGAAAATTGGAGAATAGCCGTAATCTGTTTTATACCGCCTGCTCTCGCGCACGGAAAAAACTATGGATTCTTTATTTGGATGATATTAAAGATGTCGAAGATAACTTGAAGAAGCTGTTTACATCTATTAAGCCTTTTAAATATCAGGGATAGCTGCTGGGGTAATGGCAATCTAATGGTTTATTATGGTTTCTAGAGAGTGCAGGCACTTTGGCGAGACTGAATATATTGCTTGTTTGAAATATCGCGAAAAATTCAGCACAGCCTGAAATTTAGAATATCAGGCAGGCAAAATACAGATTGAATTTTGGAAGCTATTTTAAGCTGGCTTTAGCTGGCAATGCCGGCAGATTCCGGTAAGTACGATGTGTTCATCATTCAATATGAAACCATTGTCGGCTGCACGCCGGCGTAGAGCTGCCCATTCAGAGCTCAGGCTTTGTTCATCCACAGTACCGCACTGGTTGCAAACCAGTACAAAATCGTTGTGGTGGATGTCATCTTCATGACAATCACTATTACATTCATGCTGCACATGGCGACAGAGAATATAACCGTTTACCGCTGGTATTTTATGCAATACACCCTGCTCTGCCCAAAAGTCTAATGCGCGATAGGCAGTTGGCGGAGCGATGGTGCTGCTGCTGTGTTGCTGCATGTGTGTCAGTACTTGATAAGCTTTAATGACACCGCTCATGTTTAATACAATATCCAGAACCTGTTCGCGCAATTGGGTGATGGTGACGCTGTGCTGGACACATTGAGCAATGATGCGGGCTTTTTCTTCAGCTTTGGACTGCCACACGGTCTTACTACTCATTCTAATCAGCCTCAATCCAAATCACGGGTTACACTTAGGCCGGCAAATGTTTGTGCTACAGGCATAATTTCAATGTGGTTTACATTCATATGAGCTGGTGTCTGATAGAGCCATAACACGGTATTGGCGATGTCTGCTGGTTGCAGATAGCTGATGTGTTCGTATACAGCCGCAGCTTGCTGCTCATCGCCGCGAAAACGGACATTAGAAAATTCAGTATCGCCACACAGGCCTGGGGCGATATTGGTGACACGTATGCGGGTACCGGCCAGATCGGTACGTAGATTGAGGCTGAACTGGCGCACAAAAGCTTTGGTGGCACCATAAACATTGCCGCCTTTATACGGCCAAGAACCAGCAGTTGAGCCAAGGTTGATGATATAACCGGCATTTTTGGCTACCATGCGTGGCAGTATCTGACGGGTAACATAGGTTAAACCAAGAATATTGGTATGAATCATGGTTTCCCAGTCGGCATAGTTTGCTTCCTGAGCGGGCTCCATACCCAATGCCAGACCCGCATTATTCACCAATAAATCGATATCTGCCCATGTGCCTTGCAGGGAGGCCAGCGCGTTATCTACACTTTGTTTGTCGGCAACATCCATGTGCAGGGGTAAAAAGGTGGTACCCAGCTCGGCTTGTAATTGGTGTAGTTTTTCCAGCCGCCTCGCCGCACCGATAACTTGATATCCGGCACGAACCATTACCCGACACATTTCGGCACCAAAACCGGCAGAAGCACCTGTAATTAATATAGCCATATCTGTACCTTTCCCTGTTGTCTGTTTCAGAATTGATTCCGGTGTTTGCTCTAATGTTAGCACGTTCTGCTGTGTTGTCTAAGCTACTCAGCAGTAAGGTTTACCGGCAAGATAACAAAAACCCCGTTATCGCTAACGGGGTAATCAATGTTAGTACAGTAATCAGAGAGACTGCTGCATCGCCCATGAACGTAACGCACGAGCGTCACTAACACGAGTGGTGGAGCTTGGAGAATTAAGCAGCACGATGGTCACGGGTTGATTTTGCACACTGGTGAGCAGCACCATGGAGCGGCCAGCTTCACGGATATAGCCAGTTTTCTGTAGAGCAATCGGCCATACACCTTCACGTACCAGTGCGTTGGAATTGTGATACTGCTCTACGCGGCCATTACTGGTATAAACTGAGCCGGAATTATCAGTGGAATATTGTCTGATAAGCGGATATTGGCTGGCGCCGCGTACCAACAATGCCAGATCGCGTGCAGTAGCCTGATTACGCGGGTCGAGGCCGGTTGGTTCGTAGAAACGTGCATTATTCATACCCAGCTCGGCTGCTTTGCGATTCATGGCTTCTACAAATGCCGGCATTCCTCCTGGATAAGTGCGTGCCAGCGCATGGATAGCACGATTTTCACTGCTCATCAGTCCGATGTGGAGCAATTCGCGCCGCGTCATCACTGTGCCAACAGATAGACGGCTGGTGGAGTTTTTCAGCCGGTCTATTTCAGCATCGGTGATGGTAATCGGCTCGTTCATATTCTGATTGGCATCCAGCACCACCATGGCGGAGAGGAGCTTGGATATGGAAGCAATGGAACGAACTTGATTAATATTTTTTTGATAAAGGATTTCTCCGGTCTGATTGTTCATAATCAAGGCCGATTGTGAACTTAATAAAGGACCGGCAATTTGTGCGCGAGCTTCCAGATTGGCATCTGGGTGGTTACTGATAAATGAGCTGAGGGTGTCAGACTGGCCACCGGCCTGTTTTTGTTCGATAAATCTGCCGAGAACATCTAGATCACCGGCTACCGTAGGTACGGCAAAAAACAGGCTACTGCTTAACAAGCTTACCCACTGCCAGCGACGCAGACAAGATAAACGTGACATGATAACTTCCTTTTTGACCCTGTGTGAGGGTTATATAATTCTCTATTAGTTGCTTATTCTGAATGTACGAAAGGTGCGGCTAGGCTACACCTATGGTTGAGAGGCGTGTTTAAACGTACAAATTATCAGTACGAAATTTTGTTTCTCTTATTGATTATAAGGCAATTTCAATCACGGCCGGTATTTTCTGAGCCAATTTAATTGTTTAAAAGCTGTTTATAAACGATATTTTAATTAGTTTTGCATTGCTAAACTGATTTCGCAAGTGGATAAAACAACATCAGCATTTGGTTTGATATCAAGCTAATAACATTATATACTCGTTTTTTGGCCGGATCTGGGCAATTTGCGCTTTAGACATCTGGATCGGCTTTCGCTATAAGCTCTTTTTTCTGATGAAAACCTGTTTATGAGTAAAGAAATTCGTTATTGTTCTTTTTGCGGGAAACCGGAAAACGAAGTTAAAAATCTGATTGAAGGTGACAACGCATTAATCTGTAATGAATGCGTGGATACATGCAACGACATGCTACATAATGCAGGTGCTTCTTCTGCAGAAAAATTTAAGCCGGCAGGTACTGATACCGACAGCGGCCTAGACAAGCTGCCAACACCGGCGGAAATTGTGGCGAATCTGGATCAATATGTAATTGGACAGGAAACGGCCAAAAAATCACTGGCCGTGGCTGTATACAATCATTATAAACGCTTGCGTTTTGGCAAAGAAGAAGGACAGGTAGAGCTGTCTAAATCCAATATTCTTCTGATTGGACCAACCGGCTCCGGTAAAACGCTGCTAGCACAAACGTTGGCTCGTAAGCTTGATGTGCCGTTTGTGATGGCAGATGCCACAACCCTTACTGAGGCCGGCTATGTGGGTGAGGATGTAGAACAGATTATTACTAAATTGCTAAGCAAATGCGATTTTGATGTACAGAAAGCGCAAAGAGGTATTGTATATATTGATGAAATCGATAAGATTTCTCGCAAAAGTGATAATCCTTCTATTACTCGGGATGTATCTGGGGAAGGCGTACAACAGGCATTGCTTAAATTGGTGGAAGGTACGGTGGCTTCAGTACCGCCACAAGGCGGCCGTAAGCATCCTAATCAGGAATTCATTAATGTTGATACCACGAATATTCTGTTTATTTGTGGTGGTGCATTTGCCGGTCTGGAAAAGGTAATTCGTCAGCGCACAGAAAAAGGTGGTATTGGTTTTGGTGCGGCGGTACACAGTAAAGATGAAAATACCAATGTCAGTGAGTTATTTCAGACTGTGGAACCAGAAGATCTGATTAAATTCGGGTTGATTCCTGAGCTGATTGGCCGTTTGCCGGTGATTGCTACGCTGGCTGAACTGGATGAAGATGCTTTGATTAATATTCTGACCGAACCGAAAAATGCTTTAATCAAGCAGTTTCAGGCATTATTTGCTATGGAAGGTGTGGAATTACAAGTACAGCCTTCCGCCCTGCAAGCAATTGCCAAACTGGCTATGGCGCGTAAAACTGGTGCACGTGGCCTGCGCTCCATTGTGGAAAAGGCATTGCTGAATACAATGTATGCTCTGCCGGATTTAACCGATGTGAAAAAGGTAGTGGTAAATCAGGATGTGATTGATAAAGGTGCAGAGCCTGAATGGTTACTCGCGGATGGTAGTATTTATAAAAGTCCAAAATAATCTAGATTTATCCAAATATAAAAAAACCGTCTGAATTCTGCCATTCAGACGGTTTTTTTATGGATTCAGATAGCACATTGGTAGTGGGCTAAATTAGTCTGGCTTATACGCAGAGATTCAATATCTTAGCGAGGTAGAATTATAAAAACATTAATTTAATATCTGCTCTGCACAATATTATAGATAGCGGCCAAACCATAAAACTTTGCCAATAATCTGCACATCGTCACTTTCGCTATCCAGCCTTATTTCGAAACTTGGATAGGCTTCGTTGGCAGAAATCACATTTACAACATTTCCCGGCATCAGCTGCAGACGTTTTACCAATAAGTTGTCGTTGATACGCAATACATACAAGCCATCACGGCGGATATGATTCATTTGCTGCACCAATATGGTATCGCCATCATTTAATACGCCTTCCATGGAGTCGCCTTTAACCGATATAACTGATAAGCCGCTCACTTCGGGGCTAATCATTGCGTTTATCCAGTCCTTGCGAAACGCCATGGTAAACATCGGTTTTTCGTTATCCACTAGACTACCGTGTCCGGCAGCAGCTTCAATGGCATAACGCGGCACATAGACAAAGTCATCAGCATTCACTGGATTACCTAGTGTATCGTGTGCCGCCTGTGTAGGCTGTTCGGGAAAAGGCTCTCCTTCTCCGGTGAGCAGCCAGTCGATACTGCATCCCTTCAATTCTTTGATGCGTTTCAGGGTTTCTGCTTTAGGTAGACCGCCTTCATGCCAGATTCGGCTGAATCCGGCCATGGTCATATCTATGTCTGTGGCAATTTTGGATTGGCGCTCCCCTGGCCAGAGCGAAGCCAGACGATCCTTAAATGTTTGCATGCACAAACTCCAGCAATTATTAGAAATAACGTTATTAAATTTGTTTTTATTATACAACAATTTTAAAAAAATAAATAGTAAATTAATTTTCAAGAAATTTTTAGGTTGTTTATTTATTTTTTTCTAAGTAATATAGCAAAAAATAAATAAATTATTAGATTTATCTAATTTACGGAGTCAATCATGAATGTGTTGAAGACTGTCGGGTTGGTGGCTGTATTGTTATTACTGGGCAATTTTCGCCCTACTCCGGCCGGTGCCATGGCTGCACCAGCTTCGTTTACACAAGTGCTGAATTGTCAGTATCTGGCACAACTGACCTATACCGAGATGAATACAGTTCAAACAGAAGCAGCCAAAAGCTGCGATCAGCGCGAAGCTGCCCGTGACTGGCTTAGTACATATGGCAAGATGAACCATACTGAGTTAGCTAAAGCCATGGTAGATGAAGCATCCTGAATGATAAACTTTTTATCGGCAGCAATTGAGTGTCTGCTGTACGCTAACAATTGTGAATTGGTATGAGCTGTTTGAATATTCTGCCTAAATAAAAATAATTAAAGCCGGCTACCCATATGAGAGCAACCGGTTTAACAAACTGAGAATAGTTATATTTTTTTGGTTTTGGTTTGCTTTACCAATGATGATTAATCAGCTATTTATTTGCTAGTTTAGTTAGTAGCTGTTGATGGATACCACCAAAGCTGCCGTTGCTCATGACCAGAATATGATCACCCTGCTTAGCTTCTTCTACAATGGCAGCGATTAGTGACGGCATATCCTGAAATACTTCCACTTTATTTTGCAACGGACTTAATGCTGTTGCTACATCCCAATCCACACCACCGGCATAGCAGTATACTTTATCGGCCTCGGCCAAACTGCTGGGCAATGCTGCTTTCATAGTACCCAGTTTCATGGTATTAGAACGCGGCTCCAATACGGCCAAAATACGGGCACCAGTGACTTTCTGGCGTAAGCCAGCAATGGTGGTCGCAATTGCGGTGGGATGATGAGCAAAATCATCATATACGGTAATATTGTTGACGACGCCCTTGATTTCCATGCGTCGTTTGACATTCTGAAAACGTGAAAGTGCGGTGCATGATTGCTCTACGGTCACACCTACATGGCGAGCGGCAGCAATGACAGCCAGCGCATTCATGCGGTTATGCTGTCCAAGCAGTTGCCATTCGATATGCCCGACTTTCTGCTTCTGAAAAAGCACATCGAAACCACCTGTTTTAGACACTTCGCCTACCTGCCAGTCGCTACCAGAGCCAAAGCCTTCTACTTGAGACCAGCAGCCTTGTTGTAATACTTCGGATAATGCTTGGGATTCATCGTTGACTACAATTAGTCCTTCGCTGGGGATGGTACGTACTAGATGGTGAAACTGAGTCTGGATGGCAGACAAATCAGGAAATATATCGGCGTGATCATATTCCAGATTATTGAGAATGGCGGTACGCGGGTGATAATGAACGAATTTACTGCGTTTATCAAAAAATGCGGTATCGTATTCGTCGGCCTCTATTACAAAAAACGGGCTGGTTTCGGCGCGGCTATCAGCCTGTGTAGCCGGTGGAATTTGTGGCAGTCTGGCAGACACAGCAAAATTCTGTGGTACGCCGCCTATCAGAAAACCAGGCGCAAGACCGGCTTCTTCTAGTACCCAGGCCAACATGCTGGCAGTGGTGGTTTTCCCATGGGTGCCGGCTACGGCTAATACCCAGTGCTGTTGCAATATGTTTTCAGCAAGCCATTGTGGCCCTGAGGTATAAGGCAGATTACGATTGAGAATGGCTTCGACCACCGGCATGCCGCGACGGGCAACATTGCCGATGACGTAGATATCTGCCGGATAGTTATCCAGCTGTGCTGCTTCAAATCCTTCTACCACATCTATACCTAAATCAGCCAGCTGGGTACTCATAGGCGGATACATTTTGGCATCACAACCGGTAACGCGGTAGCCAGCCTGTTTGGCAATGGCAGCAAGGCCTCCCATAAATGTGCCGCCAATTCCGATAACGTGGATATGCTGCATTTTTTATCTCTGCGCGCTGAAAACCAGCATTATAGACCGTTGTTAATGTCTGTGACGCGTCTGTTTTGCGTTTTTGCAGCGGATAGCCATAAAAAAGATTTTTGGCGTACTGAGATGTTTTTTATGTGTGCTAAGTAAGTACTGATAGCTATGTATCCGCACTCTTCATTCACAACATGAAATTATTAATAGTGAGCAGCGTATCTGCTAACTGAATGCTATCAGCTTAGGAGGCGCTGATGATGTAACGTTGCAGTATATTTTTCAGATTATTTTTTTGCCATTTGGCGGCTAATATAAAGTTTGGAATTTTAAATGTGTATTTTTGCTGCTCATAAACAAACGTTAATTCACCTCTGAAAAAGCCTGTTTTGTAGCTCAGATTGGTAATTTTGGTCATCGGAATAACGGTTATGGATTCGGATAAATTGGCGTTGGCCGTTAGACCAATGAGAATGATTTTTTCAGCATTAAAATAAATCAGCATATGCCGAATAAATAAAGTTGCTAATCCAGATAGTAAAGCATATTGCCAAGCTTTGGCATTAATCATGCCATAGATGATTGAAGATTGATCTAAAGGTGGTAATTGGTGCTGTATGAAATAAGTCTTAATGTTTTCTAGTTTTAAACCGTTTCCCATGATGTTACCTTGATAAATTGATATTCTTTTGTAATATTATATTCCTATATGCTTTTTATTTAAACTAAAGAGGATGAATGTTGTGCTTTTATTTTTTGGCAGCAGTGGATATTTTTTAGCTTAAGCAATCATGTCTGCCATCAACTTATTGGAACTGATTAATCACGGTATGCTTGCATTGCTATACTCTAAGAAGATGTTAGCAGGAAAATAAATTTCTGAAATAGCGCATTGGAAAGTCTGATTAGAATTATCCACACGATAGAAATAGCTTCTCTGATTATCTTTATTTTTTCAAAACAGGTTTATCAAAAGCTGTCATGGCGGGAATAAATACACATTATTCCTGTAAATATTGGGATGTTACTGCACATAAACTGTGGATAACTAATTTAGGCAGTTGTTATAATGAAATTTTATTTCGCTGCTTAAAATTTAAGCAACTCCTTGCCATGTGTCTTGATTCCAGCTTGTTTGGCTCTCAATCTGTCAAGGATGAGTGCTCTGCAGTAATGAAAAACACTATTTAGCAGATGTATTCTGGCCTATAGTTCTCAACAGGTTGGTATATGAGGTGGATGAATCTGGCTAATCCACAAGCTTTCCACATATAAAAACTGCCTTGCGATGCAAGGCAGTTTGAATGGTGAAAACTGAATTTAGTGTTCTTCAGGTTTGGCTTCCTGTGGTGCTTTTTCCAGCAGCGCTTTGATGGACAAACGCACACGGCCGCGGTCGTCGATTTCTAAAGCTTTTACTTTTACCTGCTGACCAATTTGTAGGTAGTCACTAACATTTTTTACACGCTCGTGGGAAATCTGGCTGATGTGTACCAGACCATCTTTGCCTGGCATAACAGATACAATTGCGCCCACATTGTTATCCAAAATCTTGATTACTGTGCCATCGTACACTTTGCCCACTTCCACTTCAGCCGTAATTTCTTCAATACGACGTTTAGCGGCTTCACCTGCTTCGCTGGTAGTAGCTGCAATGGTAATGGTGCCATCTTCGGCAATATTGATTTCGGTACCGGTTTCGGCAGTAAGGTTACGGATGGTTTCGCCGCCTTTACCAATCACATCGCGGATTTTGTCTTGATGGATTTTCATCGTGAATAATCGCGGTGCATGGGCAGATAATTCCTGCGGACCTTCTACAGCTTCCTGCATCTGGCTCAGAATTTTCAGACGTGCTTCTTTGGCCTGTGCCAGTGCAATCTGCATGATTTCTTTGGTAATACCTTGGATTTTGATATCCATCTGCAATGCAGTAACGCCGTTGGTGGTACCGGCCACTTTGAAATCCATATCGCCGAGGTGGTCTTCGTCGCCAAGAATGTCGGTCAAAACGGCAAATTTGTTACCATCTAATATTAAACCCATGGCAATGCCGGCCACATGACTTTTCAGTGGGACACCGGCATTGAGCAAGCTCAGGCAACCAGCGCAAACGCTGGCCATGGAAGATGAACCGTTGGATTCTGTGATTTCAGATACCACGCGCATGGTGTAGCTGAAGTCTTCCACATCCGGCAGCACAGCCAGTAAGGCGCGTTTAGCCAGACGGCCATGGCCGATTTCACGGCGTTTTGGTGCACCCATGCGCCCCACTTCACCGGTAGAGTATGGCGGGAAGTTGTAATGCAACATGAAGCGGTCAGTATATTCGCCACTCAGTGCATCAATAATCTGTTCGTCACGCTGAGTACCGAGAGTGGCTGTTGCCAGAGACTGAGTTTCGCCGCGGGTGAATAAAGCTGAACCGTGGGTACGGGGTAAAACACCGGTCTGAATGTTGATCGGGCGCACGGTACGGGTATCACGGCCGTCAATACGCGGCTGGCCTTCAAGAATCTGTCCACGTACAACTTCTTTTTCTAAATCTTTGAAAATTCCCCGAATCTGATTGGCTAGCAGTGTATCGGTTTCTTCGGTAATTAATGCGCTTTCTACTGCGGCCCAAGCTTCGTCGAGCTTGGCAGTGCGTGCCTGCTTCTGTTTGATTTTAAAAGCAGCATCAATGGTGGCTCCGGCAAGTTCGCGTACACGAGCAATCAGTGTATCGTCGGTGGCCGGTGGCTGCCAGTCCCATATTTCTGGATTAACTTCATCGGCAAATTCGTTAATGGCACGGATAGCCGCCTGCATTTGGTCGTGACCGTAAACTACGGCACCAAGCATGGTTTCTTCAGACAGTACATCGGCTTCAGATTCCACCATTAATACGGCTTTTTCGGTACCCGCCACGACTAGATCTAGCTGAGATTGTGCCAACTGTGCTTTAGTAGGATTGAGTACGTATTCTCCATTTACGTAACCAACGCGGGCTGCACCAATCGGGCCTGCAAATGGTACGCCAGTCAGCAGTAGAGCTGCGGATGCACCTAACATGGCTGGTATATCAGAGTCGATTTCAGGGTCAATGGATACCACCATAGCCACAATCTGAATATCGTTGAAAAAACCTTCAGGAAATAGTGGACGTATTGGACGATCTATCAGGCGGCTGGTAAGAATTTCTTTTTCGCTTTGTTTGCCTTCCCGTTTAAAAAAGCCGCCAGGAATTTTACCGGCTGCATAAGTGCGCTCGAGATAATCTACGGTGAGCGGAAAAAAATCTTGTCCGGGTTTAACTTCTTTTGCTGCAGTAACGGCTACCAGTACTACGGTATCACCCATAGAAATTTTGACCGCACCTGCTGCTTGACGGGCAATTTCACCAGTTTCAAGAGTAACGGTCTGATTTCCATACTGAAAGGTTTTTATGTGTTTATTGAACATGCTGAACTTTCTGTTTCAGTTTCTGCAAAAGTCGCACCTGCTAAAAAACCTAACAATGTATACGCTTTGTACATACACATGGGTAGGGTTTCTGGCCGGGCGAGGTTTGCAAATGATGGTTGATTGGGATTAACAGGGTTGTGATAACCCTCAATACGCTTTGTATTATGGGTAAATTCTAACATATATTTTTTAGCTTATCTCTAACCTGATGTCTTCTAACCAGTAGAGCCGGTTTTTGCAGGTATTTTTGGTCTTTTTTGGCGGAAAAGAACGGATATTTATGCTGATCGTACTTTTTACCAATCTGTGCGCATATTAATTGGATTGGGTTATATGTTAGAATTAATATGATTGATGTTAATTTTATTGGTTCAACCGGATTGGCTGTACCTGTTTTTTATGGGGAATGATAATTATGTCCGAACTTTTGTATAAAAAACCGACTGACAGTGATGTATTGCTTTCGGTGGTCATGCATCCGGAAGATACCAATGCTAATAATACGATTTTCGGCGGCCGTATTCTGGCGCTGATGGATCAGGCGGCCTATGCCTGTGCCTGTAAGCATGCGCGCTGTGTAACAGTAACGGCAGCAATTAATACAGTCAATTTTCGTACGCCTATTTATGTGGGAGATCTGGTATCCATTAAGGCTCGGGTAAATTATGTGGGAAAATCATCGATGATGATTGGTATCCGTGTGGAAGCGGAAAATCTGATTAACGGAGATATTCGCCACAGTAATTCTAGTTATTTCACTATGGTGGCGATTGATTCTGCTACCGGTAAGCCGCAAACTGTACCTGGGCTGATTTTGGAAACACCAAATGAGGTACGCCGTTTTGTGCGTTCGTATACGCGTAAAATAGAACAGCAGGAAAGTTTGAAAGAGTTTCAGGCCAAAGCTTTTCATTTAAGTAAAGACCATCTTGACTGGTGCCAAACTCAGAATGCACGTTTAAATCCTGATTTATATAATGAAATAGGCTGATTTTATTGGCCTGTGTTTTTTCGTTTCAGACGAGGCTAAGCACAGGCCTTGTCTGTTTCATCGATAAGACAGGATGAGTCGTATATGTGGTTTTCTGCCTACTGCCTGCATTGATGGCAAAATACAGGGTGGACTTTGGTTGGAGGTAATTTTTTACAAGTAACTATAGAATTAAAAAAGCCGTCTTATAATCAAGACGGCTTTTTTAGCAGCATAGCATGCTTATTTACGCAGACCCAGACGGCCAATCAGCTCGCGGTAGGTATCCGGTTTGGTACGACGGATATACGCCAGCAGACGACGACGGGAACTTACCATTTTCAATAGACCACGGCGGCTGTGATGATCTTTAGGATTAGCTTTGAAGTGGCCGGTAAGGTCGTTAATACGGAAGGTCAGCAATGCGATTTGTACTTCAGAAGAACCAGTATCGCCTTCGGTACGCTGATAATCTTTTACGATTTGTGCTTTTTGTTCAACAGATAACATGTAATTCACTCTATTAAAAAAGCCTTTCGGCAGACAAGTTGGCCAAGCTAACAATGATGTCTGACAACGGCCAACTCCAAATAGGTATTTAGCTCTCTACATTGGTGCTCATCAGACGCAGTACTTTGAGACGGCTGCTGGCAGCCTGATACTGAACCAACCCGATGAAGCGGCCACTGGCGGCATAAATACGCAAGGGGCACATTGTGCCATAATTTTGTCCGGAATGCACGGCTATCCCGTGCTGCAATTGCAAAATTTCTTTATCGGTAAGTGTGGCTGCCGGTAAATGTTGTACCAGCACATCGCTGGGAAGCAGCAAATTATCACGTTTTGATTCATCCAGACTGCTGATAGCGGCAAGGGTATGGGTCTGGTCGATACTAAACCCAGCGGTAGCGGTACGACGTAGTGCTGTCAGATGAGCCACTGTCCCCATATGCTGAGCTATATCTTCAGCTAGAGTGCGGATATAGGTACCTTTGCTGCAGCGCACGTTGATAATCAGTGTAGGATAGGCAAATTCTACAATACCAATCTGATAAATGGTTACCTGCCTGCTTTTGCGTTCGATGGTAATGCCGGCGCGTGCATATTCATACAATGGTTTGCCCTGATGTTTGATGGCCGAATACATGGGTGGTGTCTGGGTTATTTCACCATTGAAAGCAGCGATGGCAGACTGCACCTGTGCTAGTGTGATGTGGGTATCGGCTGTAGCCACAACTTCGCCTTCAGCATCGCCGGTACTGGTGGCGACGCCAAGCTGTAATGTTGCTGTATAAGCTTTGTCTGCATCAAGCAGATACTGGGCAAATTTAGTGGCTTCTCCAAAACACACCGGCAGTAGACCGGTGGCCAGCGGGTCGAGTACACCAGTGTGTCCGGCTTTGACGGCACCATATAAAAAGCGCGCCCGCTGTAAAGCGCTGTTGCTGCTCATGCCTCTGTCTTTGTCCAGCAGCAGTACACCACTGAGGGCACGTTTGCGTCGGCTGATATGTGTATTCATGATGATTCGTAGGGAGGAATTTGGTTTACTTTGTTCAGGCGCCTGCATCATAACACGGTTTCTGCGGCTGTCTGGTATGCGTATCTGTTGCCAAAAGGGATAAGTAGCGCTTACGCTTGAAAGGGCTAAATTTGCAAATTGATGTGTTGTCTTAATTCGTGGTTTATTGCTGTTAGGCTGGTTTTAAGATGTTCTGGCTGATGCTAAAGCAGGATAAGAATTAGTATTAATCAATTATTTAAAATCTGCTATGAATTCTTAAACATATATTGTATCTGGCATTAATTTATTCTTACGCAAAGGCTTTGTTTAGAGTTACAATTATTTAAGTTTTACTGCTGGTATTGCAAGGGAGCATCTGTCAGAATCTCTGCCAGAGAATTTATACGTTAGTCCTGATTCAGGTGGCAATTAGTCGGTGTGACGGGGAAAATTCACGCTGTTAAATAATTTGATTGTCATTTTCATTCAGGATAATGCTGACGCTGGTATTGATTCTATTTGGTGATTGATTTTTTAGGTTCTACCGGTCTAACTTCTGACAACAGAAACTAACAGGCCAAACACTTCTTCTTTACTGATGAAAAGGGTTCATTATGAAAGCAGCCGTAGTAACAAAAGACAAAAAAGTGGCCATTCAGGACAAAGCCGTCCGTCCGCTGAAAGCCAATGAAGCATTGCTGAAAATGGAATGTTGCGGGGTTTGTCACACTGATTTGCATGTAAAAAATGCAGATTTTGGTGATGTGACTGGTGTAACGCTGGGACATGAAGGCATTGGTGTGGTTACTGCTGTCGGTGAAGATGTCACTTCGCTAAAAGTAGGCGATCGTGCCAGTGTGGCCTGGTTTTTTGAGGGCTGTGGGCATTGCGAATACTGCAATAGTGGCCGTGAAACATTCTGTCGTGAAGTTAAAAACGCCGGCTATACTGTAGACGGTGGTATGGCGGAAGAATGTATCGTGGTAGCAGACTATGCGGTGAAGGTACCGGATGGTCTGAGTTCTGAAGCAGCCAGCAGTATTACCTGTGCCGGTGTGACCACTTACAAGGCAATTAAAGTATCTCATATTCAACCCGGCCAGTGGATTGCGATTTATGGTTTGGGCGGTCTGGGCAATCTGGCTTTGCAATATGCTAAGAATGTGTTTAATGCCAAAGTGATTGCTATTGATGTGAATGAAAAACAACTGGAATTGGCACGCGAGATGGGTGCGGATATGACCCTGAACCCGGCTAAGGAAAAAGTTGAAGAAATCATTCAGGAAAAAGTAGGCGGCGCATATGCTGCGGTGGTGACTGCTGTGGCTAAATCTGCGTTTAATTCAGCCGTTGCTGCTGTACGCGCTGGCGGACGTATTGTGGCAGTAGCTCTGCCTGTAGACACCATGGATTTGAATATTCCGCGTCTGGTACTTGATGGTATTGAGGTAGTGGGCTCACTGGTGGGTACACGTGAAGACTTGCGTGAAGCATTCCAGTTTGGTGCTGAAGGCAAAGTGGTACCAAAAGTAACCATGCGTCCGCTGGAAGACATCAATGATATTTTCGATGAAATGGCCGCAGGTAAGTTTACTGGCCGAATGGTAATTGATTTCAAAAATGCCTGATTAAGACAAAGTGATAAAAAAGCCATAGTTTGACTATGGCTTTTTTTATCGAATGAGCAAAATTAACAGGCTTCGCCAACTTGCACGCCGTTTAGGATATCTTGCGCGGAAGCGAGGCTAGCAACCAGTTGTTGTGCTGACTGAAATTCTGGCGTCTGCATGATGGCTTTGAAATCTGCCACTTTCCCTTTACCGGCAATCATTTGCCAGCGCTGTGCCAGCCGGCTATTTTCTGGCCACTGAAAATCGTTTAACAAAGTATCTACCCAATCTGGTTTGTTGCAGACCAGTGCGATATCACAGCCGGCAGCAAAAGCATGAGCTGCACGCTGGCGAATATCTCCTGCAATGCTGGCACCCTCCATAGTTAAATCATCTGAAAAAATCACACCATCAAAGTGCATTTTGTCTCTTAGCACACCTTGCAGCCAGAGTGTGGAAAAACCAGCCGGTTCGGTAGGGTCAACTTTAGGATAAACCACGTGTGCCGGCATCAGTGCTGGCATGCTATGATGAATCAAATCGTTAAACGGCTGAATATCATCAGCCCATAATTCATCCCAGTTACGATTGTCCTGAGGAAGAGTCAAATGGCTATCTCCGCTGGCGGCACCGTGTCCAGGAAAATGTTTGCCGCAAGTAGCCATGCCGCCACGAGCCAGGCCACGCTGTAAAGCAAGTGCCAGAAAACTGACAACAGCTGGTTGCTGATGAAAGCTGCGGTTACCAATCACTGCACATTCGCCCCAGTCTAGATCCAATACCGGTGTAAATGATAAATCGATACCACAAGCGCGTAATTCTGTGGCCAGTACCCAGCCTACTGTTTCAGCCATTTTATCAGCCATGGCCGCGCCATGCTGTTCCCAGCACTGCCCCAGTGTCCGCATCGCCGGCAAACGAGTAAATTCCGGAATAAAACGCTGTACCCGCCCCCCTTCATGGTCAACTGCAACGATGAGCTCGGGTGTACGCAGGGCTTTAATTTCGGCTACAAGTGCGGTGAGCTGTGCACGAGACTGATAATTACGCCGGAATAGAATCACGCCACCAATGGCGGGATGGCTTAAACGTCTGCGTTCTACTTCGCTCAGATGAAAAGCTTCCACATCGGCCATAATCGGGCCGCGTGCTGTTACCGGAGGTTGTGCTGACAACATAGAATGATTCCAGAACCTTTAATAATTGAATTAGTAGCTTGAACAAAATTTAAAATGATAGGACAACATAATGAATCCGGTCTGAACACAAAAGTCAGTCGATAGATTATTTTACGCCTGTATACACACTGAATGGACAAGACGGTTTATCCCGCCAAATATTTTTAGTTTACTTTTAAGGCAGTATCAAAGCGATATACAAAGTATTATTGGCTCGCCGGATGAGTAAAGGGACACTTTTTCCGCTTTCCTGTACTGCCTGCTCGAAATCCTTCTCATTGTGTACCAATTTTGAACCAACAGCGACAATGACATCCCCGCGACGTAAATCAACCTGTGCAGCTAATTTGCTAACATCTTCAATCACCAGCCCTTTACTGCTTGCACGCAGCTCCAGACCAAGGTGTTGTTCTAAAAAATTATCACCGTCAGTAGGCATAATGTCGCTGGCTGCACTAGATGGAGCACTGATGGCTGGTGACATATTATCCAGTGTTACCTTAATATCCTGTTTTCGGCCTTTACGCCATATCCCGAGAATAATTTGTTTTCCAGGCGGCAGCAGTCCGACTCTGACCGGTAAATCACTGGAGGTTTCCAGTTCTTCTCCATTAACACTTTCAACAATGTCACCGGGTTGCAGACCTGATCTGGCTGCTGGTCCGCCAGCTACTACCTGTGTAATCAGCGCGCCATTAGCCTTGTTGAGCCCAAAAGATTTGGCCAGATTGTAGTTCACTTCCTGAATGACCACACCCAGACGTCCGCGCTGTACTTTACCGGTGGTTTTTAGCTGTTCAGCCACATTCATGGCCACATCTATCGGAATGGCAAAAGAGATACCCATAAAGCCGCCGCTACGACTGTATATCTGGGAATTGATACCAACTACCTGACCTTTTAGGTTAAATAGGGGACCACCTGAATTGCCCGGATTAATGGCTACATCTGTTTGAATAAATGGGGTGTAGTTCTCTTCTGGCAGGCTACGCCCTTTGGCAGAAACGATACCGGCAGTGACACTGTTGTCAAAACCGAATGGTGCACCAATAGCCGCTACCCACTCGCCAACTTTCAATTCTTTCGGATTGCCAGGCTGCACAACTGGCAAATTATCCGCATTGATTTTCAATAAAGCCACGTCAGATTGAGGATCGGCACCAATCAATTTTGCCTGAAATTCCCGTTTATCGTTTAGCAGGACTTTGATGTTGTTCATGCCATTGACAACATGTGTATTGGTGAGAATGTAGCCATCCTTGCTTATGAAAAAGCCGGAGCCGAAATTGTATTCATCATCATTTGTCTGCGGCGTCTGAGGCACATTAGGTAACAGATGTTTGAAATATTCGTAAAACGGGTCGTTATCGGGCAGCGTATCGGAGCTGCTTTCAATGTCACCGTCAAGGCTGCGGTTATCTCGGGTGGCCTGTATGTTTACCACGGCGGGACCCTGCTGGTCTACCAGCCGAGTAAAATCAGGCAACAGCATGGCTACCTGATTGCTGTTACCATCAGTGCCGGCAGGTATTTCTTTTACAAAACCCTGATTGGCTGTTTTGCCAAACCAGTGTTCCAGCCGGTCACACCCAGCTGCCGCCAACAACGCTGACAAAATTGCCGTCAACATATATTTGCGATTTATCCGCATCAACTTCCCTATCTTGTTTGTTTTCTTACACAAGCGGTGATCAATAATATTGTAACGAAAAGAGGCGTAAAGTTACTTAATCAGACAGTTAAAGTTGCCTTCGCCGGATATTCGCATAAATCATTTATCAAACAGCGTTCGCAGTCAGGTTTACGTGCTTTACATATGTAACGGCCATGTAAAATAAGCCAGTGGTGGGCATTCAAACGATACTGTTTCGGCACCACTTTCATTAATTTATCTTCTACTTCGCGTACGGTTTTGCCTGGAGCCAAACCGGTCCGGTTACACACACGAAAAATATGCGTGTCTACAGCAATGGTCGGCTGGCCAAATGCGGTATTCAGCACCACATTGGCTGTTTTACGACCTACACCAGGTAAAGCTTCTAGCTGTTCTCGTGTCTGCGGTACTTCGCCGCCATATTGCTCAACCAGAATTGCGCTGGTTTCCATCACATGTTTGGCTTTGGTTTTATATAAGCCTATGGTGCGAATACAGTCCATTAGCTTATTTTGTCCTAGCGCCAGCATACTCTGAGCAGTGGGTGCCAGCTTAAAAAGCTGCACGGTACATTTGTTAACAGATACATCGGTGGCCTGTGCCGACAGCATGACGGCGATTAATAATTCAAATGGGGTATGATATTGCAGCTCTGTGGTCGGATGCGGACAGGCGGCCTGCAAACGACTGAATATTTTTTCGCGTTTATGTGCATTCATGAAGTTGTTCTATTAGCGGTTTTCTGTTGCTGGCGAAACTGCCAAGGTGCAATAGCACGTGCATTGTGCCACAGACCGAGCCGTTTTTGGCGTGCCTGAAGCTGGGCTTGCTGATAGCGGCTAAAACTCAGCCGATCCTGCTGTTTTTTTGCAATAGAATCGTAATGCCATGCATAGCCTTGCTGTACCATCCATAAATTCATGTCTTCATTGCTCAGCATTATCTGCCCTACTTCGCGCTGATATTGGTCGATAGCCACAACATTCACAGCGACTGTTTTACCTTCAATACGCGTTTTTAAAGCATCTCTACTGGCAATGCCATAGGCCTGTTTGATTTCAGGCGCATCAATACTGGCCAGTCGAATTTTGTGCATATAGCCGTTATTATCTTTAACATGGATGGTATCCCCATCATGTACGCTGTCAACCTGTCCTGTGTAACGTCCTTTGCTCGCCGGTGCATACTTTCTGCCTTTGGCAACGTGCGGCCGACCATTGAAAATATCTTGTACGGAACGCAGAATACTATCTGCTTTCTGTATCTGGTTTTGCAATGGCGCAATTATACTGTCTGGCAACCAAACTTTAGCCAGCGTCAGTACCATCGCCAGCCAGATTAAAATTTTACGCCATTTGCTTACTGCTTTTTGTCTGTTCTGCATTTACCTCTAAAATTACCCCTCAAAAAACCCTACTGTAAGTATCTCAGACTGACAGACATAAAAATCGCCATTAAAACAATTGCAGCCAGCTGCTGGTATTGATAATAGCTGGCTGCACAGAAACAAGTGCAAATATGTTTGTTCACCTCTGCCGCAACTGATTCAGACTTTGGCTGTTAACACCTGAACGCCACTCTGGCAACCTAGCAGCAGCAAATCGGCAGGATGGTGGGTAAACAAACCGTTTTCGACCACACCTGGTATGCCGTTAATAGCATCTTCCAGTTTTATTGGTTCGCTGATATTCAAATTGGCAACGTCAAGAATCTGGTTACCGTTATCAGTTGTAAAGCCTAGACGTAATTCCGGTTCACCGCCGAATTTCAGTAGCCGGCGCGCCACCAGTGAACGGGCATTTGGCATCACTTCCACTGGTACAGGCACATGACCAAGGCGACTAGTATATTTACTTTCGTCGGCAATACAGATAAATTTTTCTGCTGCACTGGCGACAATCTTCTCATTCAACAAAGCGCCACCGCCACCTTTAATCATTTGTAATAAATGATTGATTTCATCGGCTCCATCGATGTATAACGGCAGGCCGTTCACTTCATTCAATGTGACTTCAGGAATACCAAAGCTCTTCAGAGCCGCACTAGTCTGGGCAGATGTGGACACCGCACCTTTGATTCTTTTTCTGCTTTGCGCCAATGCCTCAATAAAAAAACGTACAGTTGATCCGGTGCCGATGCCCAGATATTCGTTTTCCTGCACATATTCAACCGCTTTTTCTGCGGCCTGACGCTTGAGTTCATCTTGTGCTGCCATACTACTGCTCCTTGTTTATCCTAAATAGATGACAAATTAGTTTGTCTGTATCAAAAAATTATAGCTCAAGCCTGCATTAGATTAAACCGCTGTCAGCAGAACAACTGCCTGTGCCTCAATTGCTTCTTGCCGCCCTAAATAACCAAGTTTTTCATTGGTTTTGCCTTTGATATTAACGGCATCAACCGGCAAATTCAGTACAGCGGCTATATTTTGCCGCATTTGGTCGATGTAAGGGCGCAGTTTAGGCTGCTGGGCAATCACAGTACTGTCTACATTGACTACTTTCCAGCCTGCCGCCTGCACTTGTGCATAAGCCCCGCGTAACAATTCGCGGCTGTCTGCATCTTTATTCACAGCAGCAGTATCTGGATAAAGTTTGCCAATATCACCCAACGCAGCAGCACCTAACAAAGCATCGGTAATCGCATGCAGCAGGGCATCGGCATCTGAATGTCCAAGCAATCCTTTATCAAAAGGGATGCAAACTCCGCCTAATATCAGCGGCCGGCCGGCTACCAACTGATGCACGTCATAGCCCTGCCCGATTCTGATAGATTTCATTCAATGTTATCCTGCTGTAAGAAATAAGTAGCCAGTAAAGCATCTTGTGCACTGGTTAATTTTAGGTTCCGGATATCTCCTGCCACCAGCAGCGGTGCAAGCCCCATGGCCTCTACAGCGGAAGATTCATCAGTTATTACGTCTAAATCTGCCTGATCCAGTGCTGCAGCCAGCATACCTGCACGAAACATCTGCGGCGTCTGAGCCTGCCATAAACCTGCTCTATTGACCGTCCTGCTGACCTGCTGTGCCGGGTCTGCCTGCTTCAATGTATCAGCCACCGGCAGTGCTGATAATCCGCCCACCGGATGATGCTGTACTGCCTTTATTAGGCGTTCAACTGATTCTGTACTAACACAGCAGCGGGCGGCATCATGTACCAGCAGCCAGTCTGTATCCAGAACGGCATAGTGCTGCTGGGCCAGTCTGATGCCATTGCGCACTGTTTGCGCTCGCGTGTCTCCACCACAGCGCAGAATAGCGATATTGGGAGGTAAAGCAGCGGATGGATATATGGTATCGATGTACTCATCTTGTGCCGACACGACAATGAACACTAAATCAATTGCTGGTATTCCGGCTAATCGTGTGACAGTATGTTCGAGCACCGTTCGCCCTACTAAACGGACATACTGTTTTGGGCACTCTGCACCAAAGCGTGCGCCGACACCTGCAGCCGGAATCAGCGCAATACGCCGGCTCATGCAGATTTATCCTCTTGTTGCTGCTGCCACTGCCGCCACGCACATGGTGCACCGACAATTTTATCCAGCGTTTGTAAATATGCTTCGTGTTCCGCCATATCTTCTGCATTGGGTTTGACGACAGGAAGAGCTGTATGTTGTATCTGATATTGGCCACCACCCGCAATACTGGTATCGGTATTACCTGCCATCAGCTCATCCACCAAGCTAAACTGGCTGCGGGTCATGGCCAAATAAACTTCACCAAGAAGCTCGCAGTCTATCAGCGCACCGTGCAGTACGCGCTTGCTGCGATCCACTTCCAGACGGGTACACAGAGCATCGAGTGAATTTTTCTGTCCTGGGTATCTTTCGCGCGCCATTTGCAGAGTATCGGTGATTTTCTCAGTAATGGTTCTGGTAGCGGGCATATTAAGTTTTTTAAATTCCATATCCAGAAAGCTTTCGTCAAAGCCCGCATTATGGATAATGAGTTCTGCTCCGCTAATATAATCAGCTATTTGCTGGGCAACTTCGGCAAAGACTGGAGCTTTCATCTCATGCAGTTTTTCCAATGTGATGCCATGAACTGCCACTGCTTCTTCGGGTATATCACGCTCAGGATTAATATAAAGATGCAGATTATTGCCGGTAAGCCGCCGGTCTATCATTTCTACTCCGGCAAATTCAATCAATCTATCGCCATTACTGGCAGACAGGCCGGTAGTTTCAGTATCGAGAATAATTTGACGCATGCTAATGCTTTAAGCGGCAGAATACCGCAGATTTAAAACAACAATAATACTAAAAAATTCCATTACACGCACAATGCAATTGGCAACCAAAGTCTGTTTTTTATTGAGTATAGCGATTGATTTTAATTTCTGAGCGATTTGTAGACAGAAAGGTCTATTACCTGTTGCCAAGACCTTAAAATTAGATTTAAACCAGCTTTTTGCTCTTTTAGACAATAGACCACAAAGAAATGACTATTTTTATTTTAAATAAAAACAAATATTTACTAAAATATACTAATTATTTTTAGAAATAAAAATAATTATCATTTGCAATTGTAAAACAATTTGTTTATGATGCCCCTATGTTCACGCAACAAAACAAATTTTTCCAAATAAAGTACTGATTTATTTGAATATCCAAACAGATTTACATATAAATTGCTGCTTGCACAACGATTTATATTGGAAGTTAACTATTGGTAGTGGTTTGTGTTCCTTTTTGCGCCCCTTTTTTAGGGGCGATTTTTTTTGCCAGCATCAGGCTCTTCTGAGCAAATTAGGCTAGATTAGCTAATGTAAAATCTGCCGCAACATCGTCAGATTATTCACATTATCGCGGCTGATAACGTCCGGCCATGGCTTGATAAATCAGATTTTCATTTTGTAAAACGTTGTAGCGGCTGTTCAGGACATTCTGTGCAGAAGAATATTGCGTATTCAGCGCATCCAACCAGTCACTGAGCGGATTGGTACCATACTGATAGCGTGCATGGTAGTACCGACTGTTTTTTATATCATACTGATATTTTTGCTCGGAATTGGCTAAGGTATGACGACTAAGGGTGTATTGCTGATAATAACGTTCTACCTCATTTAGCGCCGTTGTCAGTGACTGCTCAAATGTCAATCTAGCGCTGTCAAAATCAGCTTTGGCTTGCTTATTTTGCCAATATAAAGTCTGCCAGTCGAGAAATGGCAGGTTGACGTTAACACTGGCCGTACCAACAGGAAAACGCAAGGCAGAGTTTGCCGAATCCGAACGAGAATTTACTGCCGTACTGAGGCTGATGCTTGGATACCAGCTACGGCGAGTGCCTTGCTGGGTAGCATAGGCAGACTGTAGACGATATTCCGCCGCGCGTAGATCTGGACGATTGGCGAGAACGGATAAAGGTACATCCAGATTCACTTCACTGAATTTAATCTGATTCAAAGGTGTTGGCTGGATATCCGTTGTTTCATTTGGTCGTTGATTAAGTAAATTGTGCAGCGTCTGCACTACGTCGGCACGATTTTGTTGCAGAGAAGTCAGGCTGTTTTCTGCATTCAGTAGAGATTGTTTGGCATTAGTAGCATTAATACTGCTCACTTTACCCACCGCATACTGTGCCTGCGAGATACGAGCAATCTGACGGTATTGCTCGATGCTGTCCTTAGTCAGACTGATGGCGCCATCGATATAGGCCAAATGAAAATAATTATCCACTACACTGTTTATTAGTGCTAAACGGCTGGCGGCAATATCCTGCTCGCTGGCCTGATAGCGCCAGATAGCAGCATTGGTATTAGCACGGATTTTTTGCCACACATCCAGCTCATAGCTCAGTCCCAGCTGGCCGCTAAAGCTACGGTTGGATGCTCCGCCCTCTTTCAGGTCTTTACTGCTATTGGCACCAAGGGAACCATTGGCTTTTGGAAATAAATCCGTGCCCGTCAGCCGTGCAGTGTAGCGCGCTTTTTCAGCGGTTATAGCAGCCTGCCGTAAATCAATATTATTTGCCAGTGCTGTAGTAACCAGCTGATTCAATGTAGCATCTTGATAAATTTCCCACCAGTTGCCGTTTACCTGATACTGTGCGGCAATTTCAGCACTGCTGAGCATACCGGCCCGATGTAGGCTCTGCTGCGGATAAGGTGTCTGAATAGCGCAGGCATTCAGCAACACACTTAAACCTACAATTAAAGCTGCGGTGCTTTTTTTCACAGAAATATTTTTCATCATGATTAATTTTATCTTCTTGGCAGCAGCCATCAATGCATTTATTTAATTACTGCTGCCTACCTCTTTCCGCTACAGAATACTGGACTGGTAATAGGCTTAATCTCGCGACAGGGCATCTATCGGATTTAGCTGTGAAGCACGTTTTGCCGGCATAAACCCGAATAACACACCGATGACGCTGGAACACAAAACCGCCATCACAATCGAAATGGTTGAGAATGACATGGCAAAATCGGTGGCCAGCATGTTAAACAACATACTGATGGCAAAAGAAAACAACACCCCTACCAGCCCACCAATCAGACAAATCAGTACAGCCTCTATCAGAAACTGCTCCAAAATATTGTGCTGACGTGCGCCGATGGCCATACGGATACCAATTTCCTTCACCCGTTCTGTTACCGATACCAGCATGATATTCATCACGCCGATACCACCCACCACCAGTGAAATCAAAGCAATACTGGATATCAGCATTGTCATGGTACCGGTAGTACTTTCAATAGTCTGCTTGATGGTGTCGCTATTGCGGGTAAAAAAATCTTCAGTACCGTGGCGGGTTTTAAGTAATTCAATAATGCCCTTTTCCGCAGTCTGGGAATTTACATTGTCTTTGATTTTTACGGTAACAGATGTAATGTATTTAGAACCAGAAATGCGGTTCATCAAGGTGGTATACGGTGTATAAAGCTGTAAACTGTCGGTATCAGCAAATCCATTATTATTAGGTGCAGCTACGCCAATGATGCGCAAAGGGCGCTTATTAAACAAAATTACCTGACCCAATGGATTACTGCCGTCTGCGAAGAGTTTATTTTTGGTGTTGTCATCAATCACCACTACCTGACTGTTTTGGCTAACATCATCTTCGTTAAACAGGCGGCCAAAAGCAAGTTTGATACCGCGTACATCAAAGTACTGATCTCCCACCCCATAGAGCTGGGCGGAAAGAGACTGATTTTCATAGGTAAGTGTGCCACTGGTGTTGGCACCAGGTGTAACACTGTCAACATAATCCTGCTGTTTCAATGCTTCGGCATCGCCTACGGTCAACGTTTTAATCCGCGAAGAACGGCGATCACCATAGCCATAACCTGGATAAACAGACACAGTATTGGTGCCCATGGCATTAATGTTTTCAAGAATTTTTTCCTGCGAACCACGTCCCAGTGCCACAACTGATACTACTGATGCAATACCGATAATAATACCAAGCATAGTAAGAAATGAGCGCATCTTATGCGCCATTATCGCCTGAATTGACATGCGAAACGATTCAAATAGTTGGTCGCGATAAAAAAGCCACGAGTTGCGCTCTTCGATACTTTCGATGCGGCTTGGGGGAATATTCGGATTTTTGCTGTGGTCGGCAATAATGCGTCCGTCGCGGATTTCTATTACGCGGTTGGCATTGGCTGCTATGTTTGGATCGTGGGTCACCATCACAATGGTATGGCCAGCGTCGTGGAGTTTATGCAGGATTTCCATGACATTCTGTCCGCTGCCGGTATCCAGTGCACCGGTGGGCTCATCCGCCAGAATAATTTCTCCGCCGTTCATCAGAGCGCGTGCGATACTGACGCGCTGCTGCTGGCCACCAGATAGCTCATTAGGACGGTTGGCTTCTTTACCTGACAGGCCGAGCTGCGCCAGTAATTCATCTGCCCGTTGCAGCCGTTCATCGTGTTCCATGCCCGCATATACGGCCGGTAGAGCCACATTTTCACGCGCAGTTAAGGTGCCTAGCAAGTTATAACGCTGAAAAATAAAGCCAAAACTGCGGCGGCGCAGTGCAGCCTGCTCGTCTGCACTCATAGTGGCCGTTTCCACACCGTCAATTTTGTAGGAACCACTGGAAGGCACATCCAGACAACCGATGATGTTCATCAGTGTGGATTTACCAGAACCGGACTGGCCGATAATGGCAACAAAATCACCTTTTTCGATACTCAGGCTAATATCCTTAAGTACCTGCACGCGGTTTTCACCCTGACCAAACCAGCGGTTGATACCTTTGATTTCCAATAGACTCATGGCTTACATTCTCGGGCCGCGCTTTTTCGGTTCGATGCTGACACCATCTTTAGCTTCAGCTTTGCTCAAAGAAGATAATACGACCTTTTCACCTTCTTTCAGCCCCGATTTCACTTCGGTCCGCATACCATCAGTGATGCCGGTGTTAATCTGTCTTTCCTGTACCTGCTGGTTATCATCGAGTACCTGAACAACTTTTTTGCCGCGACGATGCTTGATGGCCTGATTGGAAACAGTGAGTACATTTCTCACGGCTTTTACAAAAATATTGTTCTGTGTAGTCATGCCAATATGCAGAGCACCGTCATCATTCGGTACCAGTGCACGGGCATAGTAATAGATAGCAGTATCGGTGGTATCGGTACTGGTGTTGTAGCTACCCTGTGACATAGTAGTCAGACCAGGGTCTACGGCATCCAATTTCGCCTGACGCATTTTGCTGTTATCGGCCAGCGTGGTGAATGTCAGATTCATTCCTGCCTTCACCTTGCTCATGTCACCTTCGGCAATCTGCATTTTATTCAGCATCTTGCTTAAGTCAGCTAACTGGACGATAGTTGGTGTGTTCTGGCTAGAGTTGACGGTCTGTCCTTCTTCCACCGGAATGGAAACCACGGTGCCGGCCATCGGCGCGGTAATGCGGGTATAGCCCAAATCTGCTTCTGAGGTATTGATAGCAATCTGAGTTTGGCGAATCTGAGATTTCAGCTCTGCCACATTGGCTCGGGCAGCGGCCAGATTATCCTGTGCATTATCATAATCCGCTTTGGAAGTTGCATCTTGTCCGATTAAAGCTTGCTCACGTGCAAATGCACGCTGCTTCATTTTTAATGCGATTTCCGCCGATACCAACTGGGCACGATAAGTATCCAGCTTGGCTTTATTGGTATTCAGGGTATTCATCTGGGTGGTGGAATCAATATCGGCAATCAGGTCGCCTTTTTTTACCTGCTGTCCCAGTTTGACATACAACTTTTTAATCTGTCCTGAAGCTTGTGCACCCACATCCACCAGTTGAGCTGCGGCAATTTCACCGGTCGCATTCACTGTCTGGGTAATATCACTGCGGCGTACTTCATCAGTCACAAAATTCATCTGATTTTTGGGTTTGAAAAATAGGTTCCACAGGATTGCCGCTAGCAGCAACAAAACCAATAGCCATACTACCCTTTTCACCCATTTTTTTTTCATTTGCTTCATTATCCGTATCACACTTAAGTGTTTTTGCCCTTTTTAATATACCAGCGGCAAAAGATTAAGATTGTAAAGGATGAAAACCATTCTCATCAATATATCTGATAATTAAATATATAAGTCTGCGCCCAAACCTGAACCTGCAAGCACTCATTAACCATTATTTACGCTTTTCAGCGTGGCGGTGCTGCAGTTACCTTGGAAAGGGGCAGGCTTTGACAATACACACATAACTGATTAAGCTGCGCAGCTTTGTTTTTGCCGGCATTGAAAAAAAACACCATCGGTTTACAATCAAATCATGAATATCCAGCAATCTGTCGCATTTATTCAATGAAATAACCCAGAAAGCTGTTTGGAACACACACTAATGACTAATTCGAATGTCCGCCGTGCTGTATATGCCGGCAGTTTTGATCCGCCGACAAATGGCCATTTATGGATGATTCGCGAAGCCCAGCCGTTGTTTGATGAGCTAGTGGTTGCGATTGGCGTGAATCCTGAAAAAGCAACTACCTACACCATAGAAGAGCGTAAGGATATGTTGCGTGCCATTACCGCCAATTTTCCTAATGTGAAAATTTCCAGTTTTCAGAATCAGTATTTGGTTAATTATGCCCGTAGTATTGGCGCCGATTTCATCGTACGCGGTATCCGTACTGCTTCGGATTATGAATATGAGCGTTCGATGCGCCATATCAATCATGATTTACAGCCGGATATTTCTACAGTTTTTCTGATGCCACCGCGAGAGTATGCCGAAGTCTCGTCAACCATGGTAAAAGGTATGGTTGGTCCGCAGAACTGGCAGGCGATGATACGTCGCTATGTACCAGATGCGGTGTATGAAAAAATTATGCAGGATCATTTGTATCAGGAACACTAAACAGTACAGCACGTTTAGATTCCGGCTCTGCAACCAGTAAACCAGTCAAGGTTTACTGGTTTTAATGTAATTGTCGGTTTAGTCTATCCACTCGGATTTATTTAATTTTTGCTATTCGATTGGCTTAATACCGAGCCGGCTAAGGATTTGGTTTCTTCGCTATATTTTGAACTTTTTAAAGCTTTAGATGCAATGGTTTCTATTTTTTTCCGGTTTGTTTAGTGGTACTGGATTGAGCCAAAGCAGAAGCGGCAAGCTGCTTTTGAATTTTGGAAGCATCAGGTTTTTTTAAAGTCTTAGCTGCATTGGATGCTATTGCTGAAGACGTTTTTTTATTTGCAGACATATCATTTTATCTCCATAAGTAATTTAAATATTATTTTCTGAGGTTTTAATAATTTATACCTCAAATTTATTTTAAACTTAATTTTTATATTCTGAAATATATTTATATTAAATTTGTACTTAAGTTTTAATTAAAAACTTAAAAATCAATCTATCTGTTTTTTCGAAGCAGAAACGTACACAATACGAAATATACCCTTATAGGATACAAGTATTCATTGGATATAGGCGGTAAAGATTTGATTTTGACAGCCTGCTCTGTGCATGGCCATATAAAAGTGGTCATACCTACTTTTCCAGCATTTCTTGCGCTGATTGCATTTAGAATAGCTACTATTATTTCGGCTTCATCTTTTAAATCATGGCATGATACACACACTGCTCTTACCGCTACTGCTTCTGGTAGTAAATATTCAGCTCAGTGCAAAACTTTTAGCCTTATATGTAACTCAGGTTTTCACTTATCTGTATGGCTGCGTACAGTATATATTTCTTTTACTGGCTTTTTACTAATGCGCTATTTATGCTCAAGACGAGAGGAAGCTGTCTAGAGTGCATGTCTATCAGTAACGTTTTCTTATCAGACTAATATTAATAAACATTAATTGTAGAAATTGTTATTGTGCGAATTCTTGTCGCACCACATTTAGCCACGCTTTAAGTGCCGGCGTCAGCTTTTTATGGCGCGGCCACGCCATAGATAAACGCCAGTTGATTGTAGGGTCTGTGAGTGGGACGGCTGCAAACACCTTGCTATCAAAATCATCAGTGTAATAGCGTGGCAGTAAAGCAATACCTATTTCTTTCTCTACCATATCTCGCAATAGCTCCCACTGGCTGGTACAACAAACAACATTCGGTTCAAAGCCCTGATCGCGGCAGGCATTGACAATGCGCTCATATAGAGCAAAACCTCGGCTAAACAGAATAAAAGATTCATCACGCAAGCTGCGCAGCGATATCGATTCGGGAATATTAGCCAGCCTTTTTCGTGGAAACAATACCATCAGCGGGTAATCGCACAAGGGAATGTGGTTAAATTCATCGCTTACCGGTAGCAGCAGCTGACCGGCATCCAGCCGGTTATCCAGCAAAGCTGCTTCGATATCGCGGGTGCCGGATTCGATAAACGCCAGCTCAATATCTGGACATTGCTGATGAAAACGGAAGAAAACCGGCGTAAGCAGACGGCTCCCAAGCAGGGACATACCAATGCGTAAGGTACCGGATTTTAATTTGCGGTAATCCGCAACTTCCTGTTGCAAGAGATTAACCTGATTCAGTATCTGCTGCGAACGATCATAGACACGCTGACCAATTTCGGTAGGCTGTACCAGTCGTTTGCGGCCGTTTTCACCTTTATAAAGTAATGCTACATTTAGTTCATTTTCTAATGTATGTATTATTTTGCTTACGCTGGGCTGCGATAAAGCCAGTTTTTCTGCGGTGGCGGAAAAGCTGTGATTCTGAACCAAAGCCACCCAGCACTGAAGTGCTTTTATATCAATCATAATTATTCAGGAAAAGAATAATAAAAAACTTATAATTCATATTACGCCTAATAAGGCTTACTATAATTTAGCGCCTGAATTAATGGCATCAGGAAAGCCAATATGAATATCTTACACCTTTGTCCGGCTAACTGCTTGCGTATCTGCAGTCAGATCGGCGTAATTATATTGTTCTGGATAGCTGGACTCGGTATTGAAAAAGTTACGCATATTCCTCTATCCGCTGGTGTAATCGGTTTATTTCTGCTGTTAGTCCTTTTACAACTAAAAATAATCAGGCTGTCGTGGGTATCCAGTGGAGCACAGGCGCTACTCGGAGAGCTGATGCTGTACTTCATGCCTATTCTGATTGCGGTGGTGCAATATAAAGCACTTTTTATGGCTGAAGGCTGGCAATTGATTGTAAGTATCGTCAGCGGCACCTTTCTGGTGATGAGTAGTACAGCTCTGACGCTGAAATACTGTTACCGCATGCGACGTGCCTGGATTAAGCGCCGCCATATCTAAAAACCAATAATCATTTTTCCTGCTTAGAAAACCTATATGAATATCATTGCTGTCGGCTGCTTTATCTGGACCATCGTGCTGTATGCATTGGCCAAAAAATGTTATCGCGCCAAACCCATTATGCTGTTATCCCCAGCTATTACATTTAGTGTCATCACCATTGCGGTGATGCAGTGGCTCAACATTAGCTACGCCGATTACAATCAATACACACGTTATATATCTGGCCTGCTCGGCCCGGCCACAGTGGCTTTTGCCATCCCCATTTACCAATATCGCGAGGTGATGAAGCGGCAGCTACCAATACTCTTGGCGGCCATTATTGTTGGCATGTCTGTTGGTGTCGGCAGTGCCTATCTTATGGCTCGTTTGTTTCATTTTAATCATGAAGTTACTTATAGCCTGATGGCACGGTCTGTTTCCACGCCATTTGCGATTGAGCTGGCAGATAAAATCCATGGCTCGGCCGCACTGGTATCGGTATTTACCATTATTACTGGGTTAGCCGGCATGCTGTTTGGTGACATCACACTGGCTTTCAGCCGCAGCCGTCTGCATCTTGCTAATGGTGCCGCTTTTGGTAACGCCGCTCATGGCTTCGGTACCTCACGCGCTATTCAGCGCAATGCCGATGAAGGGGTGGTTGCCAGTCTGACCATGATATTAGCTGGTTTATTTATGGTACTGGTCGGCCCGATGCTGGTGCGGTTTATTGTATGGCTGTAAAGACTAAACCTCACTTTACAAAATATTTAACGCTGCCGTACAATGATTCTCGGCATCTTATTTCTATTCCTTATCACATTAAAGCCGCACTGGTAATTACCAGACGGCACGTTTCTCTTGTCTTATATATTTACAGACAAAACATTCTTAATAGCATATCTATAGGGAGTAGCTACACATGGCATATCAATCTCTCAATCCGTTCACCAACGAACTGACTAAAACTTTCAACAATCACACAGACGCTGAAGTAGAAAACATCCTCACTCAGGCCTATACGCTGTATCAGTCTGCGTGGTCGCAGCCACAAAACATGAGTGACAGACAGGCACTTTTACGCCGTCTAGCAGATGTCATGACGCTGCATCAAGAAAAAATTGCTCGAATCATTACTCAGGATATGGGTAAACGTCTGGCCGAAAGTCGAAATGAAGTGGTTAACTGCATTGAAATCGTGCAGTATTATGCCGAACAGGCGGCCGAATTACTCAAACCAGTAGCCTATCCAAGTAAGCTAGGTAAAGGCTGGGTAGAACATCATCCCATCGGAATTATTCTGGCGATTGAACCATGGAATTTTCCAATATATCAATTGATTCGTGTGATTGCGCCAGCAATGGCTGTTGGCAATCCAGTGGTCGCCAAACATGCAAGCAATGTGCCGCAATGTGCACAACTGATGGAAGATTTGCTGCATGAAGCCAATGCACCAGCAGGTGCCTATACCAATTTGTTTGTTAACACACAGCAGATTGCCACTATTATTAGCGACAAGCGCGTACAAGGCGTGGCGCTCACCGGTTCTGAAGGTGCCGGCAGCATAGTAGCCGGACAGGCTGGCAGCAAATTGAAAAAAGCCACCATGGAGCTGGGTGGCAATGATGTCTTTGTCGTGACTGAAGATGCAGACGTGGCGGCAGCAGCACATACGGCCGTTGGTGGCCGCCTGTTCAATGCCGGACAGGTTTGTATCGCCGCAAAACGATTTATCGTGCATGAACAAGTGGCCGAAGAGTTTATCCGAATTGTCAAAGAAGATTTTGCCAATGTGGTAATGGGAGATCCACTAGATGAACATACCACACTCGCACCGCTATCATCTCGCAAGGGCAAAGAGGATTTGCAGAAACAACTTGATGCAGCTATCAGCCATGGCGCCAAAGTATTATGCGGCAATCAGCCAGCTGAAGGTAACTTCTTTACCCCTACCCTGATTACTGATATCAGCCGCGACAATCCAGCTTATTTTGAAGAATTTTTTGGTCCGGTAGCGCAGCTGTATGTGGTGAAAAATGATGATGAAGCTGTCGCTCTGGCCAATGATTCTAATTTTGGGCTGGGCGGTACCGTGTTTTCGAAAGACATCGAACGCGCTAAAAAACTGGCTTCACGTATCGAAACCGGTATGGTATTTATAAACCGCTTTGGGGATTCAGTGGCTGAGCTGCCATTCGGTGGAGTAAAACGCTCCGGTTTCGGCCGCGAACTGAGCGATCTGGGCATTAAAGAATTCGTAAACCACAAACTGGTGGTAGTTGGTCAAGAATAAATTTTCTTTATTAAAAAAAGCAGTCTGTTATTCAGACTGCTTTTTTTACACTTCATCTATGCCATCTTTAGAACACATCAACACCCAACTCAAACAAATATTTATTTTCGGATATTAAAATCCACCTGCTGAGGCAAATTTTTTGGCACAATCAATAATACAAACGGATGCATCTGATAATCAAGCGCGGTACCGTTGTGGATACGTATATCTAATATCAGTTTATCCCGCGTGCGACTGAGTGCCATAGGGGTGATATCAAGCTGCCGCTGCACAATTCCAGCATCATAAACCAGAACATCGTGAGTGTTAAAATCAATCGGTGTTGGCTGACCATTAGGTCCCATAGTTGCAGCCATAGCAAAATAACTTGAAAACTCTGACGCAGTATTGATATGCCTTGGTACCGGCCGGTTGACCGTATTTTTAATAAAATAGTGTCTTGCCTCTTGATAAGGAACGGTAGTAACAGCCTGTGCTTGGGGCACCAAACCTTTTGCCGCTTTTGCTGTAACTCGATGACAGGCACTCAGAAAAGCAGCCACCAACCAAGCCAACATTATGACGTAAACCGTACTGCGCATACCACACCTCCTGTCTGGCAAAATTGCCGCTAAGACTGCTTAAACGCCATCCAAGCTAGCGTTAACCAACCAATAATCATTGTTACCCCACCTACTGGTGTTATAGCACCCAGCCAGCGTGGTAAACCTAAAGCCATCAGATACAATGAGCCACAAAAAATAATTAGTCCCAGCTGCAACAGCCAGAATGGAGTTTTAACGGCAAAAGCCGGTACAGTTCTGGCCAGCACACCGAGCATCAGCAATCCCAGTGCATGCCAAAAAAAATACTGTGTGGCTGTATGCCACCATTCAAGCTGCTGTGCACTGGCCATCTGCTTTAAACCATGTGCACCAAATGCACCGAGCATTACCGCTAGAGCTAGATTTATTGCTGCCGTACCTAACCACATATCATTCCCCTTAATTTATTCAATCATAAAATCTGTTTCACTGATCATATATCAGACACCCAAATACTGTATTGCTGCCAGATAACCACAGTATATCTTCCACCCGTGTGGATAACAAACCACATTACTAATATGTTACCCACCACCGATCGAGCACCAATCGCTTATACCATCGCCCTTAGCCAAATAGCCAGTAAAAAAACAGGCCAATCCCAACGATTGGCCTGTTTTTCATTCTTTACAGGATAAGCTTGAATCAGCAGCTTATTTGCAACTGATACCAGCAATCTGCGGTGTCTGTCCTGTGCCTACTTTAATCACACATTTAGTACTGCTGGCACCGGATACTGTTAGATTTCCAGCGGCCAAATTCATATTCAGAGGCTCTTTCACACCCATTTTTACAGCGGTGCTGGCCAGCTTCTGCACTTCTTCCGGTGCATAGGAAGTATTGTTGCCGTCAATTTTAATATCCTTAGCGCCAGCGCTCATAGCCAGCAGCATGGAAACAGAAAACATCAAGCCATTACGTATCAATTTATTCATCGGAGTCCTTTCCGAAAAGAATATCCATCAAACATAATAATATAAAAATGCAAAAATTTCCAGAAAAATTAATCTCTTCACCCCACATCTACCGCAAAAGTAGCAACTGTATAGATACTTGCACCACTCAATGAGTATACGCCGTAAGCAATAAAAAAAGCTGTATACCCGTTACATAGGTATACAGCAAACCAAAGGAACTGTTCAGATTAGCTGAGCTTATTCCACTCAGCCTGATTCTGCATATATTTTCTTACGATTCTGATGAGCTCTGCTCTAAAGAATCTCTATCCTGCTGATATTCGCCCCATAATGCATTCACTACACCCAGCAATATGGCAAAACCAATGCCTAAACACCAAGCAAAATACCACATAATATACTCCCGTCTGTTTAACCAGACCTGCCGGTGCGTACCGGCAGGTACTACGTTATCAATATGCGCTGTGATCGTTGCGGCGGATATGCTCACTGGTTACCTTACCGCGCATCACACGGTAGCACCAGCTGGTATAAAACAGCACAATCGGCACAAAGATAACCGCAGCCACCAGCATAACTTTCAAAGTAAATTCACTGGAGCTAGCATCCCATACTGTTAAACTCGAACGCAAATCGGTATTGGATGGCATGATAAATGGAAACATAGCCACACCAGCAGTAGCAATCACTCCAGCTAGACCCAGTGCAGACGACCAAAACGCTGCGAATGCTTTACCATTTTTGGCCAGCAGCCAAGCCAGAATAAAGCCCAGATAAGCCAACACCGGAATCACCAGCAACAGCGGATATTGCTGATAGTTTTGCATCCACGCACCCGTGGCGGTGACCACCTGTTTATGGAGTGGGTCGGGTGCGGCGGCTGGTAGATAGCTACCGGCTACCATGCTGTAGCCCTTGATACCCAAATTAATCCACAGACCAGCCAACGAAAAGGTCACCACTACCACTATTAGCGCGATGGTACTTGCTTGCAGCGCACGTTTTTTCACCACATCTTCCGTACGTAAAGCCAGATAAATGGCACCGTGGAAAATAATCATTGCTGCTGAAACCACACCGCACAACAGACTAAATGGATTTAGCAATCCCCAAAAACTACCGGTGTAGAAAGAACGCAAATCATCATCAAAATGAAATGGCACCCCTAAAAGCAGATTGCCGAATGCAACACCAAAAATCAGCGGCGGTACAAAACTGCCAACAAACAATAACCAGTCCCAGCTGGAGCGCCATAGCGGATTATTAATTTTACTGCGGTAATCAAACCCCACCGGCCGGAAAAACAGCGCCCATAATACTGCCATCATCGCCCAGTAAAAACCGGAAAAAGCAGTAGCATATGCATAAGGCCAAGCAGCAAAAATCGCGCCACCTCCAGTAATAAACCATACTTGATTGCCATCCCAATGCGGGCCTACCGTATTAATAATCACACGGCGCTCATTATCGTTTCTGCCCACAAACGGCAGCAAAGCGCCAACCCCCATGTCTTGCCCATCCATTATGGCAAAGCCGATCAGCAGCACGCCCAGCAGTAACCACCAGATGAATTTCAATACCGGATAATCCAAGAATTCCATGCTCAACTCCTAATGCTCTGCTTCATTGGCATAGCGACCCGTGCCCAGCGAGCCCGGTCCCTGACGCGAAAACCGTACCATCAGATAAACTTCCACAATCAGCAGTATCGTGTACAAAGTCACAAAGCCGAAAATAGAACCCCATAGATTGGCGGCAGTTAACGAAGATACAGACAGATTAGTGGGCAGCACGCCGTATACCGTCCACGGCTGGCGACCATATTCGGCCACAAACCATCCTGCTTCACAAGCAAGCCATGGCAGAGGCAGACTCCAGAACGTCCATTTCAGCAACCAGCGCTTTTCTGCAAAATTATTTTTAACCGAAGCATAAAATGCCACTGCCATCAATAACAGCATCAGAAATCCGCACAGCACCATAATGCGGAAACTCCAGAACATCGGAGCCACACGCGGAATAGTTTCCCGCGCCGCATGTGCAATATCAGCTTCAGTAGCCTGCCGCACATCTGGTACATATGATTTCAGCAGTAAACCAAAGCCTAAATCATCACCATATTTTTTCAGGTTTTCTTTAGCCAGCTCGTCAGAACGATTTTTACGCAATGCTTCCAGTGCAATTACTGCTTCACGTCCGTTACGGATACGCTCAATGTTGTCAACAATGATTTCCTTAATTCCCGGAATTTGCTTATCCAACGAGCGCGTACCAATCAAGCCCATTGCCCATGGAATCCGGACTGTAAAATCATTTTTCATCGCATCTTCATTGGGCAGAGCAATCAAATTAAAAGAAGCTGGCGCCGGTTCTGTTTCCCACATGGCTTCTAGCGCAGCCATTTTGGTTTGCTGTGATTTACCAACCGTATAGCCGGATTCATCACCAAGCACTATCACCGACAAAATCGAAGCCACACCAAAACCCACCGCGATACGGAAACTTTTCTTAGCAAATTCCACATCCTGACGCTTCAACATATACCAGGCAGAAATCGCCATCACGAAAATTGCACCAGTCACATAACCGGCGGAAACTGTATGCACGAATTTATTTTGCGCCACCTCGTTCAGAAAGATTTCCGAAAAGCTGGTCATTTCCATGCGCATAGATTCAAAATTGAAATGCGCACCCACCGGATCCTGCATCCAACCATTGGCTACCAAAATCCACAATGCAGACAAATTGGTACCCAGCGCCATCAGCACCGTAACCAGCAGATGGCCAGGACGACTCAAGCGATCCCAAGCAAAAAAGAACAAACCTACAAACGTAGATTCAAGAAAGAAAGCCATCAGACCTTCAATTGCCAGAGGGGCACCAAAAATATCACCCACATAATGTGAGTAATAAGACCAGTTAGTACCAAACTGGAATTCCATGGTAATACCGGTAGTCACCCCAAGTGCAAAATTGATACCGAATAATTTACCCCAGAAACGCGTCATATCCTTATAAATTTGCTTGCCGGTCAGGACATATACTGATTCCATAATGACCAGAATCCATGTCATCCCAATTGTGAGCGGCACAAACAAAAAATGATAAAGCGCGACTAGAGCAAACTGCAGCCGAGACAGCTCCACCAAATCCATAGCCTTGTTCCTTGTTTTAATTAATTAAATTTTATTCAGTAAAATCACAGCCCGAATAGCACATATATTCCAATTACATAGATAAAATAATACTATTCAAATCGAGAATATGAAACTTAACATAAAATTTTTCAAATACTTATAATTAGAATAAATTTAAAATTGTAAAGTTTGATTATAAATTACCGAAAAGATATCACACATAATTAAAAAATACTTACTCTACAACTTAAAAAATTCATACACATATAAGTATAAATTATAAAACAATGGATTTATCAATTTTTATTATCTGCACAGCATTAACTTGATTTAAATCAAACAACGTGTTTCTTTTCAAAATAAAAACAGCCACAATGTGGCTGTATCAATACGCATACTGCAACAAAGACATACCGCTTAACTCGTGCCCACTTGCAAAACCTGTGCTTGTGGCCATGGATTAGCTTGATGACTGGCCACAACCAAAATGCCATGCTGCTGATGTTGCTGAAGCATTGCAGCCAGTGCAAACTGCGTATCTTCATCCATACCTGCAAAAGGTTCATCCAGAATCAGCAGCACATAAGGGCGCAGCAACAATCGAGCCAGTGCAATCCGTCGCGCCTGCCCGCCTGAAACTGCGGCACCGTATTCTCCCAGCGGCGTATCCAGCTGCTTAGGCTGATGCTCAGCCCACACCATCAGCCCCACACTTTCCAGCACCGCCCATAGCTCTTCATTAGTCGCGTCCGCTTTGCCCAGCCGCAGATTCTCTGCCAGCGTTAAATCAAAAATATCTAGCTGCTGTGCCAGATATCCCACCTGCCTTGTCCATTGCCAATGCGCAAACGGCCTACCATTACAGCTTAGCTCACCATCATTTGCCTCCAGCTCTCCGGCCAGCACCGCCAGTAAAGTAGACTTACCGGCACCGGAGGCACCTTGCAACAATAAAATATCCCCGTTTTTCACATCGAAACTAATATGCTCAGCACCATTCAGTGCCTGTGGCCAGCGCGCACACAAATTTCTTGCCTGCAAATGCAGTTGCAGAGGTAAATCTTTTTTTGGTTCAGACACCGGCACACCACTGGGCACAATCGCATTGAGACGGGTACAGGCAGCGCGACACAAACCAAAAGTCATCACATTCATTCCCAGCACCAATACCAGCTCAGCAAAGCCGAATATTGCCAGCAGCAAAGCTAGCAACATCGCCACAGACAACTTTCCTGTACTCAACAAAGCACTACTCTGCCACAATAGCACCGCAGCCGCTGCTGCGAGACACAACTGCTGTAGCAGCACCACTTTACCCGCCAGCCGCTGCTGACTTAGCTGCGCGCCAACATAACTCCCATCTTCTGCAAAAAATGCAGTCGCAAAACGTGGCCATTGCTGCCATTGCAATAGTGCGGTTAGCGCCTCCAGCGGTTGCAGTAAAGCAGTTCGCCGCGTTTCAGCCTGCATCGCTTGCCGCCGACCCCAATTCTGCCCGTAGCCAGCAGCCAATGCCGGAATTACCAGTGTTGCCAGAACCAAAGGAATACTCAGAGCTAGCGTTAGCCCGCCACCGGCTACAACCAGAGTTAAACCAAGAATACCCAGCAACAACATAAACGCCCACAACCATGGCAACACCACATTCAGCGGCCAATTATTCAAGAGTTCAATATCACTTAATAACCGATGCATCTGCTGAAGCGAGCTCACTTGCTGCTGTCTGGCAACGGCCAACCGCGCAAACAGACCACTGCGCAAATCAGCCAGCAATCCCAGTACCGCATCGTGCGAACCCAGACGCTCGCCATAGCGTCCAGCCGTACGTAAAATAGCAAGCAAGCGGATAACTCCTGCTGGCGTAAAATAATTAAAGGTATAAGCCGTAGCCAGACTCACCATTCCTGCCAGCCCTGCCGCCGTAATAAACCAGCCAGACAAAGCCAGCAGCGCAATACCAGCAATTGCCGTAGCCTGCCCCAAAACCCACGCCAGAATCCACGCACCCTGCCGGCTGCGTAAAAGACCCGATAACTTTAGCTCCCGCCCCGACCACAACAAATCATAACGTTTCATCGCACCCGCTCCTGCTCAGAAGACAGCATTATTTCTCGGTCTGTCCAACCTGCATAACTCACATCATGGCTCACTAGCAACACCGTCTTGCCATAGCTGAGTCTGTCCAGTAACCGCATAATTTCTTCTGCTGTTTGCGCATCCAAATGTGCAGTCGGCTCATCCAACAGCCACAAAGGGGAATTGCGCAGCAGCATCTGTGCCAGTGCGAGACGTTGCAACTGTCCACCTGACAATCCCTTGCCTCGCTCACCCAATAGCGTATTTAACTGAGCCGGCAGCCTCTGTACCAGCACCCACAAACCCACCTGCTGCAACACTTCACGCAACTGCTCATCTGAAGCACTGGCATTAGCCAGCCGCAAATTATCAGCAATCGACAATGCCAAAATCGGCGGCGACTGCGCCAGATAAGCCACCGATTGTCTGAGTAGTGGCAGATTCAAATCGACATAATCATATTGATTAATCCGTAAAATACCGGAGTAAGGTGCAAATCCAAGCAAAGCCTGCAACAGACTCGACTTACCACTACCACTGGCGCCCCGCAGCAGCACTCGCTCGCCAGCCTGTACACTGAAACTAAACTGAGGCAACCTCACCCGCTTATCTCGCCCGTAAACCACCAGATATTCACCTCGCAGCTCAGGCGGACTCTGCAATACAAAATCCACCTCAGCAGTGGACGCTGTCACCGTTTCAGTAACTTCAAACAAAGGGATTAATGCCTCTGCTGCCGCTTCCGCTTTGGCCTTATCATGATAATTCGCACCTAGCTGGCGCAGCGGCGCATAAAATTCAGGAGCCAGCAGTAAAATAAACAACGCCCCCTGATAAGGTACCGGCACCTGACCATTTGCCCACGGCAACACACCCAGTAGCCCCAATCCCAGATACACCGCCACCAGTGCAATCGCCAAGGAAGCAAACAACTCCAACACCGCCGTAGACAGAAATGCCAGACGCAGCACCGCCATAGTACGCTTGCGGTAGGAATGAGCAGCCGAATCAATTGCCTGCTGCGCAATCTGCTGTGCCCCCAGCCGACGTAACGTCGGCAGACCACGCAATAAATCCAGAAACCGACCGCTCAATGCAGCAAGCGCCGACAATTGCGCCCGATTTTTCCGCGCAGCAGCCTGCCCTAGCAGAATCATAAACACCGGCACCAATGGTGCCGTCAGCAACAACAAAGCCGCTGCAAAAGGACTGTAAAAACAGGTTGCAGCTGCAATCAGCAATGGCATCAGTGCTGCCAACTGCTGTTGCAGCACATAATGGCTAAAATAACCATCTAGCGCATCCACCTGCTCTAACACCAAGGAAGACAGCGCGCCATCACTGCCATATTGGCTGCGTTCCGGCCCCAGAAAAGCCAAAGCGCTTAACAACTGGCTGCGTAGCTGCATGCGGATAGACGCACTGGCTTGCGCCACCAACCGATCTTTAAAATAATTCAGCAACGGTCGCAGCAACCAACACACCAGCAAATAAGGCAGAAACTGGCGGAGAGCCGCCATCACATTCTCACCACCCAGCCACAATGCAAACAGATTGGCCAATAAAGCACTTTGCACGATAATTAATACCGCTGCCGTCAGCATCAGCACCCATGCCAGCCGGAAAGACCGACGCTGGCGCTTTTGCCACATACGCAGATAAAAACGCGCAGAAAATGCTTGAACATTTGGTGTAGCCAACCTGCTTCTCCCTTTAATCTAAAATCCCTTACCTAAAACTATTCAGCCACAATAGCGTGTGGCCGAACACGCTCTAGCCGCCAATGCAATACCGCCCATTCCAGCAAATCCGCCAAACTATCCACTTGCGGCGCCAGCGGCAGCCCCAGATAAAGCAAAACCTGCCGTAACAAATCCTCACGTCGACGCACATCCAGTGCCGGTGCCCGCGTCTGCTTTGACCACTTCTGCCCCTGCGCATTTGTTAACAACGGCAAATGAGCATACTCAGGCTGAGCAAGACCTAACAATTGCTGCACATAAATCTGCCGTGGCGTCGACACCAGCAAATCCTGACCACGCACCACATGATTTACACCCTGTGCTGCATCATCGACCACCACCGCCAGCTGATAAGCCCAGCAGCCATCCGCACGCAGCAAAATAAAATCGCCCGTATCACTAGCCAGACACTGCTGCTGCCAGCCCTGTACCGCATCATGAAAACCGATAATGGCTGTATCTGTGCGTAAACGCCATGCCGGAGGTTTATTCTCAACTGCAGATATCGCTGCATCATTTAATGCACATCTACCACCATAAATTACGCCATCCACACCCATACCCCGTGCTTCAGCCTGCACCGTCTTACGACTACAAAAACAAGGATAGACTCTATTCTGTGCACGCAAGGCATCCAATGCCGCCGCATACAAATGATGGCGGCGGCTCTGATACACCACCTCACCATCCCAGTGCAGCGAAAATGCCTCCAGTGTCGACAAAATAGAAGCAGCCGCACCGGGCATTTCCCGCGGCGGATCCAAATCTTCCATACGCACCAGCCAACGTCCCTGCCGGCTGCGTGCATCCAGATACGAAGCCACAGCCGTCAGCAGTGAACCAATATGCAATAAACCAGTCGGACTGGGCGCAAACCGCCCCACATACATCTCAGCCACAAACCGCTTCCATCCTGAACATCACTTGCAACTTGACATTCCATTTGCAAAAGAACAAACCACCCAATTCACATAGCAGCAAGCTCTGCAAGATAAACAATTAATTATTAAAATTTACCCCATAATAGCATTTATTAGCCCTGCCCCGGTCATAATGGATACAGCAAACTCAGACATCAGGGTCATTTAAAAAGCTATAAAAAGGTATAATCCACCCATCTAAACATTCTGACACACCATGATCAGTACCAATTCACGTCTGCTGGTGATCGATACCAGCACCGGCTACCTATCATTAGGCCTTCATCACAACGGACATACCCACAGCATTTACGAAGCAGTGGGCGCAAAACAGTCTGAACTGATATTACCGCGTATCCGGCAACTGCTGGAAACAGCAAACCTAACCCTAGCCGACCTGAATGGCATAGTCTATGCACAAGGGCCGGGGGCTTTTACCGGTCTTCGCATCGGACTGGGGGTAGCAACCGGTTTAGCTTTGCCGAACAACCTACCTCTGATTGGTATACCTTGTCTGGACGCTGTGGCTGCACAGATGCCAGATCAACCATGCGTACTGGCGGCTACCGATGCCCGCATGAACGAACTCTTTTATGCCTGGTATGACACCCGTAATCTGAACCGCCTCACTGATTATCGCGTTGACAGTGCCAGCAACATCCACCTGCCAAACGGCCATCTCCATGGCACCGGTGTCGGCAACGCTTATGCATTGGATATTGAGTTACCCGTCACAGGGCAAAACCAAATGCCGCAAGCAGACGTATATGCACAACTGGCTTTAACCGGGCACTATCCCGTAACCACCGCTGCAGAAGCAAGCCTACATTATGTGCGTAACAAAATTGCCTTAACCGCCACCGAACAAGCGGCCAGACGCTCAACAGGACAGCCAGCATGACCATACGTCCTGCTCAACTAACCGACATTCCAGTTTTGGAAACGCTAGAACAGCTTTGCAATCCATCACCATGGTCTACAGCCCAGCTAACCAACAGCGTCTCTGCAGCTCAGCACATCTGGGTTGTCGACCTACCCGAACATGGCATCGTAGCCATGCTAGTATGGCAAAAAATACCGAATGAAGCAGAAATTCATCTGCTTGACACCCATCCAGCACACAGACGCCAAGGCTATGCCCAGCAATTACTAAATCATCTCTTTCAAATTGTACAAGCAGAGACTATCGACCGTATATTGCTCGAAGTACGCTCCAGCAACATGGGCGCCATCAAGCTGTACAAGCGCAATGGTTTTGAAAACTGTGGCTTGCGCAAAAGCTATTATCAAAATGGTGAAGATGCCATAATCATGGAAAAACGATGTTAGACAGCCGTTATCTGTATTTACACGAAGCACTCGGGCTGGGACCGATGTGGTTGGCACAGACTGCCTGCCTGCTCCCCGTACAGCCAGCTCCGGCACAAACTGTCACAGCTAAGCAACCTGCACCACCAAGCAAATCTGTACATTCCAGTACCAGTGCCATACAGAATCCAACAACAAAAGAAACTATCCATCAATCACACCGCGCAGCCCTTCAACACATCATCAGGCAGCCACCTCAAGCAGCTAGTGAAACCACGACCACCACTCAAACTGAAGAACGGCAAAACTTCTGCAGCCAGAGCACAACAGACAATTTAAAACTCAGCTACGAAGCCATACCTGCAGCATTAGCTGCCTGCACCCGCTGCAACCTGCATCAGGAGCGCTGCACGCCTCTATCTGGCTATGGTTCGGCAAATGCTCGTCTACTGGTTATCAGCACCAATCCGGCACCACCTGACGACAGCAACCAGCAACTATTCAGCGGCGAAGTCGGCCAACTGCTCAGCAATATGCTCGCCGCCATCAACATTAGCTCCGAGGAAGTTTTCTATACCAGTCAAGTAAAATGTGCGCCCAATGTTAGTCTTAAAGTAACCAGCGAACAGCTACAAGCATGTCTGCCTTATCTGAGTGCACAAATCAAACACATTCAGCCTCAGGCAATATTACTTTTAGGACAAACATTCAGCCGCCTTGATCAATCAGTGCTGGCTCAGAATCTGCACAACATTCCCTATGTCATTTCTCCTCATCCGGCTAGATTATTGCGCCAAAGCCATTTAAAAGCCACAGCATGGACCGCATTAAAACAATTGCGCAAATATTTACATAAACTCACCTGAAAAAATCAGCAATACTCAGGATTATCCGCACAAGCCAAAACATCTATGTTAAAATATGATAATAAAATTTTAATTAAATAAAATCAAAGAATTATGCATATTTCTCTTGGCCCTGTCGTGATGATTCTTTTGGTAGCCGTTTTGGCCGCCATCATCTGCCGACGTCTGCACATTCCCGCCATGCTTGGCTATCTCGTCGTCGGTTTTATGGCCGGTCCGGGCTGGCTGCATTTAATTAACCAAAGCCATGCCACTGAATTCATCGGTGAAATCGGCATCACCTTCCTCATGTTCAGCATCGGACTTGAATTTTCCATTGGCAAACTCAAAGCCATGCGCCGGCTGGTACTTGGACTAGGAGGACTACAAGTTATCCTTACGCTCCTAGCCCTGTTTATCATTTTTGGGCTGATGGGGATTCAACTTACATGGGCTTTTACCCTTGCTGCCGCCATGACGATGTCGTCTACCGCTATCGTCAGCCGCATTATGGTTGAAAAAAACGAACTCAGCCAACATTACGGCCACATGATTATGGGCGTACTGCTGATGCAGGACATAGCCGTCGTACCCTTAATGATTCTGTTTCCAGCACTAGCACACAGTAGTGACGGCCTAATACTGCAAATGGGCAAAGCACTTCTAACTATGGCACTGGCACTTGGTTTGTTGCTGATAGTCGGCAGCAGAATCATGCCCGTATGGTTTCGCTTAATTGCACGTACCAAGTCCAGTGAACTTTTCATGATAAACGTATTGCTGGTGACCCTTGGCGTGGCCTATCTCACCCAATTGGCCGGCCTGTCACTGGCACTTGGTGCATTCGTTGCAGGCATGCTGATATCCGAAACCGAATACCGTTATCAAGTAGAAGACGACATTCGCCCCTTCCGCGACATTCTCCTCGGTTTTTTCTTTATCACCATTGGCATGAAGCTAAACATACAAGTATTACAATCCAGCTGGCTCATGATACTGGTTCTATGTGCTCTTCTCATTGTCCTTAAAGCAGGGGTTCTCTACGGCATTGGCCGCTACATGAAAGAAAACAGCAGCGACAGCACAAAAACAGCCTTGTATCTGGCACAAGGAGGCGAATTTGGTTTTGTTATGCTTGCCATCAGCGGTGCGCTTGGACTTATCTCACTCAATTTGCAACAAGCTGCCATCGCCGCCATCCTACTCTCCATGATACTGGCGCCCTTTATCATGAAAAGTGCAGATAAACTCTCAGGATTATTGGTAAAACGCAGCTGGGACGAACAGGCTGCTGACTTGCAAACCATACTCGTTGAAACCATGAACAAGTCCGACCACATCCTTATCATCGGCTTTGGACGTTGCGGCCAGAGCATCGCCCGCATATTGCAACAAGAAGACACACCCTACTATGCCATTGATTTGGATGCTGAGCGCGTTGCCACAGCCAAAGCGGCCGGTGAACCAGTCACCTTTGGTGATGCCAAACGACAGGAAGTTTTGCAGGCAGCAGGCTTGAAACGAGCCAATACCGTACTCATTACCATCAACAACATGACCGAGGCCAAACACATCCTCAACAACATTATGCTTATTGCACCCACCATGCCTGTAATCGTGCGCGTAACCAACGACGACAACATTCCAGTGTTTACCAACATGGGTGCAGACGACATCGTCTCCGACGAAAAAGAATCAAGCCTGACATTGGCCAGCCAAGCATTGCTCAGTTCCGGCAAACCATTTGATGAAGTGTATCAAATCATGCAGCGCATCCGCCAAAACCGCTACCAAGCGCTCGAAGGCCTGTTTGCTGGCAGCGATGATGAACTGTCCGAAGAAAACATACATTACTATCGTCAAGCCTTCACCCTACCACCTGATGCTTTTCTCGTCGGCAAAAGCATCAACGAACTCCCACTTGAGAAACTAAAAATCAAACTGCTTTCTGTACGCCGCAATGCACATCAGCTACGCGCATTCAGTCCTGATTTTCAGTTTAAGGCCGAAGATACACTTGTCGTACTTGGTCCTAGAGACAAAGTAATACTCTTTGAAAACTGGTCATTACAAGGTACAAGCTAATTTTTTCACATCCAACACTTGCCAGCCGACAGCATATCTGGTTTAATAGCGTCTTTCCCAAGTACGGGTGATTAGCTCAGTTGGTAGAGCGTCTGCCTTACAAGCAGAATGTCGGCGGTTCGACTCCGTCATCACCCACCAGTTTTTTGTTTTATGCAATAGCGTAAAACTTGCGCGGTGGTAGCTCAGTTGGTTAGAGTACCGGCCTGTCACGCCGGGGGTCGCGGGTTCGAGCCCCGTCCGCCGCGCCANATAATATAAAAAAGCACAGCTTATGCTGTGCTTTTTTATTATCAGCCTTACCCAAGAATTTTCACACTAGCCAATCTTGTTAAGAATTCAACAAATATATCCCCAGTAGCGATCAACTTGCATTCTTCTCTAGAGCTAAAAATTTCTACTTCAGCATCATCCAAACAAGCCAGCACTCAAGCACTATCCTGCTTGCCAAGCTTCAACACAAATTGGGGCTACATTCCAGTATTCATACTAATTAGTAAAAAAACAATATAATCCAAATTTTTCAGAATCCTAATAAACCAAGAACTTTAGAACCAACAAAGACAAAATTGCTAATCTTTTAATAAGCCTTAAATAAACTTTGTTGCCCTAATAAAAATGTTTTTAAATCATTATTGAAAAATAAACGATATCAAAAATTTAAAGAGGTACCTAAAATACTGGGTATAAAATCAAGAAAATATATACCAATGTATTTATTAATATAAAAATATTCAAAAAAATCTAAAAACAACTTTTATACCAATTTAACCAATCAATTGATTTAAAAAAGATTAAAACGAACTAATAAAAAATAATGACATATTAGTAGCCATACTTTCATTTCTAAAAAAATGTGGCCGCAATACCTCAGTGTAAAATCATCAATCTGAATAAAACACTTGGTTACTTATCAAGGTCTAATCCGTAATAAAAAAATCAAACCCTTTTAGCTGTAGATTAAATCAATTTCACAAGTTATCTGTTAAATATCCTAGCCCAAAAAACCACAAAAATCTAAAAACTCATACATATCAACTAATGCGCACAAACATAAAAGTTACCCTGCATATTTATTAGATATAATTGTTAATTTTTGTATAATACATTATTATTCAAAAATATTTTTAAATCATTATTCATATATCTTTTCATCGGAGACAAATATGCAAAACTTGAAACTCTTGCATCAAATCGATTCACAACAAAACAAACAATAAGAAAGGCTTATCGTGAGCAATACTGATTATCTGATAGAAGTAAACCAAGTTTCCAAAAAAATTTCAGGCCGGCATATTCTGGAAAACATCAGCTTTAAAATTGCCCCCGGACGCATCATGGGATTTATAGGCCCAAATGGCGCTGGTAAAACCACCATGCTGAAAATGCTTACCGGCCTAATGTTTCCCAATAGCGGAGAAATCAAAATCTGTGGTTATGATATCCAGAAAGATTTTGAAAAAGCGGCATTCAATTTAGGCACAATAATCGAAAACCCGGAATTCTATAATTACATGTCTGGTTTCAGAAATCTGCAAATTTTTGCCAATATGAGCCGCCGGGCCATCACCAATGAAGAGATCATGCAAACATTGGCTCATACTGGACTTAAAGGCGCAGAAAAGAAAAAAGTAAAAGGCTTCTCCCTAGGCATGCGGCAAAGATTAGGTGTTGCCAATGCCACCATTCATCAGCCTAAAGTTCTTATTCTGGACGAACCCATGAATGGGCTTGATCCAGAGGGAATAAAAGATTTTCGTAGCCTAATGAAAGACTTTGTCTGCGACGGCAACAGCATTATTATTTCCAGCCATCTCCTCTCCGAATTACAGGAAATTGTTAACGATATTTTCATTATCAATCGAGGAAAACAAATATATGCAGGCTCCATACATGATTTTCTAGGGAAATCCAATAATATCATTCATCTAGAAGTCGGAGGAAACATATTACAGGCTGAAGAAATACTTCAGCAACATGGTTATCAGGTAAACAATCAGCTTAACAGTCTCGAAATCATGATTAACCAATTTGAAGAAGACCCAAGAGCACAAATAGCCAAACTACTAATTGAACACAATATACCCCTGCTGAGCATAAAACTAACCCAAAGCTCACTGGAAGAATCATTCCTCAGCATCATTCATAACGATAATCAAAAGTATCAAAAAGGAATTAAATAATGAAGTTAATTTTAAATGAATGGCGTAAATACCTTAGTAAATCCACCTACACAATTGTTATGCCATTAATATTATTGTTTGTATATATCTTTTATTATGGCGGAATATATCTAGCCATCAGCAAATCAGATACAGCTATTACACCTGAAAAATCAGAAAAGATATTTATTTGGGGGATGACAATATGCTATTATTATTCAAATTATATTGCCATATTAATGGCATCTAATACACTGAGCACAGAAATATCCCGTGGTACAATCAAATTTATTCTTACCCGCCCTTACCAACGATATAAAATACTACTAGCAAAAATAGGCTCCATTATTCTGCTTATGCCGGTATTACCGATATTAAGTGCAATCGGTGTTTTATTATTACAGCTATTGGCCACAGCTCATCTGCCCGAATTCAATGCAATATTGAAAACGATCGTGTTATTTATTGCACTCTCATTAGTCGTAACGATATTTTACTCCTCTCTAGCACTACTACTTTCAACCTTCACCAGCAGTACCGCCTTTATAACCGCCTTCTGTTTTATGTATTATTTCTTTGCAGATATTCTGTGGAAAATTATAAATTTACGCTATTTTGATTTATCCCCAGATAGTTTAATCTATAAATTATCCCCTTTAAACGCAAATAATTATTTGATTGAATTAGTCAAAAACACATACTTTCAATCTGTAGATAAAGATTTATATATTACCTTTACGGCCAATATTGTCTATACCTGCATCTTATTTCTTATAGCAGTTATGATATTTAGACGGCGGGATATATCTTTAGCCAATTAAACTTAATCTAATAAAGAAGTTCACGAGCTGAATTGGCATTGCAAACCTACCAATTCAGCTAAACTTACTCACACCCTGTTCTTGATATTCATCTGTACTGTTGGTATAGACCATTAGATTAAACCAGTATCCACTTCTCTTATACCTGTTTGATTACACCCATTCTTCAGTGTAAAAATTTCACTGTCTGGATCTTTGTAACTGGCTTCATTTTTTTAGATACTGCATCATCAGTTGCTCATAATGAATTTTTTTTCAACAGATTGCAAATACCGGCAAAATTATGAAAATAAATAAATAAATTAACATTTCGCAACCAGAATACATATATTTTTTTGAAATTAAATTGATTTATACTATCTCTATTGCTGTTTTTTCATTACTTTAAACAGGGGAAAATATGCTTTATTCACCACCGCCTCAGGAACAATTACATCCAGACAATTCAGTTCTTTACAGCCGGCATCTGCCAACTATAAAGCAGCTGCAATACTTTCTGGCAGTGTGTGAAGAAGGTAATTTCCGGAAAGCTGCCAGCCGCCTAGGCATTAGTCAGCCGCCGCTATCTATGCAAATCAAGGAATTGGAACAAAAACTGCAAACTACTTTGCTGGTGCGCAATACCCGTTATGTGTTGCTGACCGAACAAGGCAGAGAATTCAGGGAAAAAGCGAAAAGCTGGCTGGAAGGTTTATCACAGGCAGTCAATTATGTGCATAATTTGCCTGCTGGTAAGGTAACAATGGGTATTACCAAGATTCTTGGTTTTAATTTTATTCCACTGTTCAGTGAATTTATCCGCCGCTTTAATCAACATATCGACTTGTTACAGCAAGATTATACTTGCAAAGAACTTATGGCTGAATTTAATAAAAGCAATATAGATATGGTGATTATTTCTGAATATAAAAACACCAGCCTTCAAGCCAAAAGTTTATTAGTTCATCGGGAAAAACTGGTTTTGGCTTTGCCCGAGCAGCATCCTGCCAGTGTAGAGCAAGAAATTGATTTAAATATGGTGCAGGATTTGCCGCTGTATTGGTGTAAGCGTTATCAGCATCCTAATTTGTACGATAAGTTACAAAAGGTAAATAGTCAACTTAGCAAGCCACTGTTGCTAAAAGAAAAGTTACCAAATTTTTTGACTATGCTTATGGAAATAGCTATGGGCAGAGCCATGTTGCTACTACCTGATTCAATGGCACAGGCTCAAGTAGCAGGCGTGGTATATAAAAAACTTACTGCGAAATATGAACAAATGCTTTCGATGGATATGCATCTTCTGTGGCATACTTCAGCTATGGATAATCCTACTATTCTGGCCATCACGGAATACTTTACACAACAAGATTTACCTAAAGAATCAGCATAAGCTAATGTTTGTGATAAGTAAAAATTTACAACCATATTGATATGTTTTTTGTATCAATAATTTTGTATTTCTCTAAACAGATTTGATTAATTACTATCAGTATCAGCAATTAAGCATTGTTCAGAGCTGCGCCGAAAAGATAAATTCCTGAAAGACACAGTTCTGGCATTATTTCACTGATAGGAAAATCAATAATGACTCAATCTCTACCACAAAGAAAACTTGGCCAGCATTTAACCGTTTCAGCTATTGGCTATGGTGCCATGGGGCTGAGTGAATTCTATGGCGACATTGATACAGCTAAAGCAAGCTCAATGTTGCATGAGGTAATCGACAGCGGCGTTACGCTAATTGACACAGCCGATATGTATGGGCGCGGAGCTAATGAAAAGCTGATTGGTTCAGTATTAAAAACCCTGCCGGCTTCAACCCGCGCTGGGCTGACAATCGCGTCTAAGTGCGGTATAGACAGAAACAGTACTTCCGGATATAACCGCAATATTAATAACCATCCAGACTATATCAGAAAATGCTGTGATGAATCTTTGACACGACTAGGTATTGAGCAGATTGACCTCTATTATATCCACCGTATTGACCCAGATGCGGTAATAGAAGAAACCATGCAAACTTTGGCTGATCTGGTAAAAGAAGGCAAAATTGCCAATGTTGGTTTATGCGAAGTATCTGTGCCTGTATTACAGCGCGCCTGCGCTGTTTATCCGGTGGATGTAGTACAAACCGAATATTCTTTGTGGACACGCGAAATTGAAGATGACATCCTTCCAGTTTTGAAAAAATCAAATATTGGTTTGGTGCCTTACTCTCCACTGGGTCGTGGTTTCCTGACTGGTAAAATTCAAAACAAAGACGAATTGTCTGAAAATGATTTCCGCCGCACTAACCCACGCTTTCAGGATGAGAATCTGGAACATAATAAACGGCTTCTACAGGCACTCGAACCAATGACAGTTAAATACAACTGCACTATGGGACAAATTGCACTGGCCTGGTTGCTGGCACAATGGGAACATATCGTACCAATTCCAGGTACCAAAAACCCTAAATATCTGCACGAAAACAATCAGGCAAGTCTGTTAAAGCTGGACGCAGCTGATGTTCAGACTTTAAATGATTTAAAAAATACTATCAACATTCAGGGCGAACGTTATACCCCTGAAGGCATGAAAGGTATCTTTTAATTTTAAAGCATAGCAATGTAAAACATTATTGAAAAAATATATTCCCTGCCAGATAGTTAATTACCGGCAGGGAATTTTTTATCATAAATTAATTATCAATAACTAACAAAGACTTAATCGCCTTACGCTGATCCATGGCTTCATATGCAGCCTGAATATCATTTAATGCAAAACGCTGGGTAAATACTTTTCCCGGCTGAATTTTTTCATCCAACACTGCTTGAAGCAACAAATTCTTATCGTAAGTGGTTACGCTGGCGATACCGCCACGCAGCCCTATATTGCGCCAGAAAATATCACCTGTTTTAATTTCGTTTTGATGCGGAACGCCAACACAACCTACAACAGCTCCCGGCCGCGCAACCGCGATAGCAGTTTGTAAAGATTCTTCACTGCCTACACATTCCAGCACCGCATCCGCGCCTGCTCCAGCCGTCATGGACAAAACTTTTGCAACAGCTGATTCGCCGCGTTCGGGCACAATATCTGTGGCACCAAATTCCTGTGCCAGCGCTGCCCTGTCTGGGTGGCGGCTCATGGCAATAATGCGTTTTGCTCCACGTAGTTTGGCTGCTATTACACCACATAAGCCGACGGCACCATCTCCCATCACCACCACAGTATCCCCCGCTTTAACTTCAGCACTGGAAGCCGCATGATAGCCTGTAGCCATCACATCAGCCAGTGTTAGCAACGAATTGAGCACTGCGTCTGAATAATCCTGTGGCTGACCAGGAATTTTTACCAGAGCCCAGTCAGCGTTACTGAAACGCAGATATTCTCCTTGATAGCCGCCATTGCCACCATCTTGTTTGTTCAGGCAGTTACCATCAAAACCAGCCTCACATGCAGCGCAATGGCCACAGCCATGGGTGAAAGGGACGATAACAAAATCACCTTTTCGAATATGAGTTACGGCATCGCCAACCTCATCTACCACACCAATGGCTTCGTGACCCACTGTGCTACCAGACTCGCGCTGACTGATACCGCGAAACCACCATAAGTCTGAACCACAAACACAGGCACGAACAATACGAATAATGGCATCAGTGGGCTGCTGAATAACTGGTTTGTCCATTTCTCGTATGGCTACTTTACCGGGTCCCACAAAAACGGCAACTTTCATCTTTATCTATCCCTATCTTATTGAATCGGTTGATTCCAGATTCATTATATTGCTTATAGCGGATAATTCATCTACTTTGATTATCTTACTTCTCCCACCGGCACTGGTAAAGTTGATACAAACTCTGCCCTAACTGACAAACCAATTTTCAGATCAAATTTTGTTCATATCGCTTTTCCAGTAATTCTGTTTTATACAGGATTTTATTAATAGGGTAATAATTAAAGTTGTTTAGGAAATATAAAAAGTCTATTTTAGTGCTATTGTTTTTGCTGCGGTCAGGCTGTTGTACCTTCCATTTATTAGTAGTATCTGAAAGATGAGCGCAGCAACAGTGTGAATGTTTGCATCAGCATTGTAATCTAACCAATAATGAAGATATGACCAAAAATTTCAGTGCGTTAAAGTTAGCAAAAGCTATTATTACAAGTGTTTTAAGCCTAAGCTGCCTATCAGCTACGAAGGAAGAAAGGTTATTTCGACACTTCGTTTGCCGATGGCGCTGTTGATACTACAAATATTTGCGGCCATTTCATCGTGGTTAGACAATACAGCCTGCATAAGAAATATGATTATTTTCGGCTGCTATGCCTATGGACATGAGGACATTATTTGCCAAGTAGCTGAACACCAAATTGAGATAGCACCGCAAATCTCAATCTTGATGGCAGTAGTTTTGGTAATTTTCTGTTAATTTACACAGATGGTATTTTGCTATCTGCGAAAAATGTAATCTTAATATCAGTAAGCAGCCTTTGGCTCACGGCAGAGTTGTTAACATCAAGCTTAATTTTTTACAAGGATAGATTTATTTATCATTCACCAATGGCACAAATAAAGTCTGTTGGACACAGGTTTCCTGATAGCCTTCCGCTGTTTTATCAATTACCCACAAAAACTGCACGCCTCCCTCATCCAGTGGCAACACCATGCGCCCGCCAATAGAAAGTTGCTGCAACAGCGGCAAGGGGACTTCTTTCGGTGCAGCGGTGAGAATAATGCAATCAAAAGGTGCTTCCTGAGGTAAGCCCAGATAGCCATCGCCACATACCAGCCGTGCATGGGCAAGTAAACGAACTGCACGCAGGTTTTGTTTGGCGCGCTCATGTAGCGGACGCAACCGCTCAATAGAATAAATTTCGCGTAAACCCAGTGCTTGTAGAATAGCCGTCTGATATCCGCAGCCGGTCCCGATTTCCAGAATACGCAGACTCGGGTTGATAGCGCGTCTGGCAAACAACAACTGCGTCATCACTGCCACGGTATACGGCTGGGAAATGGTCTGTCCCAACCCTAAAGGCAGCGACATATCATCATACGCATGCGAACGCAGTGCTTCTTCAACAAAAACGTGACGCGGCACAGCAGTCATAGCGGATAACACTTCCGTGCGGGTAATTCCCATTTGGCGCAGTCTTTCTACCATCCGAGCCCGCCGGAATTCATAGCCTGTCCAGCTCACGCCTTGTCCCACTTCTGTCACCACTGAACATCTTGCAAAAAAGTGCTGACTGCACCCATTTGCTGATAATCAGTTAAATCAAGGGTAAGCGGTGTAATAGTCACGAAACCGGCTTCATTGTCGCTAAAATCCGTATCCTGCCAGCTGGTATCGGCAGGCCCTACACCACCAATCCAATACATGGTTTCGCCGCGTGGACTATCTAACGGCACAATACACTGTTCGTGATGCCGGCGGCCGAGTCTGGCCACACGATAACCCTGAACACTCTCTGGAGTAACAGCCGGAATATTGATATTCCATAACAACGGTTGGTCTGGCTGCTGTGTGCATATTTTGGATAAAACAGTAGCTACCGCTTTTTCAGCTGTCTCCCAGTAGCGGCCACTGCGGTCATTAATCGAAAAGGCCAGTGCTGGTATACCCATCAGAAAAGCCTCAGTAGCAGCGGCTACGGTACCGGAATACAAGACATCATCGCCCATATTGGCGCCATGATTGATGCCAGAAAGCACTAAATCTGGTTTGAAATCGGACATGGTATGCAGCGCAACGTGGATACAGTCAGTGGGCGTGCCGTTGACATAAAAAAAGCCATTAGCAGCATTTTTTATCGACAGAGGACGATTGAGGGTAAATGAGTTACTTACACCACTTTGGTCGCTTTCCGGTGCCACGACTCTTACTTCGGCAAACTCTGCCGCCACCTTCGCTAGTAGAGCTAATCCTGCGGATAAATATCCATCATCGTTACAAATTAAAATTCTCATACCTATCCCAGTTAAAAATCTTTGTCTTGCTACAACTGGGCTACTTTAAGCCCATAGAAATTGCTGGTAGCCTGTTTCAATTATTGAAATAAAAGGCTGGAGACACCTGAAAGCCATCTGCAGGCAACTGCCAGAATCTCTGCTGAAACCTATCTGCTTTAAGCTCAGCCACTAATTATAAGGGTTTACACCTGTTCTGACAGCTATATATGCTGATTTTGTGCCAACAAACAAGCATGCAATGCAGATATTCTGTGTAAAAACGACCAGACAGGATGTATTGATTAACTGTTATCAATGGAAACTGTGTAAAAGTAATAACATAAAAAACGAACCGAAACGGTTCGTTTTTTTAGACTACTAAGTAAGATGTAGGCAATGAAAGAATTGAGCATTTGCATTTCAGCAATCAATCGCTATTGACCTGCTTTTACCTGCTGAAACAGGCGTACCGCCAGACGCACTGCATCCTGAGATTTGGGTGATACCACAAAACTTTTATCCAGCACTGCCTGTGTGGGGAATATACTTGGATCACTACTGATTTCGCTATTCATCAGAGCCCGTGCCGGTTTGCTGGCCGGAGCAAACGTTACATAATTACCATTTTTGGCAGCCACTTTAGGATTAAGAGTGTAATTGATGTATTTAAGCGCATTGGCAACATTCTGAGCATCTTTGGGAATCATAAATGAATCAATCCAAATACCCACTCCCTCTTTCGGTGCCAGTACCTCTAAATGAACGCCGCTTTTGGCATCCTCAGCTCGTTTTTTGGCTATATTCAGGTCGCCGCCATAGCCTGTAGCTACACACAGGTCTCCGCGCGCCATATCATCTATATAGCCTGAAGAACTAAAGCGCTTGATGTCATTACGCACAGATTTAATCAAATTGGTTGCCGCACGGATATCCTCCGGCGCACTACTGTTCGGGTCTTTACCCAGATAATGCAGAGCCAGAGGATACAGCTCGGTAGGGCTGTCAAACAGCGAAATGCCACAGCTTTTGAGTTTATGCGTATAGGCAGGATTGAATACCAAGTCCCACAGATTATCTGGCAGCTTGCCGTCCAGTGCTTTATCAACCAGAACCTTATTGATGCCAATGGTATTCATACCCCAGAAATAAGGTACTGCGTATTTATTACCTGGATCGACCTTATCCATCATTTTTAGCAGATTAGGGTCGATATTATTGTAGTAAGACAGCTGGCTTTTGTTAACGGGCTGATAGGCGCCCGCCTTGATTTCGCGGCCGACATTGGCTATAGACGGCACCACCAAATCATAGCCGGAACGGCCAATCAGGATTTTAGCTTCTAGTGTTTCGTTACTGTCATAATAGTCGTAACGAACTTTGATTTTATTTTCTTTTTCAAAAGTTTTTACGGTATCAGGGTCTACGTAATCCGACCAGTTGTAGATATTGAGCTGATCTGTGGGATTCATGACTCCGTTAGTGGAGGCCGCATTTTTGTTTGCTGTACCGGCATCCGAGCATGCAGCAATCAGCACACTGACGATGGCTGACAATACCAGTGATTTTTTCATACACGATTTCCAATTTGTATGCCCACAGTAATGAGGGAAGCAAGTATCTATATGACGTGCACCAGCACAGCCACCTCTAAACCGACATTAAACTGTGAAATACAGCACCACGCAAGAGTATTTGGCAAATTATTACAGTGTATGCACCCAGCAAGGACACAAACTTGCCCGATATGCTAAAAAATCGTACGGAAAAACCAAAATAATACACCGGCCAGCAGTATGGAAACAGGTAGGGTCAATACCCACGCCATAACCAGATTGCGGATGGTAGACTTTTGCAATCCACTTTTATTGGCAGCCATGGTACCGGCAATACCCGAAGTCAGTACATGTGTGGTGCTGACCGGTAAGCCAAAACGGTCGGCAGCAAAAATCAGCGAAGCAGTCACCAGCTCGGCAGAAGCACCCTGTGCATACGATAAATGAGTTTTACCGATTTTTTCGCCCACTGTTACCACAATTCTCTTCCAACCCACTAGTGTACCTAGTCCCAGCGCTAGTGCCACCAGTACCTTCACCCACACCGGAATATACTTGGTAGCATGGTCTATAGACGTATGATAAGCCTTCAAACTCGCTATTTGTGCCGAATTAAGATTATATTGGCGATGCAAGCTATTTTTTTGCAGCAAGGTTAGCGATTCTGACACCAAATACATATCATTGCGAATATTGCCTACCTGCTCCGGCGGCAGATTACGCAGGCTGTCGCTTTTACTGACATCATGCGCCACAATATGCACCAGCTGCGCGAGCGCTGCCAGCTGCTGCGGCGTACCCTGCTTGTCTTCTACCAAAGCAGTGACCTCAGCACGTGCATCTGCATTTTGCGGCAGTACCAAGCCCGCTGGCAGCAATCCTTCTATAGTTTGCTGGGCAGAAAGCGAATTAGCCGAAAACTTCACCCATTCTTCTCTGGGCACAGCATGATTCAATGCATAGGCCATTGGGACGGTTCCTATCAAAATCAGCATAATTAGTCCCATGCCTTTCTGACCATCGTTCGAACCATGTGCAAAGCTTACCGTGGTACAGGTAAAAATCAGCAATAGGCGTATCGGCCACGGTGGCGGAGCGTCATTTTCCGGTGCACGGTACAAGGCTGGTATTCGCAGCAATTTTTTCGATAAAATCAGCAGCAGACCAGCCAGCACAAAACCAAGCAGCGGAGAAAAAAGCAGGGATTCGCCCACATTGATCACCTGTTTCCAGCTCACGCCACTGGTACCCAGATGAGCAGACATTAGCTGATTGGCCACTCCGACACCGATAATCGAACCAATCAACGTATGCGAACTGGATGCAGGCAAACCCAGCCACCAGGTACTAAGGTTCCAGATAATTGCTGCGGACAATAATGCAAATATCATTGCATATCCGACGCCACTGCCCATATGTAGAATCAGTTCAACCGGCAGCAGTGAAATCACACCATAAGCAACAGCACCGGTAGATAGCATTACCCCAAGAAAATTAAACACACCAGACCAGATTACAGCAGTATTAGGACTGAGCGAGCGCGTGTAAATCACGCTGGCTACGGCATTGGCCGTATCATGAAACCCATTCACAAACTCAAATGCCAGTGCAATCAGCAAAGCAACTGTTAATAAGGCATAGACCAGCAATGAAGACCGGGGAATACCCTGCAGATCATGATAGATACACACCGCAGCATAAGCTAATCCGCTAAGCAATATCAGCAGAAACAAAACAATACTTACTTTACCCGTTTTCCCAGATACAGACATAATTGCCCCAGACGACGAGGTCGTAGACGAAGCAGACACAGTTTTCTCCCTATTAGCAGGTGCTATCCTGACTTATTGTAAAAGACCAACATGACAACTTTGTGACAGACACAATAATTTTGCCGGCTGTTTGTTTTTCTCCTTAAAAGCCTATTTTTTTTCGCTGTTCAAGCAGCGACTTATCACATACTAATCTCAGCAAGACACAGCTTTGCTTAGCCTCAACCATATGGAATTCATTCGCTATTTTGTTACATTGAGTATACAGACAGTCTATATAATCTGCCACGATTTACCGGAGTCAATCTGTTTACTACCAGATACAGTGTCAGCCAATTCTCAGTGACGTACATACTTGTGCTACTGCCGCAAGCTTATCTAGCCGGCTTTCTCAATCACACATTTAGCTCATGCAGATAAACATTTATTAGCCGCAACAGCCACATTCAGTCAGTCGTTTATCATTACATTTATTGAAATAAAACCACAAACATTGACGATAACATTTTTATTTCTTAAAGTAACAGTCACAGCAGCATTACGGCCACAATACCATTAATTTGATTCATAAAAATCAACACTAATCACAAATATTCCGCATATACCAATCAATTTTAAGCCAACATACTCACACATTGAGGAGAAACCACATGCAAACATGGGTACAAAACTACTCGGCATTAGGCAACAGTGTCTACCTGACCCTACTGGCTGCCCTGTTACCCATAATATTTTTCTTCGTGGCACTTACTGTCTTGCGCATGAAAGGCCATATTGCCGGAGCCATCACCTTGGTTCTTGCAATTATCGTGGCCGTAGCAGCCTATAAAATGCCGCCGGTACTTGCATTATCGTCCGCATTATATGGTTTTTTCTATGGCCTGTGGCCAATAGCTTGGATTATCATTACAGCCGTATTTCTGTATAACCTGACCGTTAAAACCGGCCATTTTGACATCATCCGCGCTTCGATTCTCTCTATCACCGAAGATCAGCGTCTACAACTGCTGCTCATCGGTTTTTGCTTCGGCTCCTTTCTAGAAGGTGCAGCTGGATTCGGAGCACCGGTTGCTATTAGTGCGGCACTGCTGGTAGGGTTGGGTTTCAGACCCTTGTTTGCAGCTGGCTTATGCCTGATTGCAGATACTGCTCCGGTAGCCTTTGGGGCACTGGGTATTCCGATTCTGGTCGGTGGACAGGTTTCTGGTATCGATCCCTTTCATATTGGCCAGCTGGCCGGTCGCCAACTGCCAATGATGTCTGTTGTTATACCGTTTTATCTGATATTTATCATGGATGGCATGCGGGGTATCCGCCAAACCTGGCCGGCACTGCTGGTGTCTGGCGTATCCTTTGCCGGTACACAGTTTATTACCGCCAATTTCATTGGCCCCGAATTACCTGATGTAACTTCAGCCCTCGTTAGTATGGTGTGCCTGACTCTGTTTTTACAGAAATGGCAGCCCAAACAAATATTCACCTTTAACGGCATGCAGCAGTCCAGCACTCAGCGCAAAACCACAGAATATAGTAAAAAACAAATTATGCTGGCATGGTCACCGTTTGTTATCCTAACTGTGTGTGTGGCCGTATGGACAATCAAACCGCTGCAATCATGGTTGAATTCATTCAGTCAGATTAAGATTCACTGGCCAATGCTGGATAATTTGGTTATCAAAACAGCTCCTATCGTTGCTGAAAACGCTCCGATAGCGGCTGAATTCAAGCTGAATATTCTTGGCGCTGTTGGTACCTCCATTCTGCTGGCAGCCATCATTTCCGTGCTTATCCTGAAAATTAAACCACGTCTTGCCATTGATACATTCAAAAGCACTCTGTACGACCTGCGTTTTCCAGTGCTTTCTATCGGGCTGGTATTGGCCTTTGCCTATGTGGTTAACTACTCAGGCCTATCCTCAACACTGGCTCTGGCACTGGCTGATACCGGCAAAGCATTCCCTTTTTTCTCACCATTTCTCGGCTGGATAGGCGTATTCCTAACCGGCTCCGACACTTCTGCAAATGCCCTGTTTGGTGCACTACAGGCTAATACAGCCTTGCAGGTAGGCATGGATCCTGTATTGGCTGTGGCAGCCAATTCTGTTGGTGGGGTAACTGGCAAAATGATATCCCCACAATCTATTGCCATTGCCTGTGCCGCAGTAGGACTGGCGGGCAAGGAATCCGACTTGTTCCGCTTTACTGTGCGTCACAGTCTGTTTTTCTGTCTGATTGCCGGTATATTTACATTGGTGCAAACCTATCTACTTCCATGGACACTGACTCTGTTTTGATTGACACAAAAAAGCCCGCTAAACCAGCGGGCTTTTTTTAGGGTGTAACTTCAGTATCAGCCACCTGTTTTAGCCATAATGCGCACAATCTTATCCGGCTGCTCATTAAATTCATGCTTTTCCGGTTTTAAATCCACTGCATGCCGGATGGCTGCTTCTAATTGCTCATCGCTACAGCTTGCAGCCAGCAAAGGCTTCAGAGCCATACTTTGATCCTGACCCAGACACAGATATAACGTACCATCAACCGACATCCGCACCCGATTGCAGGTAGCACAGAAATGCTGCGAGCGCGGTGTAATTAACCCCAGCGTAAAACGACCATCAACACTTTCCCAATATTTAGCTGGCCCGCCACCATAAACATGCTGGCTCTCATGCAACTGATATTTTGGCCGCAGATTTTCAATTAGTTCGAGCAGATTGAAATACTCCAGTTTACGTCCGCTCATACCCATTGGCATAACCTCAATCAGGCGCAAAATAAAGCCGTTTTCAATACAGAACGCCACCATATCGTCAATATCAGCAGTATTAACGCCGGGCAGCGGCACCATATTGATTTTAATCCGTTCAAAACCAGCATCGCGTGCCGCCTGCAAACTGTCTATTACTTTATCAAAACTATCCTTGCCGGATATCTCCTGCACACATTCTCGTCGCAAGGAATCAAGACTAACATTCAGCCGATTGAGCCCTGCCTGGCGCAAATCAGAAGCATATTTCTTTAGCTGCGTACCATTGGTGGTTAAAGACAAATCCTCTACCCCTGGCAATGCTGCCAGCCGCGCCACCAGTTCAGGCAAATTTTTTCGCAGCAACGGCTCACCGCCGGTTAACCGAAACCGCGACACCCCCATGCGCGCAAAAGCTCCGGCCACCCGCTCAATCTCCGCAAACGACAACCAGTTTGCTGGCTTTTCAAATTCTGTAAATCCTTGCGGAATACAATAAGTACAGCGTAAATCGCATTTATCCGTTACCGAAATGCGCAGATAATCAATACGTCTGTTGAAGCGGTCAATCAGCATGAGTAAAGTAAGTGCCTGATACAGAATATTATTCCCGCAAAGGCAAATTTCTAGAAAACTTGAGAAAAAACAGCTATTTTATATTATTTTTCTGCATAAATACAATTGCATCAACAGCAGCCATCTGCCACAGCAGGAAAAAAAACGGCATAATAAACCATTATTGATTGCTATATGTTTACTTCATGATTACCGTGATTTATCTGGCACGCTTTGCCGAAGAGCTTGGTCTGGCACAGGAACAGCTTCCTCTAAACTTTACCGACACTAATACCCTTCTCTCCCACCTACGTCAGCGCGGCAAACCTTGGCAACAGGTACTGGCTGAGGGGAATGTCTACAAAATTGCCGTCAATAACGTTATCCGGCATGGCAATACCAGCCTACAGGACGGAGACAGCATCGCACTGCTGCCACCAGTAACCGGAGGCTGATATGCAGACAAGGATTCTAATACAGACGGAAGATTTCAATCTCAGCCACGAACTGGCACTGGCAGAAGCCAGTGCACCAGATTGCGGAGCTGTCGTCAGCTTCATTGGCAAAGTGCGAGGTAATGACAATCCGCAGCAGCCTCTCAGCCACCTTTTTCTCACCCACATGCCCGAAGCTACAGAGAATGAAATCAGCAATATCATCACTCAGGCGGCACAACGCTGGACATTACCTTATGTTTGCGTGATTCATCGCATCGGCAACTTGCCCGTAGGCGCTCAGATCGTACTTGTCCTTACCGCCAGTGGCCATCGCGAACATGCTTATCAGGCCAATCACTTCATCATGGATTATCTTAAAACCGAAGCACCATTCTGGAAAAAAGAATGTTTTGCCAATGGTAAACAGCATTGGGTAGAAATGAAACACAGCGACCAACAGCGTAAGCAATCATGGCAATAAATGCACAGCTTGGCCTGATTATACTGGCCGGCGGACTCGGTACTCGTGTTGGCGGAGTCAACAAAGCCCTACTGCCACTTAACGGACAACCTCTGCTCACGCTTGTTCTACAACAGCTGCACCATTGTAGCGAGCACATCATTATTAGTGCCAATCGCGATATCGACAAGTTGAGCCGCTACGGATATCCCGTCTGTACCGATCTACCTGACTATCAGCAAATGGGACCACTGGCCGGAATAGTCAGCGCTGCACAAACCTTACCATCACACATCGAATATGTGCAGATAGTACCTTGCGACCTGCCCTTTCTAAGCGCCGAGATTATTAACGGTCTGTTTCAGACACTGTATCAACAGCCAGAGCTGGATATCGTTTGTGCCGCAGACAATAGCAATCTGCATCCCATTGTCTGCCAGATGCGCCGGCATCATTTAGCAGCTATTCAACAACAACTGCACAGCAACGGCTCACACAGCATGCGCTCTATTATTCAACCATACCGCCATGCTATCGTTACCTTTGCCAACAGCCACCCTTTTACCAACTACAACAGCAGCGCCATGTTTACCTGACTACGCTGCGGAGTAACAACATCATGATGGATTTTTATCAGGGACAGGAAACCCTGCTACAACAGACCGTCCGCGTAGTAGATAGCGAGACTGTAACACTGAATCAGGCTGCCGGTCGCATTTTGGCACAGACGCTCATCGCCACGGCCGATGCGCCAGCTTTCGACAACAGTGCCATGGACGGCTACGCCGTGTGCGGACTGGACTGCACAGAATGGCAGCTTATTGGCACAGCTGCGGCTGGAGACAGCCGGCAACAGACCTTGCAACACGGACAGGCTATGCGCATCTACACCGGCGCCGGCATTCCGCTTCAAACTGACGCCGTTATCATGCAAGAAAAAACCAGCGTCAATGGAAACATTCTTACCAGCACCCATACAGTTAATACTGGTGAAAACATACGCCGTCAAGGCGAAGAACTAAAGCAGGGCACTGTTTTACTACCGGAAGGTGCTTTGCTTACCCCTCAGGCCATCGGGCTAGCAGCTTCACAAGGTGCCAGTGAACTGCCAGTGTACCGCAAACTACGCGTCAGCGTATTCACCACCGGCGATGAACTGGTAAGCGGCAATTACAAGCTCGAGCAGCATCAGATATACGACAGCAACCGGCCAATGCTGCTAGCCTGTTTGCGCCAGTATGCATTTATCGAGGTTATTGATGGCGGCATTTTGCCGGATAAGCTCGACATCATTACCGATACTCTCGCCCGCGCAGCAGCCGACAGCGACAGTATTATTATTTCCGGAGGCGCCTCAGTTGGCGACCGCGATCTGGTTAAACCAGCTTTACAGCAGCTGGGCACCATCGAGCACTGGAAACTGGCAATAAAACCCGGTAAACCTTTTGGATGGGGCACAATCGACCTATGCCGTGTCATGCTCCTGCCTGGCAATCCGGTGGCCAGCTTCGTTACCTACAAACTAATGGGACTGCCAGCACTACAAACCGCCGCCGGCCGCCCTATTCAGCAATCCCTACCCGCATGCTATCAGGCTAAAGCAGCCTTCAGCATCGCTCCAAATCATCAGAAAAGACGAGAGTTTCTACGTGGTACCCTATGCTTTACCCAAAATGGTCCTGAAGTTCAGCTTCTGGATAAACAAGGCTCACATATGCTATCTAGTTGCGTAAATGCTCAAGTTTTAATCGATATTCCACCGCAAACTGATATTCATCAAGGGCAATGGCTGACAGTACATCCCATATAAATTATTTACTCTACTGAAAACTTCAAAAGCCTGTAGAAAAACAGGCTTTTAATTTAATTTCGAAACAATTGAATTATATTCAGATTGAAATTGAATTTAGCCTACCAAAATTCAAACATTTACTTTTATAACTTGAAATTTTATTCTTGCCTGACCTATGAATGATAAAAAAAATTCTTTATCTATAGGTTTATCAGACCCTTTTTTAAAAGCAAACAATACATAAGTTATGAAAAGCATTAAAGCTTTCTAAACAATTAGAATTTGGCACTACTAAAATTAAAAGTCTTTTAGTCCAATTTTTACATTTGTAGCAGAGTTTTAAAAATACTTCTTATCGTTTGCTGAAAACATAGCACATCTATATATATTTGTATTAATGTATCCAATAAAATAAAGATCTAATATATCAGATTATATATTATTAAAATACTTTAAAAAATAATAAAATATGGTTACTTAATCAATTAAAACACTGATTAAATTTCACTATCGTTTTAATATTCCTATATCCTTATAACAAATTACGGTAAAATATATTCCAAGCAAAATACACAATAAATCTTCATATATAACATAAGGATTAGGTATATCCGGCAATACTTTCGCATACTCCAAAGGTAAATTTATGTTCGGATTATAAGGATCATAAATGATTTTTTCTGTAGAATATTGATTCGAATCCCATTCACTAGAAGGGATATATCGCATTCTGCCTCTAGTGAGCGCATAGCCCTCGCTAAATACCCGTAGATTATCATTATTATAAGTTTTACCATTAACTTCAAAGTAATAACGATAATGATAAATAGGTGCCCTAAGAGATTTACTATTATTATTTGTTGAATATTCTGAATAACTATATATTATTTGTCCTTCAGTGACACATTTCTTAAGCTTACAATTCAGACTCAATAGATATTTAGCTTTATTTTGTAGTGAAATATAAAATTTTTGTTTATCAACTATGGAATGTACTAAACAAGACATCCCCAGCATGATGATAAATGGCCCGATGGTCATAAAAAAAAATTTCTCAAATTTGGTCATTTAATCTAATTTCTATATACAGATAAATGTTCACGTACGGTTCCGGCTAATAAATGTCTTATTGAAATTGATCGTCCAAATTGACTGTTTAAATCTATTATTTTCAATAAAGGTAAATAATTAAATAGCTTATCATTAATTTTAATGTTTAGGTATCTTTCCCATCAGTAAAAATGGATTGGCTCCGCCACGTTGCCAGCCTTCATCACTCAGAAGCATATCCAATATCAAAGAAGCCAGATCATCTGCTATTGGATCAGCATACTGCTGTTTAGCCAGACGATAACGTTTACGGTAAGCATTACAGCTGGGGCAACATTCTGCTTCAGTTGCAGCCAGAACACCTTCTGTAGCCTGCTCTATACGCTGTATACCTAAATCACGACTATTATCACAGAAGCTACAGCGAGCGCGCACACTGTGCCAGCGGCTATTACACAGGCCACAACAGAGATAGCGCAAACCTTCAAGTTCACCATGACCGATTATCACAGCACCAACGGCATCGGTACCACAGCAAGGACAAAATCCAGGTTCTGGGTATGGTTTTACTGTGTCTGCTGCTAAGCTTCTTGCTACCAATGTATAGATAACCTGTACAACAGCGTTCAACCATATTTGATAATCCTGCTGTGCTAGACCTAGCTGCTGATTGATTGCCAGCTGGCACAACCGGATACGCTCCTCGCTGCTAAGATGCAATATTTCCTGCCATACTTGTACCGCCGTAGGTGACAACTGCTCGTGGAGCAAAGCATATAAATCAGTAAACAGCTGGTCGGCTAAGCCACGATTCTCACTCAGCAAAGCCGGTGTGAATGGTAAATCTCCCTCATTAGTGGCAGGCAATACCCAGTCTGCCTCTGTATAACGCTCTAGTAAACTCTGCTGAGCTGTACATATCTCTGCCAGTAACAGCAAATATGGCTGCCAATCGCTACTGTCTTCAGCGGCCAGTTCGTTTAGGCGCAAGGCACGCTGGCTAAAAATATCAGCAGCGGGTTGCTGCCAAAACGGGATATGGAAGAATGGCTGAGCCTGTATGGCTTCCGGTGTTGCTTGTGTTTTCATATATCTTTGTTTATGTGAATGATAGCTGCGTAACCATTGCTAACGTTAAACAGCTAGTATTAGGAATAAAAATAACCAAGTTTAACTAAAAACATGCTTTTTGTCTGGTTTTACCACTGTGTCTAGAATCTAATTGGCCAAACAACGCCAGTAGAAATATTGCAGTACAGCATATACCTGTTTCGTCTGAATCACTAAGGTACATAAAAAAAGGTTCAGATGTCTCTGAACCTTTTTAGTGCCTCAAAGTGAATTATTTGATGCCCAATGTTTTTTCATAGGCACGCGCTTTTTCATCATCGAAATCATGCTCCCAGCGCGAAATAACCAGTGAAGCCAGTGCATTACCGATTACGTTTACAACGGTGCGACCCATGTCCAGAATACGGTCGATACCAAGGATAAAGCCTAAACCTTCCAATGGTATGGAAGTAGTGGCCAGCGTGGCAGACAATACCAGAAAGGATACGCCCGGTACACCAGCAATACCTTTAGAGGCCACCATCAGGGTAATGACAATCATAATCTGGTCTGTCACAGACAGGGAAATGCCGTATAGCTGAGCCAGAAAAATTACGGCAATACTCTGATACAGAGTAGAACCATCCAAGTTAAAGGAATAGCCGGTAGGGATAACAAAGCTGGTAATGGATTTCGGCGCACCATAGGCTTCCATTTTCTCAATCATTTTGGGCAGCGCTGTTTCAGAGCTGGAGGTTGAGAACGCCACAATCAATTCATCTTTAAGAATTTTGATGATGGTGAAAATATTAAAGCGGCAGAAATAGGCTACACCACCCAGTATCACCAGCGTAAACACAATCATGGCCAAATATACAATCAGAATCAGCTTCATCAGCGGTATCAGGGAGCCGAAACCGAATTTGCTGATGGTTACTGTCATGAGACCAAACACACCAATTGGCGCATAGCGCATAATCATATTGGTGATTTTAAACATCACGTCTGAAATGACTTTCAGAAAATCAGAGAAAAACAAACGCTGATTATCCGGCAGTTTGGTCAATCCCAAACCAAAGAATACACAGAAAAAGATTACAGGTAAGATTTCGCCGGTGCTAAGTGAATCAAAGATATTATGCGGAATCATGTCCAGAATCATGACAACAAGGCCATGCGGCTTTTCAGCCAAGGCTTCACTTTTCTGCACATACTGGGTAACGTTGCTGTGCTGCAGATTAGATATATCGATACCACTGCCAGGATGAAACAAATTACCAAACAGCAGACCCACGCCAATGGCAATGGTGGTAATGATTTCGAAATAGAGAATGGTTTTGCCACCTAGTCTACCCAGACTTTTGGAATTACCCAGTCCGGCAATACCAAGTGTGAGGGTACTAAGGATAATCGGCAAAACAATCATTTTAATTAGGCGGATAAAAATATCGCCCATGGGCTGTAATACGTTGACTACCCAAGATTGATAGGTTTTGTAGTATGGATGAGACGGATCTGAAAAGGTATGCAGATACAATCCCACTGCTACCCCCATAATCAGGGCAAAGAGAATTTGCCAGGCCAAATTACGGCTATATCGTTTAATAATCGATAACATAGTCGTCCTTACAGTAATTGGTAATATAGTTCTTATTCAGTCTTACAAGCGAAACAAAAACAATAGAGTATACCCTATTATTTTTAGTTTTATGTATGCGTTAAGGATGAAAAAAATTGAGGGTGGGTATAAATTACTTGGCGATGATGACGCGCAAAACCCACCAGCGTGATATTAGCCTTGTGAGCTAAATCAATGGCATAGGTGGTGGGCGCAGATACAGCCACGATACACCCGATACCGGTAATTGCTGATTTCATTACCATTTCAAAACTAGCGCGACTGGACAATACCACAAAACCCTGCTTCCAATCCACTTTTGCTTGCAACCCCCAGCCAATTAGTTTGTCCAAAGCATTGTGTCGGCCAATGTCTTCACGCGCGGTTACAATTGTGCCATCACCATCAGCCCACGCCACACCATGAACGGAACCAGTTTGCGCGCGCAGGCGTTGGTGATGGTTAAAATCGGTCAAAGCAGCGCCTATTTTGCTAAATTCGAGATTCACTGAACGCATTATAGGGGTAATTGCCGGCTGTATGGCTGCGAGGCTATCGAGACCACATAAGCCACAGCCGCTACGTCCACTCATTTGCCGGCGCCGGTTTTTCAGGCGGGCAAAAGCTGCACTGGCCAGCTCAATGTCTGCTACCAAACCATGCTGATGTTCGCTAATTTCAATGGCGTAAATCTGTTCCTTGCTTTCAATGATACCTTCACTAAAGCTGAATCCGAGAGCTAGCTCGGCAATGTTATCCGGCGTAGCCATCAGTACCACGTGGGATATACCGTTATAAACCAGTGCTACTGGGATTTCAGCACTGATATTGTCACAGATGCTGCTGCATTTTCCGTCCTGAGCTACCCAGACAGTACGGCTTTCGGCGGGAGTGTGAATCATAGGATTTAGGTCCCTATATGCAGGGAGTAGTGCTAAGAAACTGTCCTGAATATTCTTCAGGACAGATTAGAGAATCAATATTTACCTGTCTTTATAATGTCACCAGACAGGCTAGCTGATAAAGGCACGCGTTTTATTCGCTACTTTGCGTGGTAGATGTTTGCTGCGCTTTGGCGGCTTTTTTGGCCATCATTTCACGATACCAGCGCGGATGATGTTTTTTCGCCCATTCCTGCGTCACTACACCTTCAACCATAGCTGGAATGGTGCCTTTTATCCACAGAGCCGCATACACATGGATAATGATACCAACTATCAACAAAATGGCAGAAGCCGAATGCACCAGCAAGGCAATCCGCACCACCCAAATAGGAAAATAGCCGGAGAAAAACTGCCGCCACGCAATTAGACCACTGATAAACAGCAGCGCCATGCTGATTGTCATCAGCCAAAACATGCATTTCTGTCCGGCGTTGTATTTACCGGTATCACCGATTTCCTTACCCAGCAGGATGTGCTTGATACCCAGCATCCATTTGATATCGTCGCGCTCGAAAAAATTATGTTTCACATAGCGGAAAAACTGGATAAAAAATCCTAAAAACATAATGACGCCGATAAACGGGTGCAAGATGCGCGCCAGCTGCGGAGAGCCAAATACTTCTGTGAGCCAGAAAAAAGAGGGATAGAAAAAGCCAAGACCGGATACGGCCAGCAGTACGAAACAGCCGGCTACAACCCAGTGGTTAAAACGCTCGGATTTTTTATAGCGCTGAATTAATAATTTTTTGGTCATTATGCGTCGCCTTTGTCTTCGAGGATTTCACCATCACGATTCAGAACTTCCTGTTCATCATCATCAGGACGATTGGGACCAATGGTAATGTAGTGTAGCCAGCCAGCAAAAGCGGCGGCGGCAATACCAAAGGCGGCTATTGGTTTAAGCATACTTTTCCATAGCTTAACTGTGGTACTGATATGCGGATTATCCGGCAGACCGTGATACAGGCTGGGTTTATCGGCATGATGCAAAACATACATTACATGGGTACCGCCTACTCCCTGCGGGTCGTAAAGTCCGGCCTTTTCAAAGCCACGCTGTTTTAAATCCTTGATGCGTTCACTAGCCAAAAACTTCATGTCTTCCTTGCTACCAAAATGTATGGCACCAGTAGGACAAGTTTTCACACAAGCCGGTTCCTGCCCCACGGCCACACGGTCGGAGCACAATGTACATTTGTAGGCACGGTTGTCTTTTTTAGAGATACGCGGGATATTGAAAGGACAGCCGGAAATACAGTAGCCACAGCCAATACAGTTTTCCTGATGAAAATCCACAATACCATTCTCATATTGAATGATGGCACCTGGAGAAGGACAGGCTTTCAGACAGCCAGGATCGGCACAGTGCATGCAACCATCTTTACGAATTAACCATTCCAGCTTGCCGTTTTCTTCGGTTTCTGAAAAGCGCATAACGGTCCAACTATCAGCGCTTAGGTCGATTGGATTATCGTAAACGCCATGATTAGTACCAATTTCGTCGCGAATGTCATTCCATTCGGAACAAGCTGCCTGACAAGCCTTGCAGCCGATGCAAGTAGAAACATCTATAAGTTTGGCAATTTCTATGGGCTTACGAGCCTGCGGTAGCGGCGTGAGCTGATTAGTGGCCGAACGCCGTTTAATATCTAATGATTGTAAAGCCATGATTTATTCCCCTCACACTTTTTCGATATTGCACAAAAAGGTTTTGTATTCCGGTGTCTGAGTGTTGCAGTCACCGACAAATGGTGTGAGTGTATTGATGAGAAATTGTTTTTTCTCACCAACATTCACCCAGCCACCATGCAGGGGAATACCAATCTGATGCACGGTCTGGCCGTTAATGTCCAGAGGGCGCAAACGTTTGGTTACCACGGCTTTGGCTTCTACCCAGCCGCGTTTAGTACTGATTTTAACGGTATCACCTTTGGTAATTTTCTTTTGTGCTGCCAGCTCTTCGCTGATTTCCACAAACTGTTCTGGCTGAGCAATCATCAGCAATTTCACAGACTTGGTCCAAAACTGGAAATGCTCAGTAAGGCGATAGGTGGTACCGACACATGGGAACTCGTCTTTGTTTCCGATGCGTTCTTTTACGCTGTCAAACAGGCGTACAGCGGGAGTATTGAGAACTTTCGGATACAGTAAATTTTTACCTACTGGCGATTCCGTGGGTTCGTAGAATGTCGGGAATGGACCATCCACCAATTTTTTAGTACAAAACAGACGGCCTACACCTTCTTCATTCATGATAAACGGATTCATATCCGTATCCGGCGCCTGATCAGCTTTGTAATCAGCTACATCAGCACCAACCCATTTGCTGCCATCCCAGTGAATCAGTTTACGTTCGGGATCCCACGCTTGGCCAGATGGGTCGCAGGAAGCACGGTTATACAGGATGCGGCGGTTGGCCGGCCACGCCCATGCCCAGCCGGGGGTATTGCCCAAACCGGCATTACTATTGTCTCGCCGAGCCATCTGGTTTCCATTTTTGGTCCATGAGCCGGCAAAAATCCAGCAGGCACAGGCGGTGCTGCCATCATCGCGTAATTGAGCAAAACTATCTAGCTGCCCACCTTTGGGCACAATAATATTGCCTTGTTCGTCTTTGATATCGGCCAACGCCCAGCCATTGGATTCCTGTGCCATTTCTTCCGGTGTGGGCGAATGCGCTACTTTGTACGGCCAGCTCAGATTGATAATCGGCTCGGGAACTTTTCCGCCTTCTTTTTCATACAAAGCTTTGATACGCAGATGTAACTCGGCCAAAATTTCCAAATCAGCTCTAGCATCTTCCGGTGCTTCTGCGCCGGCATAGTGCCATTGCAACCAGCGTGAAGAATTAACAATAGAGCCGTTTTCTTCGGCAAAACACGGTACCGGCAGACGGAATACTGTGGTGAGAATGGAGCTGGAATCTACATTATGCGCATCGCCGTGATTTTCCCAGAATGTGGCTGTTTCCGTGTTCAGTGGATCCATCACCACCATCCATTTGAGGCGGGAGAATGCTTTGACGATACGATTGGAATCTGGGAAAGAACCCATAGCGTTGAATCCTTGCACCAGCAAACCATGCATCTGCCCCTGGTACATCATTTCCGCCATTTGGAGGACATCGTACATTTTGTCCCACTTTGGTAGCCAATCGTAGCCCCAATTGTTTTCTTTGGTGGCTTTGTCACCGAAAAACCATTTGAGCAGGCTGACCATGAATTTGGGCGTATTGCTCCAGTAATTGAGCTGCCCCGGGCGCATTGCTTTCGGTGTCTGTACGCTCAGGTAATCTTCAAAAGTAGGATTTTTCTTTTCATTTGGCAGACTAAGATAGCCCGGCAAGCTGGTGGAAAGCAAGCCAAGGTCTGACAATCCTTGAATATTGGAGTGGCCGCGCAAAGCATTCACTCCACCGCCGGGCATGCCGATATTGCCAAGAATGAGCTGAATCATGGCCATGGTACGGATATTCTGCGAACCATAGGTATGCTGCGTCCAGCCTAATGCATATAAAATCGTACCGGCTTTATTTTTAGCTGAAGTGGCACCCAGAGCCTGACAAACCAGCAAAAAGTCTTCTATTGGTGTGCCAGTAATTTTGTGCATCATTTCCGGTGTGTATTGGGCGTAATGGCGTTTCATGACCTGCCACACACAACGCGGGTTTTCTAAGGTTGGGTCGGTTTTGGCAAAGCCGTTTTCGTCCAGCTCATAAGTCCAGCTAGCATTATTGTAGACAGCGCCGCCCTTGGCTCCTTTCGGCGCTGCTTCGGGTGTCGGACGTCCATCTGCACTGGTGTAATCAGCATGACCGGAAAATAGTCCTTCGTTAAAACCATAATCATCAGCAAGAATAAAAGCAGCATTGGTATAGTTTTTAACGTATTCCCATTGCACTTTATCATTCTTAATCAGCCAGTTGATTACTGCGCCCAAGAAAGCAATATCCGTACCGGAGCGTATCGGCAGATAATGGTCGGCTACGGATGCGGTACGGTTGAAACGCGGGTCACAAACGATAAGCTTGGTGCCTTTTTGTTTTTTAGCTTCGATTACCCATTTGAAACCAACAGGATGCGCTTCGGCAGCATTGCCACCCATTACCAGAATAAAATCTGCATTCTGGATATCGGTCCAAGTATTGGTCATCGCACCGCGGCCAAATGTAGCAGCCAGTGCGGATACAGTAGGACCATGACAAACACGTGCCTGAGAATCTGTGCCTACCAGCCCGAGCGAGCGCATGAATTTCTGGGTCAGAATACCGGTTTCATTGGAGCTGGCTGAAGCACACAGCATACCAATTGTTTCTAGCCGGTTTACAGTGACGCCGTCAGCATTTTTTGCAATCAGGTTGGCATCACGCTCGTCTTTAATCAGGCGGGCGATGCGGTCCAGTGCTTCATCCCAGCTAATGTCTTTCCATTCGTTGGTTCCTGCTTCACGCACTTGCGGATGCAAAACCCGATTGGGACTGTTAACAAAATCTATCAGGGAAGCGCCTTTAGGACAAAGACTACCGCGGCTGACTGGATGATCCGGATCCCCCTCTATATGAAATATTTTCTTTTTAGCGTTTTTTGCTCCGTCCCCCAGACTGTACAACAGCGTACCACAGCCTACGGAGCAATAAGTACAGTTATTGCGTGTTTCGGTTGCGCGTAAAAGTTTATATTGACGGACTTCGGCAAAGGCTGTGGCCGGTGCCATGCCCATTACCGCTAATCCTGTCGCGCCGGCACCAGCTGCGGTAACCTTGAAAAACTGGCGTCTTGTCAGGTTCATGTGTGTTGGTTCCTAATTAAATTTTTTTTATATCTTGCAGTGAAACTGAATGCTGTCCTGCTTGCTGATAATAGAGAAATTTATAATTTCTAACATTTAACGCCATTATAATACCTTATTTAAACTATTATGTGGTTTTATCTGTTTTTTTTAATTTGAATAAATAATTATAATTTTCATTTAAATTATTTATTTACGTATTGCTAAGATTGTTTTAATTTAAACAATACAATTATTAATTGAAAAAATATTGCAAGATTATTACGCTAATTAATTATTTCTCTTAATTATTAATATTTTGTCTTTGAACTCATTAATCATCTAATTTTTTTCGTATTCCAGCTTTTAAGCATAGCCAGCCTGCAATTTAGCATTCGTTATATAGTCAGGTATATTCCGAAACAGTTTTACTTTATAATCAGATAATTTTTAAACCTGCTGGAATATTAGTTCTCTTTGATTAAGGATAATTTATGCGCTCTCTTTCTGCCCGTCTTAGCATTTTGATAACTACTGCTGGTATGTGCGTACTGAGCACCACTTCGCTGGCTGCCGACCTCACCGTTTCCGCTGCCGCCAGTCTGACCAATGCATTTAATGACATTGCCAAAGCGTACCAACAACAATATCCACAAGATAAGGTGCGACTAAATTTTGGCGCGTCGGGTTCATTGCTGCAACAGATTCAGAATGGTGCACCGGTAGATGTATTTGCATCGGCAGATCAGCAGACTATGGATCAGGCACAGGCCAAAAATCTGGTGCGGGCAGCAGACCGAGTTAATTTTGTAAATAATACTCTGGTACTGATTACTCCTAAAAACAGCAATTTAAACATACGCAATATGAAAGACTTGCAACAGGCTAGTATCCACCATATTGCACTGGGCAATCCGGCTTATACGCCAGCTGGCCGTTATGCACAGGCTGCGATGGAGCAGGCAAAAGTCTGGAGTAAGGTACAGCCGAAAATTGTTAATGTGAATAATGTGCGGCAGGCACTGGACTATGTAGCCAATCAGTCAACAGAGGCCGGTTTTGTTTTCGGCACGGATGCGGCTATCATGCCGGATAAAGTACAAGTAGCAGCTACTATTCCCACCACTAAAGCAATCAGCTATCCGATTGCCCGTACAATAAATACTAAAGAGCCGGCTGCAGCCAACCGTTTTATTGGATTCGTTCGCTCGGCCAAAGGGCAACAGATCCTAAAACGCTATGGTTTCCAGAGTGTGCGCTAAATAAATAATGCTTTTATCATAAATGGATAAATTTTCCTGCAAGGAGAGAGAATGGCTGCGGCGTGGATTGCTCTTGCCCTGTCGCTTAAAATTGCTCTGTGGGCTACAGTTTTCAATCTGATTCTTGGTGTAGGTATCGGCTATCTGTTTGCGCGCAAAGCGGTGTGGGGACGGGAATTGCTGGATACCCTTCTCACTCTGCCAATGGTGATGCCGCCAACGGTGCTCGGCTATTATTTATTGGTCGTACTGGGTAAAAATGGTTTTATCGGCCAATTCTTACAGCAATATTTAAACATCAATCTGATTTTTACGTGGCAAGGCGCAGTAGTAGCTGCTACGGTGGTTTCGTTTCCGCTGGTTTTTAAACCGGCACGTGCTGCCTTCGATAGTCTGGACCCGCAGCTGGAGCAAGCGGGTCGTGTATTAGGCATCAGTAATGTCGGCGTTTTTCTGCGCATTACTCTCCCGCTGGCTTGGCGCGGTATTCTGGCCGGCGTATTACTCGCTTTTGCGCGCAGCATGGGAGAATTTGGCGCTACGCTGATGGTAGCAGGCAGCATTCCTGGACAGACGCAAACATTGTCGATTGCGGTTTATGAAGCAGTACAGGCTGGTGATGATCAACTCGCTAATACGCTGGTGCTGATTATATCGGTGGTATGTATTCTGATATTGTTGTTAACCAGCAGACTGCTGTCTGGCAAAGTGCCAGTAGCAAATCTCAGATAAAGCTATGTTCCTATAAGAAGTCGCCTTGGTCATTTATGATTCACTCCAATGACACTATGTTAGATATCAATTTCCAGAAAAGCATTCACCGTGCCGATGGCAGCAAGTTTACTTTAAATATCAACTTACACACTCAGGCACCACATACCATAATAATGGGTGCTTCTGGTAGTGGCAAAAGCCTGATGCTCAAAGCCATTGCCGGCTTGCTGACGCCTGAGCAGGGGTATATTATTGTTAACGGAAAAACGCTTTATCAAAGTGAGCAGCAACTCAATCTGAGTCCGCAAGAACGCAGATTGGCTTATGTTTTTCAGGATTATGCGCTTTTTCCTCATCTGAATGTGCGCCAAAACATCGCCTGCGGCATCCGGCATGGTTTGTTCAATCCGCGCAAACGCAGCCGGCAGGCAGAAGTTGAACACTGGCTCAACGCCATGCAGCTTGATATGGTTGCAGAACAGTATCCGGCACATTTATCAGGCGGCCAGCGTCAGCGTGTTGCGCTGGCACGTGCACTGATTGCGCGGCCGCATGCTATTTTGCTGGATGAACCATTTTCTGCCTTGGATACCCAATTGCGCGCACAAATGCGCACTGAACTGGCGGCATGGCAGCAGAAGCTAAATTTACCCATGCTCCTGATTACCCATGATCCGGCAGATGCCGCTGCTTTTGACGCTGCTATTTGGCACATGGATAATGGTCGCCTACATTCTGCTCCCAATGACCATAGACATGCATGAATTCAATCTGGATACCGAGCTGATTCCCACTATAAACGGCCAACGAATGGGAAACAGCAAACGTATAATCTTGCTCGAAAACATTCAGCGTTTCGGTTCCATTACTCAGGCAGCCAAAGCAGTACCAATGAGTTATAAGGCTGCTTGGGATGCGATTGACGCGCTAAATAATCTGGCACCGCAGCCGTTGGTGGTACGCCAAACTGGTGGACAGGGCGGCGGTAAAAGCGCTTTAACTACCTATGGTGCGGCTTTCCTTCAGTATTACCACACCATGCAGCAACGCCATCAACAGTTGATGCAGCAACTGCACAACGAGTCTGACCATAGCCATTATGGCCTGTGGCAAAAAATGAACTTGGACTTAAGTGCCGACAATCAGCTAGCTGGAACAGTGAGCCGAGTTATAGAAGGCAAAGTGAATCATGAAGTTCATTTACGCTTGAGCAGCGGACAGGAACTAGTGGCCATACTCACACGCCACAGCTGTGAACAAATGGAGCTCACAGAGGGTGTAGATGCGCTGGCACTGATTCAAGCCTCTGCCATCATACTGGCTCGCCCTACTCCCAATTTTAATCTTTCTGCTCGCAATCAAATTCGCGGTCGCATACGCCGTATAGACACCGGTGCCGTGAATAGTGTTGTGACCGTAGATTTAGGTGCTGAGCTGAGCTTGTCTGCCAGTATTACTCGGCACAGTGCTGAAACGATGCAATTGGATAGCGGCGATGAAATCATGCTGCTAATTAAAGCGCCAAGCATTATTCTCGGGCGCTTACGCTAAACATTTTTTAGGTACAAACCACAAAGTAATCATGAATAAAATGAAGCCAGAATAACCATTTAGCAATGAGTTTATTCTGGCTGTTGTGACGCCTGATAGACAGGCTATCAGCGGCCATACATGCGCTCTTTGTTTCAATCTGTCATTTAAAGCCGCAACTTATTGTAAACCCAACCTATCTGTAAATTATATTTTCATTGAAATTTTATTCAAAAAAAATTATTTATATCAATTCAGAGAAGTTTATTGATAATAAATATCAATAATTACCATTATTGCGTTTTTTCTATTGTGGCAATATTGGATAAAAATATCGTTTCTAATGCCGCTGATCACTTCCGGAGATGAAATTACTTTTCGCACAGAACTAACCAGCCTGATAGCATATAATCTGCGGATACTTACAGATACTCAACCCCCATGTTATTCTGCAAGTATCAACGCAAAATCACATCATCGGCCAGTTCGTTTCTTCCAGCCTGAGTACGCGGGAAATACTGCACCAGCAAATCTGTTAGTTCTTCCAGTCCGCGGCTTAAACCATCCACATAATTCTGCTGATGAAAAGCCGTAAGTATGTGCGTGCATATTTCCTGCCATTGCGCAGCACTAACACAGGCATCTATTCCACGATCGGCGATAATTTCTACAGCGCGGTCTGCAAACAGGACATACACCAGAACGCCACAACGTGCAGATGTATCCCAAATACCCAAATTGTTGAACCAATACTGCGCGCGCTGTCGAGGCGCTGTATGGTGACACAAACTGGCCGTATTGATACGCGATTCAATCACAAAACGTAATTGTCCGGTATGGCGCTGTTCAGAATTGGCAATGTGTGTGGTCAATTGTTGCAGCACTTCTTCGGGAAAATACTTACTCACCCGCTGGCGCGGATGGGTCCAGTGACGCCATAATCGGGGCAACATTCGCATACTCAGTTTATCCGTGCGCATCCTGTCCGCTCTTTTCGCAGTTTCAGAATCAGTATGGTAGCACTTCAAACTGATTTCGTGGACGCAGAGATAGGGAAAATCAAATTCTGAGAAATATTTATTTCTACACCGAAGACAGAGAAATACGCTCAACTGTCTACCCTGAACCGGCTGAATGCTTTTATATAATCAAGCTTATTACCTCTTTCAGCACGTTAAAAATCAGGTACCAGCCCATACAAAATATTTTTAAAAAATATCCACAGTATCTTCAAAGTAAAGATCAGGCAGGACTACACTGCTGAGAAATGGATTTTCATATGTGTTGCCACCTTAGAAAAAAACCACTTCAGAATCAGAAATTTCTTGCTTCCAACAACCTATCTGACACTTTATCTCGGATTTCAAGTAATAGATTAGCTATTCAACATCAATACACAAAAGCAAAGCTCTATTTAAGCTAAACAAAACCACGCAACTGTTTCACGTAAGCATAAGCAGCTTGTATACGTTGAGTATGCTCGGTAGCCCGCTGCATTTCTTTTGCAGACAATTTTTGTTTTACTAGTTTATCCGGATGATATTTATTCATCAGGCGGCGGTAAGCCTGTTTGATTTCATGCACACTGGCTTGGGGATTGATACCCAGCACCTGATACGGATCGCCGCCCAGCGGTTCTTCAACAGTCTGATGCTGTTGACGACTGCTCTGCTGCTGTTGCCGGTACTGCTGTTGTTGCTGCCGCGATTGCTGCTGTCGTTCCTTCTGGCGCTTACTCTGACGCTGCTGCTTCCATTGCTCATTAGTTTGCCAGTAATGCTTATATTCACTTTCTTGCCCATGTACAGTTTGGCTGGCAAAAATCAGCATCTGCGAGTAAGGGATATGAAACTCATCAGCAATGATATTTAAAATACGCCGTTCATTATTGTGCAGCCTGCCATCAATCAGCGCCAGCTCAAGCATGTGTTTACAAAACAACATCAACGCGCGTTTTTCATTTCGGTAGATACGGTACAACTGCCCCAGTCGAGCTCTAAGCGGATAGTTTTTCAGTTGCCCCATGTTAAAGCCATAGCGCGCCAGAACGGCCAATTCATCATTAAGCTGCAACTTTTTAATCAAGGCATAAACAGATGAACGGTCTTCATCCGTGACATGTCCCTTAGACGCACATATCTGGCCGGCCACTTCAAACATTACCGCTACATAGAGATTTTTATCGGTTGCAATGGAATCTTCAGTACCATCATCTACAATGTGGGCAGCAAATAAATAAAACAAAATCAGGATAATCAGTATAATATCCAGCAACACACCACCAGCACCGAAGAGCAAAGGTAAAAACCACAACAGCAATAAACAGATACCTGCACCGAGATTAGACATGTAGACCAGCCGATAGATAAAATCAGTAAATAGTAAGGTAAGACAAATAACTATACATGAATTTACGCGGAGTCTGATAATTTTTCAGAATTTTATTCTGCTCAGCACCACCCTGTGCCGCTTTCACCAGCTACCAGAAGCACCGCCTCCACCATATCCACCGCCTCCACCGCTGAAGCCTCCGCCTGATCCGCCACCGCCCCAAAAATTATCATCATGTGGATTGTAATGGTCACTGACAAATACATTTCCGGCAAAAACATAAGTTACGATATAGGAAAAAAGCGCAATAATAACGGCCAGAATCAGGTTCCAGCCAATATACCAGCCCAGAGCCAGCACCAGTAAAGCTAAAATGAAACTGCCTAGCCGAGTGCCGAAAATATTCTTTAAAAATGCCCCCCCAAAAAAGACCAACATCATTGCTTCTATAAACATGGCAGAGAAACTTTGCTTTTGCGGAGGCTGCTGTGATACCGCCGGCAGTTTCTCACCATCAATCAGTTTTTCCAGAATGTCTACCGTTTGTCGTACCCCACCATCGGTATTATTTGCACGCAGTTGCGGACGCAGCACATCATCCAGAATACGCTTGGCATACACATCTGGAATAGCACCTTCCAGTCCACGGCCAGTGGCTAAAAAGGTTTTATGTTCATCACGCACCAGCAACAGTAATACACCATCATCAACACCCATGCGCCCCGGCCGCCAGTTATTCATCACTCTGGTGGCATAATCAAACGGTGTTTCCGGTGCAATAGTAGGGACAGTTAAAATCACAATTTGACTGCCATGCTGGCGACTGAAATCCAGCAACTGTCCATTTAAATCCTCTCGCGTATCCTGCTGCAACATATTCGCAGTGTCCATCACCGGCGCAGTTAAAGCAGGTATCGGCGCCAAATTTTCCGCTTGCGCAGCCATAATATAAAGCACGCAGCTTAGAAAAAATACCAACAGTTTATGGATGGATAAGCGGATAGTGTTCATATCATTATTACCTAGAAACAGTACTGCAGAGTGTCTCCGCTGACTGTAAAACCGGAATCAGAATCTAATTGTATTTAGACCATGTATCTGAATCATAACCGATAGTCAGCCGTTTCCGCCATCACGGCAGCACTTTGCTAAGAGGCTTTAGACAAAAGATCAATTCGGCTCTGCTAGCACGATTTAATTAAAATCGGTACAGATTTAACACTTAGCAGCAAGCACAAACTGAGGGCAGATAAAATAGCCGGCTAATATCGCATCTATACAACTACATTTCGACAAATCGCTAAACCACCAAAATCATTCTTTTAGCACTACTGCGAGGCATCGTCTAGGGGAGGGATAAAACCTAAATGAATTATATTAATATCTTGCCACCCGAATATTACCTTTTATTTATCAGCATTAAATTAGTAAATTCAAATTGCAAGAAATCTTAGAAGATAAAGATTTTGTTTTATCCAGCAACTACTTTACAATCTGTCATCACATAAGGTGATCATCTAGAGTTGCAATAGGAAATGATCACTTAAACCAAAAATGAATACTTACTTTTACGCAATACCGATTATTTGATTTATTAAAAGGAGACTAAGCTTGAAAATATACACTGCACCTGGAGCACGATCTTTGGCTGTTATCTGGGCCTTGGAAGAAATAGGTCTTCCTTATGAAGCAATCCGGGTTGAAATACACACAGATAATGCGGTTGTCAAATCACCTCATCCTTTTGGTAAAGTGCCATTTTTAACGGAAGGGAGCTTTTCATTAAGTGAAACGTTGGCCATATGCCTTTATATTTGTGAAAAAAAACAAAATACGTTATACCCTGCGAATTTACAAGAAAAAGCTATCATCAATTCTTTAATCAGTTTTTCGATTACTGACTTAGAAACGCCACTTTCTTGCCTTGCTAAACAGATACTGTTTACTCCTGAAGATCAGCAATGGCCAGAATTTATCAATTACTTTAAAAAACAAACCATTGATGTTTTGTCTAGGATAGAACTAAAAGAAACAAATGCATGGCTCATTGGTGATACCTTTACGTTAGCAGATATCTTTTTATCTCATCGATTAATGTTTGCAAAAGCATTTGGCATTACGTTGGACAAAAAACTTGAAAACTATCTTCAAAGAGCGACGAGTAGACCGGCGTTTTTGAAAGCTCATAAAATAAATGATAATTAATTCTCATTTATTTTACGTTTTTGATTAACCGCTTCATGGCGGTTTTTTTGACTGAACCCTCTTTACTGAATTGGATTTGTTAAGCCGTGAGCAAGTTAAAAGACGCTTTATCGGAATACTCTTCAAGTTTTAAATAAATTAGGCTTCTAACAAATTCTTTATGCGCCCTAAGTATGTCTGATGCGCAAGGCAAGGTTTCACGCATTTCCTCTACTGCTCTTATGAATAAGCAACCATTATAATCACTTTAGAAAACCATTATATGCCATTTGAATATTTCTAAAATCGCATTTTTATCATTAAGTCCTTTAATAAAATCCTCAAGTTTTGAACGAAATATTGAGTATATATATTTCAATACTTCCATTATTAGTAATTATGCCAGAGATAATTCACCGTTTGAGACGTCCGACTATCTCATTATTCAGGCAGTTGAGCAAAAGATATAAAGTGACATGTGAAAGGCATCATCTACATTAAAAAAGATTATTGTTAAAAATAACGATTCTAATGTTGAAAACCATAATAAATGAATTAAAAAGAGAGTTATATTTTTAAATTAGGCATCAATACGGAAGAAGACAATAATAAATATTCTAGCTTAATAGTTTAAATAATTTAATATATAGTGTTCCGCTTGATAGTCCCAAAGCTTATGGTGAAGGGCAGATAATGGCTATACGGCGAGAAGTAACCAATAGTATTAGAAAAAAAATTAATACTTACTATTGTTACACATAAAAGTCCTACTCTATATGTTCTCAGCAAAAGCAAACAGCCAGTTCTCATGAACCGGCTGTCACTTTGTAAAACAATTTGTACCTCTATTCGAGCTTTAAAACTCTACCTGAGGCGCCTGTTTTACAGCGGCTTCGTTTTCCGGCACAAAATTTGGCCGCACATGCATTCCGAAAATTTTCGCCGTCACATTATTCGGGAAAGAACGCAAGGTCGTGTTATACACCTGCACCGTTTGGATATAACGGTTTCGAGCCAGAGCGATGCGGTTTTCAGTACCTTCCAGCTGTGCCTGCAAATCACGGAAGCTCTGATCTGCTTTCAGGTTTGGATAGTTTTCAGTCACAACCAGTAAGCGGCTAAGCGCATTACTCAGATTACCCTGTGCTTGCGAAAACTGCTGCATTTTTGCAGGATCATCGGCGTCGCTGCTCGTCATATTTAAACTGCCCACCCGCGACCGCGCATTGGTTACCTCAGTTAACACCTGCTGCTCATGCTTAGCATAGCCTTTAACTGTATTCACCAAATTAGGCACCAGATCGGCACGCCGCTGATATTGGTTCAGCACTTCAGACCATGCAGCATTGGCGGCCTCATCCTGAGACTGCATGGTATTATAACCACAGCCACTCAGGCTCAGAGCCAGAATAAATGCGCTTAAACATCCCATTAAGCGTTTATACATTGTAAACTCCCGTATGTGTTATTGTGTCAGTTTAACATGCCATCGTTACTTTTTTTGCCATTACTAGCGAAATCTTATATACCTTAAGCTATAATGAATGCAAAATAATAAAAATCATTTTTACCAAACTGTAAAGGATGTTATATGTTTCCTGAATATCGTGACCTAATTAGCAAATTAAAGGCGGAAAACACTCATTTTGCTAATGTATTTGAAGAACACAACCGTCTTGATGATAAAATCACCGGCCTGACCAACAATCCGGTAACCAGCGGGCTGGAAAATCTGGATGAACTAAAACGGGAAAAATTACGTCTTAAAGATGAAATTTATGCCATGCTGCGCGAAGCAGACGGCAAAGCCTGATAATTCAGTCCAGAAAAAACCCTGCTTTAAGCAGGGTTTTTTTGGATGCAATCATGTAGCATTAGCGTTTTGAAACGTTGCAAAATAGCAGCAGGAAAAGAAACTGCCTTATTATTTTGCTGATCGAATGCTACAAACGTTACCAGTGCATGAACAACAGTCTGTCCAGTATCTTTCAGAAAGATAGACTGGCTTATTTCGACCTTGCGGGAATGTACCCTACTGAAAACAGTTTCAATCAGCAAATCATCGCCAAACACAGCACTATGTCGATAGCTGATATTGATATTAATCACTGCCATCCCGCAGCCCGCTTCAGCCAATAATGGTGTCAGCCCAGCCGTATCAAAATATTCCCAGCGCGCTTCCTCTAAAAATTCCAGATATCGTGCATTATTGACATGCCGGTATACATCTACATGAAAACCGCGTACTCGTATTTCAGTCTGATGCACTGAAGCGGACTGTGTCTGCTCTAATTTCTGCATAAGCGCCTATTCCACCAGTGTCCAGCTAATCGTACTATTTGCCCGTAGCGGCACCAAACGCTCATGGCCATACGGGTAGTATGCCGGTACCAAACGATTGGTTTTTACCAGTGTAATGGTATCCGTATTGCGTGGCAGATCATAAAATGCTGGTCCGTTTTCCGATGCAAAGGCTTGTAATTTATCCAGTGCGCCGGCCTGCTCAAATGCTTCAGCGTACAACTCAATAGCGGCAAAAGCACTAAATATTCCGGCACAGCCACAGGCACATTCTTTGTGCGTCTGCGCATGCGGCGCACTGTCAGTGCCAAGAAAAAATTTATGAGATTGTGAACCACATACTGCCTGTATCAATGCCCGTCTATGGCTTTCACGCTTCAGTACTGGTAAACAATAATGATGCGGCTGCATGCCTCCTACCAGCAGAGCATTACGGTTATACAACAGATGCTGTGGCGTTACCGTAGCAGCCACATTCTTACCTGCTGCCGCCACCAGCTGAGCAGCTTGGGCGGTGGTGATATGCTCAAATACTAGTTTCAGTTCAGGCAGACGTTGTAGTAATGGCTGCAACAACTCATCAATAAACACCGCTTCACGATCAAAAATATCAACTTCACTATCGGTTACCTCGCCGTGCACCAGTAAAGGCATGCCTACTTCGGCCATGGTTTCCAGTACAGGCAGCAGAGCCCATAAATCACTGACACCGGCAGCCGAATTGGTCGTAGCACCAGCTGGATATAATTTACACGCTATGATACCGGCGGCTTTGGCCTCACGAATCAGCGCTGGTGTGCTCTGGTCGGTCAGATATAAAGTCATCAGTGGCTGAAAACCGTTGCCGGCCGGTACAGCGGCAAGTATTCGTTCACGGTAAGCCAGCGCAGCAGCAACAGTAGTTACCGGCGGCTTCAGATTAGGCATAATCACCGCTCGCCCCATTTGACGTGCACTAAAAGGCACCACTGCGTTTAAGGCTGCACCATCACGCACATGAAGGTGCCAATCGTCTGGTCTGGTTAGAGTAAGAGTCTGCATCTGCATCCGTTTCGTTAACAAACTGTTTTACAGCTCAATAATACAGTTAGGCTTATTTAGATTGTAGAACCACCGTAGCCAGCATGGAACGGCTAAACATCGTATTCATGCCGCCATTTATCCGCAGCAGCGCGAAAACTAACGGTGTTTCACCCACATCTGCATCACACCATCTTCGCCATTATGCACTTGCAGAAGCTGATGGCCTGTCTGGCGGCAAAAAGCGGCAAAATCGTCTGGCGCATTTTTATCGGTTGCCAACACTTTTAATATCTTTCCAGCATCCATCGCGGCCAAGGCTTTTTTGGCTCGCAGAATCGGCATCGGGCAATTCAGGCCGATAACATCCAATGTCTCATCACTATGTGGTTCGCTCATCATCAGCTCATCACAGATAATTGAAAAATATGATTATACAACGTGCATGCATTTGCCCAATAGTCTCTGGGCAGAAGCCCAACATATTAATTAGAACAAAGTACAGCTATTATCATCTGGATATTATTTTCCATGGCCTCCTCGGCCTGACATGTACAGGCTGAGAACAAATAACTACTTAATTTAAAAAATATTTTTTATTTATTAAATCAGATCTAATACCTAAATACAGCACTATTTCGTTGAATCATATCTGAAGCTCATTATCATATTTTGGCTGTTATCTGATAAATGATATTTTTCAGTTTTCTACAGTATCGGATTGCTGGATTAAGCTGAAAATTACTAAAGATAAAAAATCAACCTACTGAGTGATTCTATGATTTTATATTGTGCCGTTAGCAAACATACTTTCTTATACAATACCTCTGCCTAAACCATCCCTGCTTATAGGTGTTTTACGGTGCTGTACCTCCTACCACCGTGGGTAATACAAACTCTTTTCTAGCATTGTATCTGTACAATCAAGCTGACTGATTGGGGTTTGCGAACAAATAGATCCGTAATTCTTTCGCATGTTAGCTGATTCACATCGTTAATTGTTGATTCAGTAAGTCATATACAGTTGCAAATACTTCTCAATAGATAAAATTGTTTATACGGGCGGCAAATTTTTCGTTAAGGTATTTCAAACTATATGATAAAAATATAGTAGTTTACTGTAGGCAAAATCAGCAAAAAAACTTCCCAAACCAAAGTACGATAGCCACCACCTTCTTGGTGCCAGATGCTGTATATAGTCAAACCAAATTACTTTTGTGCTAGCGCCAACATCTCGCGAGCATGATTGCGCGTGGTATCAGTAATGGTTTCACCGCCTAGCATTCTGGCAATCTCATCTATCCGGCTATCGGCAGTCAGAACCTTTATTTCACTTATAGTCTGACCTTTACTGCTGTGCTTGCGCACCTGCCAGTGCTGCTGGCCACAAGCAGCTACTTGAGGTAAATGGGTAACTGCCAGAATCTGACGGTTTTGCCCGAGACTGCGCAAAGCATGGCCAACAACGTCCGCCACTGCACCGCCGATACCAGTGTCCACTTCATCAAAAATCAGTGTAGGAACTTCATTGTACTGGCTGGTTACCATTTGCAGTGCCAGGCTGATGCGCGCCAGCTCACCACCAGAGGCCACTTTACTCATGGCACGTAAAGGTGTGCCCTGATTGGCGGCTACCTGATATTGCACCTGTTCTAAACCATGCAGAGAGGGAGAAGCACTGAGTAGTTCAATATGAAAACGTGCACCCTGCATGGCCAGATTCTGCATATGAGCTGTAGTTTGTTTAGCCAATTTCGCTGCTGCCTGATGCCTGCGGGCAGATAATTGCTGGGCTACCTGCATATATTCGTTTTCACGCTCTGCTACTCTCGCCCGCAAAGCCTCAATATCAGCCGCTGCTTCCAGCTCATTTAATGCAGATTCCACTCTGGCCAATTCTTCCGGCAATTGCGGTGGCTCCAGCCGATATTTGCGTGCCATGCTCATTAATTCCTGCATCCGCTGTCCCTGCTGTACCAGCAGATTTTCGTCAGTTTCTACACTGGCACTGGCTTCGCGCAGATAAGCACTGACTTCACCCAGCTCGGCTTCTACCGATTCCAGCAGAGTCACACTATCGGCAAAAGCCGGTGCAGCCTTAATCAATGCAGCCAGTTGCTGGCGGCAGTGAAACAAACGGCTTTGCAAGCCATCATCACCATTGAGAATCTCTTCTACGCTGGCAGCTGTGTGCAGAATATCGGCTGCATGTACCAGCGCATCATGGCTCTGACTCAGCGTTTCCCATTCATTTTCCTGCACATTTAAAGCACTGAGCTCATCCAGGCGCCATTGTAGGCGTTCGCGTTCGATATTCAGGCTGTCAGCTTGAGTCTGAGCTTTTTCCAGCTCGCGTTCGGCTTCCTGCCAGCGCTGGTAGGCTTCTCGCACACGTGCAACTTCCTTATCCGCCCCAGCAAAGGCATCCAGTAAAACGCGCTGCGCAGCTTCACTATTTAACGAATGATGAGCATTCTGGCCATGGATATCGATCAGTAATTCACCAATTTGGCGCAGTTGTCCCAGTGTCACAGCCTGATTATTGATAAAACTGCGGCTTTTGCCTTTCACATCAATGGTACGGCGGATACTCAGCTGCGTTTCCTGTGCATCCAATAAGCCCTGTTCCTGTAGTAAGGACTGCGCCTGCGGGACATCACTTACATCAAACAGGGCTGATAACTGCGCTTCTTTAGCACCATGCCGTATTTGGCCGTAATCTGCTTTATCACCCAGTAACAACCCCAGCGCATCCAGTGTGATTGATTTGCCGGCACCAGTTTCCCCAGTCAGAACGGTAAATCCACTCTGAAAACTCAGGTTCAGTTCATCCACAATCACAAAGTCACGTAAAGACAACGCCAGCAGCATAAACAGCCTTTCTTCAAGAAAGCATCCATGATTCAGGGCTGATTTTAGTATTTTTTAAAAAAAGTGCAAGGTATTTTTTAGAAAAAACTAAAATTAATTATAAAAATTTCGATTTTATTAATTTTTACTACATGCCTTACACTTTTAAAGCATTACCATCTGTCATGCCACGTTAGCTAAAGCCAAAAATTAACGTAATTAAATAAGGATGTAGATGTATTAGAAACTATCAGCCACATTTCATACCAGCTGATCACCCCAGTGCAGTTTCTGGCGTAGAGTACGGTAATACTGATAATTCACTGGATGTAAGATACGTAGTGAATTGCGGTAGCGACTAATACGGATTTTATCCATTGTCTGCAAATCAAAAAATGCCTGGCCATCAAAATGCGCACGCGCATCCCCGCCTTTGGTAATCAACACTTCGATTTCACTGGTATCACTTACAGCAATCGGGCGGTTTGACATCGATTGCGGGCAGATAGGCACCAAACTGAATGCACGCAACGTGGGCTGTAGAATTGGTCCGCCGGCCGCAAGTGCATACGCTGTAGAACCCGTTGGTGTGGACACAATCAGACCATCCGAACGCTGGGTGTAAACAAATTCTTTATTAATGAATACTTCAAATTCAATCATCTGCCCCAGCGCACCACGGCTAAGTACCACATCGTTTAGTGCCAGTGAATGGTAAACGTCTCTGCCTTCTCGAACTACCGTCGTTTCCAGAAGAATACGCTCTTCTGGCAGATATTTGCCCGTCAGCATGCCGGTTAGTTCGCTAACCATTTGAGCACGCGGTACCTGTGTTAGAAACCCTAAGTGCCCCTGATGAATACCAATCAGTGGCACACGATAGGGAGCCAGTTTGCGAGCCACTGAGAGCAGTGTGCCATCACCGCCCAACACCATTACCAAATCACAGCGTCTTCCCATTTCACATTTGGTAATGATCTGATAGCAATGCAAATTAGCCGCACTGATATGATTATCAGCTTGTGCCTCGCCGTCCAGATACACCGATAACCCTGCTTCACATAAAAAAGCAATAAGTTCATTCAGTACTTCACTCATCATCGGTGTTTGCGGCCGGGTCACAATCCCGATATGGTTAAACTGGCTATTCATGAATCGCATATTCCTAACAAAGTAGCTCACCCAGAATTCAACTGCCTTGGTTTTTATGGCTTATTATAAAGGGTAATACATTAATATACTTCCATATTGTAATCCTCCAATTTCAGCAAAATTATTATGAATCAGGCGCAACATCACACTCAAGGGCTAATCAGCTGTAAATCCTGATAATTTTAAAATAAATGATTATTACCTTGGCAACAGCGTGTACACAAATCTGATCTAAGTGCTGACTAGCATTTGTCTTCAAATACAAACTATAAAATGCTCACTTTTATTTGCAAACTGTTGAAAAATTAGCATTGATTTTGCAAATATAGCCTAATTTACAGCATAGCTTTGGACTAAAAACAAACAATTTTCTTCGAATACCCACCAACTTCAGATATCGCCACATAAATAGCAGTTATCTGCTGCCATTTAACTATCATTCGCTGATTTAGCTAGTTCAAGCTACAATAATCGTTTAAAAACAGAGTTACTGCGATGGTTACATCTTTGCCTAAAGTATTTGCGCTTCTGGGACCCACAGCTTCCGGTAAAACCAGTTTAGCTCTGAATCTGGCTGCTCAATTTCCGGTAGAAATCATCAGTCTGGATTCAGCTTTGATTTATCGGGACATGAACATCGGCACCGCCAAACCCACACCCGCAGAACAGCAGGCAGTACCGCATCATTTGATTGATATCATTTCCCCATTGGAATGCTATAGCGCTGCCCAATTTGTGAGTGACTGTGTACGCTTAGCTAAAGAGATACACAGCCGCGGCCACCTTCCCTTACTGGTGGGTGGCACAATGATGTATTACCACGCCCTTACTCAGGGGCTCAGCAGCCTGCCTGAAGCCAATCCACATATCCGTGCCGAGCTGGAAAAACTAAAACAACAGCATGGCATGGATTATTTATATACTTTATTGCAGAAAGTAGACCCAATTACGGCTGCACGCCTGCCTGCCGGCGATAGCCAGCGCATAGAACGGGCACTGGAAATCTATCATATTACCGGTATCCCGATGAGTAGCCATCTGGCCAATCAGCAAAACCAGCAACCATCTGTAGACGTATGCACACTGGCACTGCTGCCAGCCGACCGTGCTCACCTTCGCGTTCAGATTGGCACCCGCTTCCATACCATGCTGGCACAGGGTTTTGTAGAAGAAGTGCAAGCATTGCGTCTGCAATACCCAGACCTGCACTCAGACCTACCCTCCATGCGTTGTGTCGGCTACCGGCAAGCATTTGATTATCTGAATGGTATCATTGATTACGACACCTTCGTAGAACGCAGTATCGTGGCTACTCGCCAGCTAGCCAAACGCCAGCTCACATGGCTACGCAAGCTCAATCCGCAGCATATGCTTGACCCATTTAATCCGGCCGGACTCTTTGAGCAGACAGCTCATCTGATGCAGCAATTCTTTTCCTGAAATCATCCATTTCAGAAAAATTCTAGCTATGAATATTTAAGCAATAATAGTAAAAATTTATGTAAACATCTGCATGCTTCCTCAATAGACATATTCACAACATGCTGAATTAATTAATCTTACTGATTATTAATCTATAATTATTTATCTATGTGTACAGCACAGCCCCTTACCCATGCACAGACAAAACAGCATAAGACAATTATTTACAGTAAAATGCACACCGTTGATAGCGTCATTACGTCTTCTCATTCATTCCGAAAGAGATAAACGGCAAAGACAACATTTATCCTTCACGCCTCACTCTAGCCAGGCAAGGGTCAGGCATTTTTGATTTAATAAGGAGAAAACACGATGTCCGTACAGGATCGCATCCGTTATACCTCACTTCATTCCCGTCTGATGTCTGCTGCTCAGGCTGCAACCCTGATTCAAAATGATGCCAATGTTGGCATGAGCGGATTTACCGGAGCCAGCTACCCTAAAGTATTACCGCAGGCAATTGCCGATTTTGCTCGTGCAGAACACGCTGCCGGCCGGCCGTACAAAATCAATGTCTGGACTGGTGCGTCTACAGCACCTGAGTGTGATGGCGTTCTGGCTGATGCACATGCTATTAATCAGCGCCTGCCCTTTAATACCGACCGCCACATGCGGCAGGAAATCAATAACGGTGATGTCAACTTCATCGACATGCATTTATCACATGTTGCGCAGCAAGCTTGGTTTGGCTTTCTGGGTCACATGCACGTGGCTATTATCGAAGTGCTGGGCATCACCGAAGATGGTTTGTTGATTCCGTCTACTGCCATTGGTAACAACCAGACTTGGCTGGATATGGCCGATAAAGTGATTCTGGAAGTGAATACTGGTCTGCCGGTACAGATGGAAGGCATGCACGACATCCCGGTGAGCAATGCCATTCCGCCTCATCGCACTCCAATCAACATGACCCGTGCAGACGACCGCATCGGTGAAAAATACATGAAAGTCGATCTAAACAAAGTGGTAGCCATTGTAGAATCCAATGCTCCAGACCGCGACAATGTATTCAGCGAACCCGATGACAAATCCAAACAGATTGCCGCATACATCGTAGACTTCCTGTCTCAGGAAATCAAAATGGGACGCTTACCGAAAGAAATGCTGCCAATTCAGTCCGGCGTAGGTAATGTGGCCAATGCTGTATTGGCTGGTCTGTTAACCGGTCCGTTTGAAAATCTTTTCGGCTATACTGAAGTATTACAGGATGGCATGCTAGACTTGCTGCGCGCAGGTAAAATGGCCACCGCCTCCGCTACAGCCATCTCTCTGTCTGCCAAAGCATTCAAAGACTTTGCCGACAATATTGATTTTTACCGTGAACGCATTATTCTGCGTCCGCAGGAAATTTCCAATCATCCTGAACTGGTACGCCGCTTAGGCATTATTGCCATGAATTCCATGATTGAAGCGGACATTTACGGCAATATCAACTCTACGCACGTAATGGGTACCAGCATGATGAATGGTATCGGCGGCTCCGGCGACTTTGCTCGCAACAGCTTCCTAAACTTCTTCGTTACCCCATCTACTGCTAAGGATGACAAAATCTCCTGCATCGTGCCGATGGTATCGCATGTTGACCACACCGAGCACGATACACAGATTATTGTTACCGAACAAGGTCTGGCCGACCTACGTGGACTGGCTCCACGGCAGCGTGCAAAAGTGGTTATCGAAAAATGTGCACATCCTGATTATCGCGACCAGTTGCAAGATTATTATGATCGTGCATTGCAGACCGCAAAAGGTATTCATACGCCACACATCCTGACGGAAGCCTTAAGCTGGCACGAACATTTCCTAAAAACCGGTTCTATGAAAATGTAATTCATCATATACCGTATCCAAACAGCCCTGAATCATTCAGGGCTGTTTGTTTATTTAATCAACACGCACCATCAGCCAACTAATAGTTTCGTATCCTATACTCGGCAGTATTAAGTACTACATCTGCACAGCATTTTGTACAATAATTTTTCCCACAGTCTGACCCTGACTGCAAAACATTCGCATTGTATGAATTCCCTTCATCATGGCAAGGCATCAAATTCAGCCACACAGCCATCACTATCAGTTAAAATAAGCGCGACTCAATCTCATTCGCTGCATACAGCACTCTCTTTATTTCTCTACTTTCATAAAAGGAAAGACCGCCATGTTTTCCAAAGCGTTAACCATCGAAAAATTCGACCCACAGCTAGCCGCAGCCATTGCCCGCGAAGACCAGCGCCAGCAAGATCATGTGGAATTAATTGCCTCAGAAAACTATGTTAGCTGCGCTGTAATGGAAGCTCAGGGCAGCCAGCTAACCAACAAATATGCCGAAGGCTATCCAGGCAAACGCTACTATGGCGGTTGTGAATACGTAGACGAAGTGGAACAACTGGCCATAGACCGCCTCAAACAACTATTTGGCGCTACCTATGTTAATGTGCAACCACACTCCGGTTCACAAGCCAATCAGGCAGTGTACGCCAGTGTGCTGCAACCAGGTGACACCATTCTGGGCATGTCACTGGCTCATGGCGGCCACCTCACTCATGGCGCCAGCGTCAACATTTCCGGACGCTTATATAATGCCATTACCTATGGCCTGGATGAAAACGAAATCCTCAATTACGCACAAGTAGAACAACTGGCTCTTGAGCACAAACCGAAAATGATTGTCGCTGGCGCTTCTGCCTATGCACTGGAAATCGACTGGGCACGTTTCCGTGCCATTGCCGATAAAGTTGGCGCCTATCTGTTTGTGGATATGGCACACTACGCTGGTCTGGTAGCCGGCGGAGAATACCCAAATCCAGTACCGTTTGCCGATTTTGTCACTACCACTACCCATAAAACCCTGCGCGGCCCACGCGGTGGTGTGATTATGTGCCGCAGCGAAGAACATGCCAAAGCGCTTAATTCTGCTATTTTCCCATGCCTGCAAGGCGGCCCACTGATGCATGTGATTGCCGCCAAAGCCGTGGCATTTAAAGAAGCTTTGCAGCCAGAATTCAAACAGTATGCCCGTCAGATTAAAGCCAATGCCAAGGTACTGGCAGAAACCCTGATTGAACGTGGTTTGCGCATCGTATCCGGCCGCACAGAAAGCCATGTATTTCTGGTGGACTTACAGCCGAAAAAACTGACCGGAAAAACTGCCGAAGCAGTGTTGGGACAGGCTCACATCACTGTGAACAAAAATGCCATTCCCAACGACCCAGAAAAACCGTTTGTCACCTCAGGTATTCGTCTAGGTACCGCCGCCATTACCACCCGCGGCTTTACTGAAGCCGATACCCGCGAGCTAGGTCATTTGATTGCCGACGTACTGGACAACGCAGATAATCAGCAGGTAATTTTAGAGGTGGCTGAAAAAGTACAGAAAATTTGCAATAGATTACCCGTTTATGGAAAATAAACAACATTATTAAATTCTTAATATCTAGTTATTGCTTAGATACTATAGAATATTTATACTCAAATAAGGCTACTTTAATATTGATAAAATGATGTTTTAATCTGTTTTCTAATTGATATAAACATCAACATGGATTTCCTTACAGGAAAACCAGCTTTAACTAATCAGATATTATCAAAATACCAATAAAGTATTAATATAGCCTCATTGCAAAAGCAAAGTTTACACTTTGCTTTTAAGATTTAAGGTATCTTGATAATAAAATTTGAAAGGAAACAAAATGAAAAAATTAGTTTCTACTGCTTTATTGGCTGCATCTTTAACAATGACTGCTGGTTTTGCTTTGGCTAATTCTCAGAATGACACTACCGATGTGCGCAATTTTGCAGAATCTACTGCTCAAAATGGCCAGAATACTCATGTTTCTGATTCAACTCCTGAAAACACTCCATACCGCACTGTTAATACCTATGCTGGTAATCACTAAATAGTGAGTAATAATCAAAAAGCATAACTTTTCAGTTATGCTTTTTTTTCGTCCATCTCATCAATATTTGCCATTTGATATTCACTCACGTTTCTTGTTTCGATGCATCATCAAACATAAACTAAAATTTCATTCTCATACCAAAAAACCGCCTTACTACCCAAAACATAACATACTGATAACACATATTTATTTAAAATAAGCATTTCAATTAGTGATTTTACATCAGTAACGAACATCTCATAAGTTTCAAGGATTAAGATAAAGTTTCCTTATTTTCAGGGAGTACAACATGGGCTTAATCTGGACAATTGTAGTAGGTTTCATCATTGGCGTGATTGCCAAATTGATTTATCCAGGCAAACAACAAATTGGCTGGATTGTTACCACACTACTGGGTATTGGTGGTTCCTTACTCGCTGGATATGTTGGTCAGGCTTTTGGCTGGTATCATGCAGGAGAAAAAGCCGGTTTAATCGCTTCGATTATCTTCGCCTGTATTATTTTGTTTATTTACGGCAAAATTAAAAACCGGCCATTATAGAATAAAAAAAACGGTGACGAATACATATTCGCCACCGTTTTTTCAACAAATATATCTTTACTTCTTCATCTGGACCTTACCCAGCCCCTTTTCCCGAAGTTGAGCAATCGTTGCATCAATACCCTGCTGCTGAATTAACTGATCAAACTGATTACGGTAGACCGTCACTAAGCTAGTGCCGTTCACACGAAAATTATAAATTTTAAATACCCCATTGGAATAATACATCTGATAACCCACGGTATAATGTTTATCACTGGCACTGACAATCTCAGTGAAGGTTTCCAGTTTGTTATTACCCTGATTCACCACTTTGGGCAGGACTTTTACCGTTGCATTGCTGGCACCCATCAAAGCAGAATGTGCGTAAATTCGTACAATCATATTCTTGAAAGCCGCGCTGAAATCCTGCCGCTGCTGCGCAGTAAATTGCCGCCACGGCAACCCTACTGCCAAAGCTGATATACGCTCGTAATCCAAATACTGATCCGCATAGCGCTCAATCTGACTGATTCGCTGCTGCTCATTCAGACTTTTGTCACGTGCTACCGACAACACCGCATCCACATTCTGCTGCAATTGCTGTTGCGCCAGCTGTTCTTGCGTTGCGGCAAACGTACACACCGATACCATCAGCATCCACGCAGCCAGACAAGCTTTAACATACCTCTGCATTTTTCATTCTCCTATTGGTAAGCAAAAAAACGGCTTATGTAATTATCTTCCATAAACCGTTTGCTGTTTTCATCTGCGAAATATCTCTACACTGCTTTAGCAGCTAACCAGTCAGTTACACTGGCCAGTGCCTTCGGCAACGCTGCCACATCATGGCCGCCTGCCTGTGCCAAATCAGGACGGCCACCGCCTTTTCCACCAACCTGCGCAGCCACATAATTAACCAGCTCTCCTGCTTTAACTGTTTTACTCAGGGCTTTCGATACACCTGCAGTAACGGCAATTTTACCATCATTTACAGCAGCCAAAACCACCACAATATTCTCACCTTGTGAAACCAAATCAGCAGCGATATCGCGCAACGCACTACTGTCAGCATCGATCTGGTTCAGTATTAGCCGCGCAGTGCCCACAGCCTGAGCCTGTGCCAGCAGCGCACTGCCCGCATGTTTGGCTAGCTCTGTTCTGGCTTCGCTCAGTGCTTTTTCCAGCTGTTTCATTTGGCTGTGCATGCTTTGCAGTTTAGGCACTAGGTCTTCAGCAGTCTGAGCCTTCACCTCCACTACTGCGGCTTTCAGCAAATCTTCCTGCTGTTGTACATACTGTAGCGCATTCAAGCCGGTTACCGCCTCAATGCGACGTACACCGGCGGCAATACCACTCTCAGATACTATCTTGAACAGGCCGATATCACCGGTACGTGCCACATGAGTACCACCACACAGCTCGGTGGAAAATTCACCCATGCTCAATACACGCACTTCATCGCCGTATTTCTCACCAAATAGCGCCATGGCACCAGCGGCAATGGCATCATCAAAACTCATATTCTGAGCACAAACCGGCACATTGGCCACAATAGCCTGATTTACACGGCGTTCCACTTCTGCCAATTGGGCGCTGGTTACCGGCTGCGTATGTGAGAAATCAAAGCGTGTACGCTCTGCATTCACTAGCGAGCCTTTCTGCTCAACATGCATACCCAGCACTTCACGCAGGGCACGATGCATCAGATGAGTCGCACTGTGGTTACGCATACTTGCTTCACGCAAAGCACTATCTACCTGAGCAGTAACCGCATCGCCGACTTTCAGGCTGCCAGAAACCATTTCTCCAAACTGACTAAACACTTTTGCCTTAATTTTCTGCGTGTCATCTACTTGAAAACGGTTTTCACCAGCAAAAATATAGCCCATATCACCTGTCTGACCACCAGATTCGGCATAAAATGGCGTGAAATCAATCACCACGGCACCAGTTTCACCTGCGTGCAACTGTTCAACTGCCTCACCGTCTTTATACAAAGCCAAAATCGTGCTTTCATTCTGACGCTCATGATAACCAGTGAATTCAGTATCTGCTCCATCATAAGCCAACTGGGTATTGGCTTTGAAATTCTGCGCCGCACGCGCACGCGCACGCTGAGCAGCCATTTCGCGCTCAAACCCTGCTTCGTCCAGACTAATATTGCGTTCACGGGCAATATCAGCAGTTAAATCATAAGGGAATCCATAAGTATCATACAGCTTGAAAATCACTTCACCGGCAAGCGTATTACCACCATCCTGCAAAGCATTTTCCAATAAGGCCATACCCGTTTCTAGCGTCTGCGCAAAACGGCTTTCTTCTTGTTTCAGCACCTCGCTGATTTGTACCTGTTTTTCTACCAGTTCTGGATAAGACGCACCCATTTCCTGCACCAGATCAGCTACCAGCAAATGAAAAAACGCCTGTTTACAGCCCAGTTTGTAGCCATGGCGTACCGCGCGGCGAATAATGCGCCGCAATACATAGCCACGTCCTTCATTGCTCGGCAGTACACCATCAGCAATCAAAAAGGCACAAGAGCGGATATGGTCGGCAATCACCTTCAGGCTGGGTACTTCCTGACTGTAAGGCACGCCAACCACACGAGCTACAGCATGCAGTAAATGCACAAACAAATCGATTTCATAATTACTGTGCACCTGCTGCAATACCGCAGACACGCGCTCTAGTCCCATACCGGTATCGACCGAAGGTTTTGGCAGCGGATTCATATTGCCGTTTTCATCGCGGTTATACTGCATAAACACACAGTTCCAGATTTCGATAAAACGGTCACCATCTTCCTCAGGGCTACCCGGAGGGCCTCCCCAAATATGTTCACCATGGTCGTAAAAAATTTCTGAGCATGGACCGCAAGGGCCAGTATCACCCATCTGCCAGAAATTATCCGAAGCATAGCGCGCACCTTTATTGTCGCCAATGCGAATAATTTTTTCTGCCGGTAGGCCGATTTCATTCAACCAAATATTATAGGCTTCATCATCATCTGCATAAACGGTAGCCAGCAGCTTTTCCTTTGGCAGATTAAGCCAATCCTTACTCGTCAGGAATTCCCAAGCAAAATGTAGCGCATCATGTTTGAAATAATCACCAAAGCTGAAATTGCCTAGCATTTCAAAAAACGTATGATGACGCGCAGTGTAGCCTACATTTTCCAGATCGTTGTGCTTACCTCCGGCGCGTACACATTTCTGTGCCGTGGTTGCGCGGCTGTACGGACGCTTGTCAAAACCCAGAAACACATCTTTAAACTGATTCATGCCTGCGTTGGTAAACAACAGGGTTTTATCATCCTGAGGTGGAACCAGCGAAGAAGACGGCACCACCTGATGCCCCTTACTGGCAAAAAATTTAAGAAAATTAGAACGTAAATCTGCTGTTTTCATGGTAGTTTCAGTTGAACGGGCGATTAATCGTATTCAGGCAGTCTGTATACACACAGACTGCCTGAATATGGATATTAAAAACAGGACACTGGATAAACTATCCCAACTACCGCCCTTGTTAAAATCATGTGCTTATCTTACCGCAGTTTTACGCATAAGCATACCAGAACTGGCTAAAAACCATGCCAAAATGACAAATCCGACAACACCCCTACCCGATTACGGTATAGTTAGCCCTAAGCACACAGAATATGAAGTTACAAGGTGATCATACCCCATCACCATGCCAGCCTAAAACAGGCGCATCTTTGAAAAGGACAAACATGAAAAACACAGCCAGCCTGAGTTTATCCAGTTTGATTTTATGCATACTGGCCGCCTGCAGCGGTTCTCATGAAAATAGCGGCACCAAGCCGGCTTCTGCCGTAGCGGCCAGCAGCACCGGCACATTGAACGAAACTAAAACACTGAAAATCTACAATTGGTCTGATTATGTGGACCCAAAAACCATCAGTGAATTTGAAAAGAAATACGGCATAAAAGTTACCTACAACTATTATGACAGCGACGAAACACTAGAAAGCAAAATCCTAACCGGACAGTCTGGCTACGACATCGTTGGTCCGTCCAACTCCTTTGTCGGCCGACAGATTAAAGCTGGCGCTTATCAGCCGCTAGACAAGAGTCTGATACCCAACTGGAAAAACATTAACCCGAAATTACTTGATTTATTAAAAGATGTCGATCCGGGCAACCAATATGCTGTCCCCAATTACTGGGGTATGAATACCATCGCCATCAACATTGAGAAAGTCAATGCCGCACTGGGTGACACCCCAATGCCAGAAAATAGCTGGGATCTGGTTTTCAATCCGAAATATACAGACAAACTGAAAAGCTGCGGCATCAGCTACATGGACAGCCCTGTAGAAATGATTCCGCTGGCACTGCACTATGCAGGTAAAGATCCCAACAGCCAAAGCAAAGACGATATAGACATGGCTGCCAATCTCATCAAAGCCAACCGCAGCAACGTGCTGCGCTACTCTTCTTCAGGCTACATCGACGATCTAGCTCGAGGAGATGTCTGCGTGGCCATCGGCTTTGGTGGCGATTTAAATATCGCCAAACGTCGTCGGCTAGAAGCCACCGGTAAAAAAGATATTCAGGTTTTAGTTCCTGAACAAGGCGTATCTCTATGGGTGGATACTCTGGCCATTCCCAAAGATGCCGCCAACTTGAAAAATGCTTACCGCTATCTAAACTGGGTTCTCGAACCCCAGATTGCTGCCCGCAATGGCAACCATGTCACCTATGCACCCGCCAGCCTGCCAGCAAAACAACTGATGAAAAAAGAATATCGCGAAGACAGCAGCATCTTCCCATCAGATGAAGTGCTGGCCAACAGCTATCTCGTTTTACCGGCCAAATCCGATACTCTGAAATACGAATTGCGCTTATGGCAAAATCTCAAAGCAGGCAAATAAACCATTAGCCACTATTTGCTCAATACAAAACCCCTCATTTCTGAGGGGTTTTGTATTGCCGGCCGCCGAGGCAGAAATTTTCCACGGCTAACGACAAAGCTCAGGGAATTTCCGCCATGCCTGCGACAACGTCATACCATTTGCATATAAATTAACCGTACTCTGCGCCATACCCGCTTTAACCACATCTATCTGCAATCCTTCTTTACCGGTAAATGGATTAACCAGCGCCAGCGTCTGGCTACCATTCGGATAACTGCTTATTCGATAAAATTCACGTGGAAGATTAAAGCGAGACTGCAACTTATCGTGCAAACACTTGCTGACTTCAATAGCCGGCCGGTCGATATTTAGGCTCACTTCCGGCGGAGTACTACGTTCCGGTTTCAGCACCGTGACATCTTTTGTGACTACCGCACAACGAAAACCTTTACTGCCTATGGGCTGGTCAGCCTGCAATAAAGCTTTGGCCATAGCCTCTGAATCACATTCGCGCTCTTCTTGCGCATAAGGTGTGACCTGAGCACACCCCACCAACATGCTGGCACATAGACAAGGCCACCATAATAAATTCTTCCACAACATGTTTGATTTTCCACTGGATGCCTAGAGGTTCTATGCCAAACTGAACCCAGACATAATTTTTCCCCGCCAACAGGCAGCAGGTTTACTGAATCTGCCCAGTTTTATTAACTTCATGGGCATAACATAATGATTAATTGATTAATCTTTGCCAATGCATAAAACACCTGCATAACAAATGTAATATCGAAAGCAAAGTGGCTATAATAACAGCCATATCTTGCCACACACCAGTCTTATCATGATTTTTTCAGCAGCCCGATCCATAAAAACCGTCACCCTCGCCTTAACCGGCGCTTCAGGCATGCCTTATGCCAAAAGACTACTGGGGTGCCTTTTGCAAGCAAATATCAAAGTCTGGTTATTGTACTCACAAGCTGCACAGATAGTGGCACAGCAGGAAATCAATTGGCATCTACCTACCAACGCCAAGCAATGTACCGCAGCTTTATGTAGTGAATTCGGGGTCGACCCATCTCAACTCACCGCATTTGGCCGTGATGAATGGTTTGCTCCACCCGCCTCCGGTTCTAATCCCGCAGATGCCATGATCATCTGTCCGGCAAGCATGGGCTGTGTTGCCGCCATTGCTGCCGGTACCTCAGATCATTTGCTCGAACGCGCAGCCGATGTTTGCATCAAAGAACAGCGACCACTGATTATCGTACCGCGAGAAACCCCGCTTTCAGCCATTCATCTGGAAAATATGCTTAAACTCGCACGTCTAGGCGTCTGTATCCTACCACCGGTATCGGCTTTCTATCAGCATCCGCAAAGCGTAGCAGATATGGTAGATTTTGTAGTAGCACGAATTCTGGATCAGTTGCAGATTCCGCACCGGCTGATAGCGCGTTGGGGCGAAGAAAATAATTATTGACACCACTCATTGAATGTTTTACTGTATAAAAATGAAAACTAAACACACTTTCTCTTTTGCTTATTATTGGTACCACACCTCGGTGCGGTGCCTTTTTGCGTTTATTTAAAAAAACATAAGCAAAAACAAAGTGAACCGCCCGGCCAATCCGAGGCGGTTTTTTTATACCATAAACGCCTCGTACACTAAGGCAATAACAATGAATCAACAACTATTGGAGAATAAAATGCCGGTATTACCGCAGAAACGAATGCAGCACACTGAAGCACCTGTACCACAACTTCAGCGCTGGTATATGATTGTAGATGGCAATCAGCACCGAAGCGACCTGTTACAGCTTCAGCCACAATTTCAAAGCCCGTATATGCTTAGTGAAGCACTGATTCCACAACTGCGGATGGTAGCCATGTTAATAGCCGCACAGCGGCTCAGTTCTGATCAACCTACACCAGACATTATCAGTGAAGAAGCAGACTGGTTTGCTGCCCGTATCCTGGTAATGGGCGTGCGCATTTTTCACTTGGATATCACCTTAATCCCCATGCTGAAAACGGCCAATAGCCGCGCCCGTATGTTTGCACAAAAGCACAACCTTCCCTTTACTCAGGCACAAATGCGTATGAGTTTGCATGCCGGCCGGCCGCAACAGATGTTGATTATCGAAACAGAAGCACAATGTGAAGAAGATAAAGGACTGCTACAAAACAGCATCGATTTTGCCCGTATGCATTGTCTGAGCGAAAACAGCATACTGGCTGCCTGCCACCAGATTTAAAACCTGCACTCATTTAATTCTGCGTAGATTGTGACTAACTTTATATCGGGCATACAACGCCACCTGCTGCAAAAACTGCTCCAGTTCTGCAGCAGCAAAACGAGTATGGATAAAATAACAGCCGTCCCCTGTAATTTTGTGCAGAGCCTCTACCGCAGCAAAGCGACTGACCATATTTTCAAATTCCTCAAACCGGCTGCCGTTCATATAAATCGTAATAAACTGTTCTGACTCATAATATTCTGACACCGTGAACCGCTCAATCACGCCTCTATCAAGCAGGCTCTGTACCCTTAGCCCCACTGCCTGACCACTCAGAAATACTTTTTCCCCAACTTCTTTCCATGACATCCGGCTATTGATTTTCAACAAATCCACAATTGCCCGGTCTTTTTTATCCATATTTTCATCCTGAAAATAAATCCTGCCTACTGCTTTCATATACCCGTTCAGTATTGCATGCTAATTACAGATAATAGAAGCCTCACAACAAACATGAAAACATATATGAAACAAGCACTCCTTATCATCGATGTGCAAAATGATTATTTCCCCCAAGGAAAAATGGCATTGCATCAGCCACAAATGGCATTGGAAAATATACTCAGATTGCGCCAACAGTTTCGCCGGCTGCAGCTACCAATATTCTATATTCAACATATCAATATTCGTAATAATGCAACTTTTTTCCTGCCGGATAGCCATGGAGTAGAGCTTCATCCACAGCTACTGCCCATCGCCACCCAGACAGAATGGATTATCCGCAAAAATTTCCCCAATAGCTTTGTACAAACCGATCTACTAACGCAGCTACAAAAACAGGCAGTAGAACAATTAGTTATCTGCGGAATGATGACCCATATGTGCATAGATTCCACTACCCGCCAGGCAGCAGAACTTAATTTTCAACCTATTCTAATTGCCGACGGCTGTGCCACACGTGATCTCGAACTGAATGGCGAGACTATACCGGCAAAAAATGTACAGCATAGCTATATCGCGGCTTTAAGTTTTTTTGCTGACATCCAGTTCGCCAGCCAGTTCTTAAATCCATCCAATGCCTAAATCATTTCTGTTGCTTTTTATCAGCCATCACAAATAAAAAGAAAGAACTGCCCGTCTGTTTGACACATAATTGTCAGACAACAAGGCAGTTATCAGCCTTCAACCTATTGTTTTTATATTAAAACTGTCAATATATATTGTGATTATTCTGAAATTTTAAAAACAAATATACCGGTACTGTAATATACACAAATAGCCACGGATACCATTAGTTATTCGCAAAAAAGTAGATGTAAAATTTCAAATTAACAAAGATAAAAAAGCATCTGTTTACCAAATTCAGAAAACAGATGCTCTTCAGTGCCAATCTGCTGATTGGACTTAACTGCTTACATTGGGATATAGCGGCTCGGGTCCTGCGGCTGACCATTCTCACGTAATTCAAAATGCAGCTGGGTACGCTTAGCATCGGTGCTACCCATCGTGGCAATCTGCTGACCACGTTTCACCTGCTGGCCTTCTTTCACCATAATACTCTGGTTATTGCCATAAGCAGTCAGATAGGTTTGATTATGCTGCACAATAATCAGATTACCATAGCCGCGCAAACCATTACCGGCATACACCACCTTACCGGAAGCGGCGGCCATAATTGGCTGGCCAGCATTGCCACCGTAATCGATTCCCTTACTGCTGCCGCCGAAGCTTTGCAGAATATTACCGGCAGTCGGACGCTGCCATTCAATACCGCTTACACTGCGCACACCACCAGTGCTTACGGTTTTACTTGTTGAGACAGTAGTAGAGCTAGATGGTGTAGTCGTCGTGGTCGTACTTGTGGTCGTTGTCACATTCGCTGTGCTTACCGGCGTCGTTACCGTAGTGGTGGTATTTTTGCTTCCGGCCGGTGCAACATACCCAGCCGGCTTCACCCGCAGCACCTGCCCCAGACGAATATTATTATCAGCCAGATTATTCCAGGCACGTAAATTATCCTGCGTAATCTGATAACGTTTTGAAATATTGTATACCGTGTCACCGCGCTGTACCGTATGCGTAGCAGCATTGATATCAACTGGTGAATAATTGCCTACATAACCTGTGGCTGTGGCGCCAGCATTGGGCGTATAAGCCGGAGGCGTGTCTGTCGGTGGTGTATACGGCGGGGCACCATAAGGATTGTCGGCAGTGGTAGCAGCAGTACCGGCGTTACTGCTGCCCGTTTCTGTCGGTGCTGCCGGTTGTTTGAAAATAGTACAGGCACCTAATGCCAGCACCAGCAAACACCAGCTGGAACGAATTACGTTTTTTTTCAACATAACGGTTTACCTTAAATCATTGCAATGTTCAGGGGGTGCCAGCGCGATAGCGGCGGCAACAGCCAATTCAGACATTATCATAAACAATGCCCAGCATTGTGTAAAATAGCATCAAGGTTAAACTATTTTAACATGTCCTAATAATTATGTATTATTCAGGCTGTTTTTCTCAGCAATTGCCCAGTCATACAGTGCTTTTTTACTCTCACCACTGATTTCCGCAGCCAAAGCGGCGGCTTGCTTGGTAGGCAGTTCCTGCACCAAAATCTGCATCACACGGATTGCCTCAGCAGACAAATCAGCCTGCTTTTCAACTTCGGCCGGATGCAGCACCAATACCATCTCGCCACGTTTCTGATTAGCATCCGTCTGTAAAACCGTCTGGATATGCGCCACCGTACCCGTTATATAAGTTTCATGAGTTTTACTAATTTCTCGCGCCAAAAGCATACTACGCAGAGGATACAACACAGCCATCTGTGCCAGCGTATCCATAATCCGGTGCGGAGTTTCAAACATCACCACCGGACAAACTGCTTTTTGCCACTCCTTTAAACGCTGCTGACGTTCGCCACTTTTGGGCGGCAGAAAACCTGCAAAATAAAAATCAGATTCCGTCACTCCAGCCACGCTTAAAGCAGCCATCACCGCACTGGGACCAGTCACAGGTGATACCGTAAATCCAGCTTCTCGCACCCGCGTAACTAAACGGGCACCGGGGTCACAAATCGCCGGTGTACCGGCATCCGAAACCTGTGCCACAACTTCTCCTGCTGCCAGTGCATCAATCACCCGCTGCGCCATACTTTGCTCATTCTGCTCACGCACACTAATCAGCCTGCCCGAAATACCATAAGCCCGCAGCAATTGCTGAGTTACCCGCGTATCTTCGGCACAAATCAAATCAGCTCGCGACAACACAGCCAGAGCATGAAAGCTCAGATCAGCCAGATTACCAATTGGAGTAGCCACTACATAAAGGGTTTGCGGTACAATGCTGGCAACAGCTTTCTGGTAATGGACTTGCATTTATCAATCCGTAATCTGGTTAAGTGATCATTTAAGTGTCAAGGCAGAATACCGGCAGCACTCAGCCTTAAATGAATACTATACCACGATGTCACATTGCATTCGTATTCAAGCACCAACCGGAAATACCTTACCACCACCAGAAATACTATTTAACCGAACAACGGGCACATTATCCGGCTGCCTTATCGGCTCAAAACACAAAGCGCAAATTCATATTAATTGACACATAAACTTATATGACAGAACCCATTTCCGCCCATCAACACTTTGTCGATAGCGCCCAGCTACTAAACGAATGCGCTGATTTATTGGCAGAACCCATTGCCGAAGTGGCTCAGGGCATTCTCATGGCTCTGATGAGCGATGGCAAACTGCTGATAGCCGGCAATGGCGCCTATGCTTCTCTGGCCAACACACTGGCCGCTTATATGGTTACCCGCCTGCAACAGGATCGCATGGCTCTGGCTGCCTTATCTCTCTGTACCAATCCTTCCGTAATCAGCACGCTGACAGATAGCGAACCCAAAGATGTCTTTGCTAAACAGATTCATGCGCTCGGCAAACAGCACGATATGCTATGCGTACTCTCAGCCGATGGCCAGAGCCTAAATCTCGTCAGTGCAATCAAAACTGCCCATGAGCGCGATATGCGTGTACTGGCCATTACCGGCGGCAGTGGTGGCGAAGTAGCCGCCTTGCTACACGATGATGACCTGTGGCTAAACGTCCCTGGAGACCATCCCCTGCGCGTACTTGAAGCACATCAGGTTACCATTCATGCCCTGTGCGCACAGATTGACCAATTATTGCTCGGTGGTTTATAAACAGCATCAATACAAATTACAGGTGTATCTCATGAAAAAATACTTGTCTGCCCTGGCATTGGGGCTGTGTCTGACCACCACCCTCACCGGATGTCCGGCTGTTCTGGTAGGCGGAGCTGCCGTTGGCACCCTGTCTGTCACCGATCGGCGCACTACCGGCGCTCAGACCGATGACAAAATAATGGAAGTACGCATTCACGATGGCGCCATTTCCTATCTCAACAGCCAAGCACAGGAAAGCAAATTCCAGCCAACCTTATCCGTTATCAGCTACAATCGGCAAATCCTGCTACTCGGACTAGTAGCCAACGAAAATGACAAAAATCTTGTGGAACGCGTAGCCCGTGCTCAGCCTGCTGCACAGAAAGTTTACAACTACATAGACATCGCCAGTCAGAACCGTAAATTGAGCCATGTGACGGACGACACATGGATTACATCAAAAGTCCGTTCCAACCTGCTCAATACCAAAGGCGTTTCACCAAATCACGTCAAGGTTGTTACCTTTAACGGTGTTACCTACGTCATGGGTATTCTGACACCAGCAGAACAGCAGGCTGTCACCGCAGCCATCAGCACCACCTCTGGCGTGCAAAAAGTGGTTACCCTATATCAGACCTTTGAAAACACCCCCACTACCACAGCAGCCAGTTCCTGATAAGCGCCCAGCTGCTGCAATCAAATGCTCACAAACGGCCGGTTGCAGCAACTAAAAAGTAAAGTATCTGATTAGCGTAAACACAATTTTGCGTATAATAACTGCCTTACACCCGACGATATCCCTTAAAGGATTACCACATCATGAGCACAAAACCCACCGCACCCGAAAGCAAAAACAAAAAAAACGCGGTTAAAGCTGGCCTAAGCACCTTCACTAAAATCCTTCTCAGCCTGTTTCTGATTCTGGCTATTTTTGTTGTCTGGTTTGTTTTTCACGCTTGGCAGGTGCTGAACAATGCACCAGATACAGCCGGCTATGCCTCACAGGCTAGTTTTGAAATTCTTACACCCAATGGTGCTCCCGGAAACAACAATACCACGCAATCACCGGTATTTATTCCCAATGCTACTGTCACCACTGCTTCTGACAGTGATAACAATGACAGCGCCTCAGCTCCGCAGACTCCGGCCACACCTATAAAAAATAGCACTAAGCCAAAAGCCAATGCGGACAACGAAGAATTACAGCCACTGGTACCCACCAATGCACCTGCTGCTACCAACAGAGACAACAATCCGGAAACTCCAGCCGCACCAGCTCCTGCACCTAAACCCAAATCATCCAACAACAGTGCCAATGGCAAACCATTAGACAACCTGTTCTGATAACAATCCGGTATAAACAACAATGCCCGTCCTTAAGACGGGCATTGTTGTTTGTCAGCTTACATTGAAAACATGCAATCCAGACACCTGCCTGAGCAGCTACTGCAAAATATCGGCAAGAGCATACATATGTAATGATACATTACATCGCCCATTACCATGTAATTACCGCACACTGAAGCTGCACAAAACACGCCGCTACAACGGAATAAATCGTAATCCTGTATTTAGCTGCCAGCAAAGTTCAGATACAGCTAAACTTATTTCTGATAGGGATTATCCAATGTAGCCATCAATTCAGCCAGATAAGCACGCAGCTGCTTTTCCTGACAACCCATCAGCAATCCATCTTCAAAGGCTTCCTGTGCCAGCTCATAGATTTCTTGCATATTCTGCTGCATTACTTTAATTTTTTCCGTGCAAGAGACCACATTACCGGCATCATCCACCCATCTGGGCATCGGAGGTAAAGGTTTCATCAATGTTTCACCCTGCGCGCCGTGACAAAAGCTTTAGACCAGTACCCCTGCTCAATACTGGTAATTTCGATATTCTTGCCCGTACGAGGCGCGTGAATCATTCTACCATTACCAATATACATACCCACGTGCGAAATCCCACCACCGCCGGGGCTGAAAAAAACCAGATCACCCGGTTGCAGTGCAGCACGGCTTACCACTTCACCAACCGTAGCCATCTGGCGCGAGCTACGCGGCAGCGTCACCCCCATACTGCGGCGGAAAATATATTGCATAAATCCACTGCAATCCAGCCCACTGGTAGGTGAATTACCACCAAAGTGATAGGCTACTCCAAGCAACCCCATCGCATTCATAATCAGGTCACTGGCATCATCACCCGTACGCACGGCTGGTGCTGCTGTTCTGTCACGAATCAGACGCTCCAGTGCAGCATTATCCAGTCCCTCGTCAGGCGCCGCCATCACCGGCGGCACCAAAATGAAACCGGCGCATAGGCATACAGTTGCCGTTTTCATTAATTTTTTTATCCACTTCATGCCAACATTATTCCATCTGTTCATCAAACAATTCTGCTATCCTGTAAGCAGACTTTGTTCGGGACATAATCATATGTTTTCACCCAGCTCATCCCGCATTAGCGACTGGACCCGTATGCGTGAAATTCTTACCATTTTGGCCAAACACGGTCTGGGTGAATTTCTTGTTCGTATCAAACTGCCGATACGCCGGTACAAACATACCGACCCATCGGCTCAGCAGGGCTATCTCAGTACACCGCGGCGCGTGCGCCTTGCCTTTGAAGAGCTGGGACCCACATTCATCAAACTCGGACAAATACTCGCCACCCGTACAGATGTTTTCGGAGAAGAATGGACGGAGGAATTTGCTCAACTCCAAAACAATACCCATCCTCTTCCCATCATAGAAATCAAAAACATCATTCAGGCTCAGCTCAACCAGCCACTGGAAAGCATCTTCAGCCACATATCAGCTCAGCCCATCGGCAGCGCATCCATCGCACAGGTTCACCGAGCCACACTCAGCAGCGGCGAGCAGGTCGCCATCAAAGTGAAACGACCGGGAATAGAATCCACCGTAGCAGCCGATCTGCGTATTCTTAACCACATAGCTCAGCTACTGGAATCAGAAATACCTGAATCCAGACGCTACTATCCGGTACAAATGGTGCAATACTTTGCCCGCTCACTTGAAAAAGAAACAGATCTCACTGCTGAACGTCGCAATATGCAACATTTTGCCCGTCTTTACAACCACCAACAGCAAATCCATATACCGCAAACTTATGCGGCGTATTCTAACCGTCAAATACTGGTACAAGAATATATTGACGATACTTTACTTAAAAATCTTGCTCTCAGCAGCTGGAGCAAAGAACAGCGACGCAAGCTTGCTGCAGCACTGGTTGATATTTTACTCGACATGATATTACAGCACGGCCTGTTTCATGCAGACCCCCACCCCGGTAACATCTTAGTGCGAAACGATGGCCGTATCACCCTAATAGACTTTGGCCTTATCGGCCGCCTAAGCCAGCAGCGCCATCAGGAAATCATCTCCCTTATTCAAGCTCTGCTGGAACGCGACCAGTTTGCTTTACAATATATTCTCTCCAACTGGGCACAGGGCGAACCACTTAACGAAAATCAGCTCGGCAGCGACGTATTCGAAATGCTGCTCAACTATGAACAGCTCAGCAGCGGCGATATCAGCATTAGCCAGATTATCAATGATATCACCTACATCATCCGCGAACACGGCCTCACATTGCCGGCCGACCTAGTAATTTTATTCAAATGCTTAATTACGCTTGATGGCGTCATCAAACAGATAGACGGTGATTTCGAACTTCTTAGCCATGCCCAGAACTCCATTCACAACGTATTACGCCAGCGTTTCAACACCCGCACATTCTGGCGTCACAGCAAAATGCAGCTGCACCTACTCTCACAACTCATAAACAGCCTGCCTCAAAACCTGTTGCAACTAAATAAGCGCATTCAGCATGGCCAACTTCCCGTCAGCATCAATATTCAGCATATCGACAAATTCAACAATCAGCTAGACAAAGTAGCCAACCGGCTAACCATGGGGATCGTTACCGCGGCACTGATTATCGGTTCTTCCATCGTAATGAACATCAACGCCGGTCCAAAAATCTTCGGCTTGTCTTTTTTCGGCCTGATTGGCTATCTGCTCGCATTCAGTAACAGCCTGTGGGTCATCTGGTCTATATGGCGCTCAGGCCGGCACTGACACCCATCTCACCCCAAAGTTACCCTTGTTAAACCCCACCCGTTTCCATTAAAATATATATTCATATAGAAGCAAAGCATCATCAATCTGCATATAGTGTTATTAACAACAGAATAACCACGTGGTTCGCAATCCATCCCACGCAAAAAAACTAGGAGCGTCAATTCACATGTCTCAGCTGAATCCAGCCATATTTTCTGCTCATTACGGTTTTAGTCTTTCAAACAGCCGCTGAAGCAGAAGCAATATGTACAAAATCGCCAAAGAATTCCAATTCGATGCCTGTCATATGCTAGATGGACATAAAGGCAAATGTCATAATCTCCATGGCCACACCTACCGGCTGATAGTCGAAATCAGTGACCAGCTCCGGCCACACGGCTCCAGCAAAGAAATGGTAATGGACTTTGCCGACATTAAAACCATCATCAACCAAAGCATCATCAGCCAGCTTGATCACGCCTACCTGTATGACGCCAGCAATAGCAACGAATGCAAAATAGCCGCCCTGCTACAACAGATGCAACGCAAAGTATTCGCCTTTCCCTGCCGCACCACTGCCGAAGGCATGAGCCGCTTCATCTTCAATCAGCTCTGCGACAAACTACCCGTATCCAAAATCACCCTGTGGGAAACGCCCACATCCTATTGCGAGTATCAGCAAAACTAGACATGACTCAATTCAACATTGTCGAAATTTTCAAATCACTACAAGGCGAAGGCTACAACACTGGCATGCCCGCCATTTTCATCCGTCTGGCAGCCTGCAATCTCAGATGCCCATGGTGCGATACCGACTACATGCACTATCAAAGCATGTCTTTGCAACAAATCCTCAACACCGTCCAACAGTATCAAAGCAAAAACATTATCATCACCGGCGGTGAACCCACCATCAACAAAAAACTACCCCTGCTCTTACAGCAGCTCAAACAATTAGGCTATTACCTTGCCATAGAAAGCAACGGACTAGGAAAGATAGACCCTCAAATAGACTACATCTCACTAAGTCCCAAATTTCACTACCGCCAGCACTATCCGTTTCCAGCTCAGAATCAGGCTGATGAAGTACGCATCGTAGTAGAAGACCATCCCGAATTTCTAGCATTCTGCCTAAAAATCGAACAACACATACAGGCCAGACATTACTTCCTCTCACCCTGCGAACAAAACGGTCGCTTCAACATGCTTACCACTTTGCAAGCATTAGGTCAGCTCAACCAACATCGTCACGACAATAAATGGCTGCTCAGCTTGCAGTCACACAAACTGGCCGATATAGCTTAAATCTTCAACGTATTTTTTATCAAATATCCCAAAAAACATTGAAATTCAGCAAACCAACACAATATCATAAACAAGATAATTTACTTCAAAATTAAAAAATTCAACTTTACTACTTACAATGCAACCACATTGTGCATATATGCCAACAATTGTTACAATATAATCAACCTGAGAAATTATTTACCCACAAAATCACGGAGAATTACACACATGCAACCACGCAACAGCTATGATTTCACTCAGCTTGGACAAGCTAGTGAAAACCCACAAACCGTAGTGCTGCGCAAAGCCTATGCTCTACTTGGTCTCTCATTCCTGCCTTGCGCAGCTGGTGCTTACGCTGGAACATATGTCAATTTCTATGCATTGTTTAGCAATTCTTGGCTATCTGTCGTCGCCTTTTTCATCTTTGCCTACGGCCTCATGTTCGCCATAGAAAAAAACCGTTACAACAACTTGGGTATTGGTTTACTGATGGTATTCACCTTCGGCTTCGGATTTTTCCTTAGCCCCATATTACAATTTGCTCTAGCCTCTAGTATCGGCGGACAAATCGTTGGCATGGCTGCCCTGATGACCGCGGGGGTATTTTTCACTATGGCCACCATAGCACACCGTTCTAAATCAAGCATGAATGGCATTGCCCAGTTTCTGACTGTAGGTGCAGTCGTTCTTATCATCGGCATGATTGTCAACATGTTTATGAACATACCTGCACTTGGATTAACCATAGCAGCTGGTTTTGTTATCTTCAGCTCACTTATTATCATGTGGCAAATCCGTGCCGTCATTGCCGGCGGTGAAGATAGCCCCACCAGCGCAGCCCTAACCCTGTTTATTTCCATTTACAACATTTTTACCAGCCTAATCCAAATTTTGTTGGCCGTAATGGACAATCGCTGATATCACCAACATAACATGAAAAACTGCCTGAATCCCATATCGATTCAGGCAGTTTTGTTTTACCCAGCAAAGCAAAGTTTAAACCTCTCAGAACACACCATTTAACCTAGCATTTTCTTATAATAGACTTTTAAGCACAGAATCAACATGAACCAAACCATACATTGGACAGAACATGGTCAGAGCATGCAAGCCATGTGGGGCGGTGACAGCCGCCATCCGGCACCCACCCAAATTCAGACAATCAGCCAAATCAGTGCAGAACAAGCTTTGCAGCAGATGCGCCAGAATATCGCACTGCTTTGGCGGGGTGATTATCACCAAGGCAAACAGCTACTGGCAGCAATCAAAAAACGTGTACATAGCAAAGCACGCATGCACAACGATTTTCACAAACACCGCCTGCAACAGGCACAACACAGCCGCCTGTTTCAGCAGCTACTTATAGAAATTCAACCAGACGGACAAATATCCAATAATCGTGCACCTAACGTTGCAGGCGCAATCACCGATGTATATGGCAGTCCCAACCACACCAACTTACTTCTCCCCCTTCATTTGCTACTCGGCTACATTGGCGCACATGAATGGCATAAAACAGGCGTCAGCATACCCGCACTCAACGGGCAGAAAATCTATGTTCCCTATGGCGTTTTTTCACCTGTACGTGGTGAATATTTACAACTAGTAGCCGAAGCACACCTGCCTGAGCCCTGCCACAGCGCATGGGATATCGGTACCGGCAGTGGTGTTCTGGCTGCCATACTGGCACAGCGCGGTATAGCTCATATAACTGCCACCGATAACAACCCACGCGCCATAGCATGCGCACAAGCCAACATTCAACGCCTCGGATTAACTGGACAGATTCACATCCAAAACACCAGCCTATTTCCAGATGGCCGCGCCGACCTCATTATTTGCAACCCGCCATGGCTACCTGCCAAAGCAAGCAGCGATATTGAAACTGCCCTTTACGACCCGGCACACCAAATGCTGCAATCCTTTCTCAGTCAGGCACTCAACCACTTGAATTCGAATGGACAGGTATGGCTGATCATGTCCGATATTGCCGAACATCTGGGTTTACGACCTACAGAAGCCTTACCGCAGTGGATACAATCAGCCGGCTTAAAAGTGATACAAAAAACCGATATTCAACCAACACACCCAAAAGCTCACCAGCACCATCTTCCACTAGCCAATGCACGCAACCGCGAAATTACTTCCCTATGGCAGTTATCAGCACAATAACACTGTAACTAAAACGAGAAACAAATTTAACTCAATAGCATAAATTTTAGTGTTTTTAATTTCTCGATTTTAATCTATTTTTATAAACCGCTTTATTTATACCAATCTCTTAGCAAAAACCCAGTTGCACATTAAATCAGAATAAAACCTATTCCGATAACTCAGCAATTGGGTAGCTGCTACTTTTTTACTCAGCAACAGAAAGTTACTAATCCATTATTCCAATCGAGATTACTCTGAGTGAAATTGCTATTCTTTTCTGCAAATCAGCTAAATTCATATTATATTACAGTCAATGTCTTAAATCGTTTTGGATGATCCACCTACACTACTATGCATTATTTAATCGTTATCGGTCTGCTGACTGCTTCCAATCTAGTGATGACAACCGCATGGTACTGGCACATTAAGCCAAGCAATAACATTTTTCCGCTGTGGCAAATTATTCTTATCAGCTGGGGTATTGCACTGTTTGAATATTGTCTAGCAGTGCCCGCGAATCATCTTGGCGCACAATGGGGTATTAAACCTTTTCAGCTAAAGATTATCCAAGAGGTTGTTACACTAGTAGTATTTACACTGTTTGCAATACTGTATTTAAAAGATGAATTCCGCCTAAATTACCTGATCAGTTTTGCATTCATTCTTGGCGCAGTTTATTTTGCTTTTAAACGATAATTTAATAAAAAAGGACGCATCTGCGTCCTTTTTTTAAATTCGCCTATCAGGCCTTCGGCAAAGTCACGCCGGTTTGTCCCATATATTTGCCGGCACGGTCTTTATAAGAAGTAGCGCACTCTTCGTCACTTTCAAAAAACAACACTTGCGCTACACCTTCGTTGGCATAAATTTTAGCTGGCAGAGGCGTGGTATTGGAAAACTCCAGAGTGACATAGCCTTCCCACTCCGGTTCAAACGGCGTAACGTTGACGATGATGCCACAACGCGCATAAGTGGATTTACCCAGACACACAGTGAGCACATTGCGCGGAATACGGAAGTATTCCACTGTACGAGCCAGCGCAAATGAATTGGGCGGAATAATGCAGAAATCATCCTCAACGGTAACAAAATTGCGCGTATCAAAATTTTTCGGGTCAACAATGGTGCTGTTAATGTTGGTAAAAATCTTGAATTCACGGGCACAGCGGATATCGTAGCCATAGCTTGAAGTGCCATAGGATATGATTTTTTCACCGTTTACCTGTTTAATCTGGTTCGGTTCAAATGGTTCAATCATGCCATGCTCTTCGCTCATGCGGCAGATCCACTTGTCTGATTTAATACTCATGACGATACCCTTGATAAATTTAGCGCATTATACCGAAGCCTTTGCTGCTGTTGCAGGCCTATTGCGGCAATTTACGCCTGCATATACATTTAATCGGCCATCCAGCCACCAAGATGATGAACCAGCTCAGCCAGCAGATCGCCCAAAGCTTCAGCCATCAGAATTTGTGAAGCAAAAGTTATGCTCTGTATATCATCACCCTGACCAGCTGCTTCTTCTTGAATCACGTCCAGAAACTGGATGCGCTTCAGAGTAAAATCCTGTGTGAGCACAAAGCGCACTCTATCCTGCCAGCTTAGCCCCAGCTGAGTAACGACTTTACCGTTTTTCACCAGATTAACCACTTCTTCGGCAGTCAAATCCTGATGGCTGATGCGCACCACCGGTGCAGCATCACCCAGACCTTTCAGTTCACAATCACTATCGAGCTCAAAATGGCCGGCTGCAGCACCATTCAGCAGCCACTCTGTCATCAGACTGCCCGGCGATTGCTGGGTTCGCGGTAGCCTAGCTTCCAAACCGCCCAATGCATCACGCAATTTGGTAAGCAGCATTTCTGCGCGATTGGTGTTGGCCTGATTAATCAGCAGCAGACCACGCTGCGTATCAATTAACGCTTCTGTTTTGCTGCTTTTGGTAAAGGCACGCGGCAGTAAATCATCTGTGATGGTTTCTTTTAGTTCCATCTTTTCCTTGCGGCCAACATTACGCCCTTCTGCTTCCCGGATTTCACTGATTTTTTCTTCCAAAATATCGCGTACCACTGCAGCCGGTAATACTTTTTCTTCTTTTTTTAATGCTATACGCAAGGTGTTCTGTGCCGGAAACACCATTTCCGGGCTAAATGATACTGGGCTGGCAAATCCGATGCTATCCCAGTCCAGCCCCATACATGGCTTGAATTCAGCTTGAGCGAGTTTGTCTGCCAAAGTTTCCAGAGCCGGTAAATTCTCTTTATTAAGCGGGTAAATAGTTAATTGCTTAAACCACATGCGTTATGTCTTTCACATTCAACTGAGAAAGAGGAGATTATACGGCAGCTTGCACCACAGCGTCCTGAAGCTGGACGCTGATAAGGTAATTAATTTTTAAGGTGTGAACCAGAGCAAAGCGATGCAAATATCAGTCAATAATGTTCGAATATTATTCTGTAGCGCTTCAATTATTAATTTACATTTTTCATGTTTAATTAAAGTTTTGTGTAGATGCAACACTTACTTCCTAAACCATTTTTTTTCCAAATTATAAGAACAATAAACTTGGCGAAGGCATAAATCATGTCGTACTATCAAAAGCATATTTTCTATAAATTTGTCTTTTATGGTTAATTTTATCTGGGTGGTATGGTTGCGGTGATGTAATTTTTTAACCTTTGAATTATAAAGTGGGATGGCGTTTTAAAAATGGCATTTTTAGCTTGTATCGTTGTCGTTATCAGTTTGATTGTGCTTCTATCCAATATAAATAACTCCACGCCCCCAGTATCTCGACCACGTAAACCTCATTCAGATAAGCGTTCTGCTGCCAGAAAATCTTCGGCTGCTAACAAATGTGCTATGCAGACAGAAGAAAGTAATCAGCCGGTACAACAGTCCAGTCAGACTGATGCCAGTGCCGTGATTGAAGAATTACTGACCCAGATTAAAGGTCATAAAAACACCGTTACTCCAGACAGAGATGATGAGCTTACTACTTTTGTTATCAGCTCGGGCAAAGACAAATCGCGAACCACTACCGCTGGTGCAAAAAAAGGCCGGTGGCTAGGAGCATTAGAATCGGTTTCTATTCATAATAGGAAATTATCTAAAGGCTTTATTTTCTATGGACAAAGCCTGAAAGGACTGGATGGTTACAGTTCGGAAGATTGTCTGATCGACCCTAATCTGCCGGCTTTTCTGCCCAGCAACCTGGATAACTGCAAAGAAATTTATTCCGATGCTTCATTGTGCTATTGGCCTAGTTATTCGGGGCTGTCTCAGCAATGCCGAGGAGTTTATCTCGACTGGCTGGCATCAGAACGGACACATCCAAACATGCCAATCGGTTATATATTTCTTTATTTTTTCGGTCTGGAAAGACGTATTCTGGCTTGTAAAAATGCTATTCAATCCATTGATAATCAGGAATATCTCGATATTTTTCATGAAATAGTGCGCTTACGCCGAATTTACAACGGCAATCACTCTTTTAATAATTATTCAGGTAATTTACTAGCCCTGATGATTTATTTGCGGCCTGCTGTCACTAATCACCTGAAAAATGAATTATTTCATTTTTCCAATGAATTATTTTTCAAGTTGATTCTGGCGGTAACGGTAAAAAATGAGAAACCAATAAAAGCCAGTCTGGCTCTGGACTGGGTACGCTATTCCGACGATTATTATTTCAGAACAGCTGCGCGACGCTGTAAAGAAGAATTTCAGCAGCTATTTTATGCCAAATTTAAGGAATATTTTGCCGATGGAATGTTGGTTTGCCCTAATAAAACCAGTTTAAAAATCGAATATCGCGCTGCAAATCGCTCCAGTGGCCTGCATCAATGGAATAATACTGATCTACCTGACCCCAGTATTCTAAAAAAACCCTTAAAAGACTTAATCGCCATTGCAGAACATTGCACCGAACTACTTGGTGAATTCAGCCGCTATTTAGCCAAAGAAAATTCTTCCCGTGACGATTTTGCTGCTTTAATGCTTCTGCCGGATGAATTACTGAATGCTTCTGGTTTCCCTGTACTGAATCAGTTCAAGCAATGGGTAGATACGGTTCTGAACAAGCATAATGGTGTAACCTCCGTACAGGACTTCTGGAAAAATATTCATACCGATTTAAACAAAGCAATCAATAAAAAAGAAAATGAGCTGATGCAGCGGGTAGCAAACAGATTCAAACTAGTGCTTGTGCCAGACAGCCGTGTTCAGCAGATTAAAATCAAACCTGACGGACTAATTGTATTGTATCGGGCACACAATGGTACTGGTTTTCAGCCAAGTAATGAGTTCCGAAATACCGAGCTGCTGCTAAGGCTGGGGGTGCTTGTAGCCAATATTGATGGGGTGGTTCATGCTAAAGAAAAAGAACTTCTCGCACGTTTTATTGATTCGAATGAATCTTTGCAAGATGCAGAAAAACAGTATCTACATGCTTTTCTACTGTGGTGCCTAAATAATACTTATGGAATGCAGGGTTTAAAAGATAAAATCGAGAAACTTGATTCAAACCAGAAAAAAATAATTAGTAACTTGCTAATTTCCATTGCAATAGCTGATGGCGTAATTGAAAACAAGGAAATCAGACAGCTTGAGAAACTTTATACTGCTTTGGGTCTGGACAAATCCACAGTAGCTAGCGATATCCATAATCTATCAGTATCCACTGCTCCGCCTGTAGCCACTCAGCCAACAACAATTTCGAAACAGACCAAACCTGCAGTTGAATCGGAAAATACCCTTTTAGACACAGCTGTGCTCAGACTACATGAAAGCCAGACGAGCGATGTGCAGTCGTTACTGGGCTCTATTTTTAGCTCTGACAATGAAGACGATGAACCCCAGCCTCCTCCACCCGTGCCTCAAAACCAGCATATGCTTGATAATGCTCACCAACAATTGTTCGATAAATTGATTACGCAGGAACATTGGTCACGTAATGAATATATTGGACTGTGTAAAGAGCTTGATTTATTGCCGGACGGAGCCATCGAAACCATCAATGACTGGGCATACGAACGCGTAGAAGCCCCTTTGATTGGGGAAGATGATGATATTTATATTGATTTTGAAATAGTCGCTGAACTACAAGGATAAAATAAAGATGCAAAAGCGAATCAGAGCAAAAGAAAGAGATGCCATCATTCAATCACTGAAAACCGGCGTTACCCCTAAAATCGGCATACAGCATATACAGGTCGGACGCGTGAATGAATTGAAAGCCATGATACAAGATATCAAACGCATCGAGGATGGTGGAGCAGCATTCAGACTGATTATTGGTGATTATGGATCAGGAAAAACTTTTTTTATGAGCGTGGTGCGGGCAATTGCGCTCGAGAACAAATTTGTCACAGTACATGCCGATTTATCTCCTGACCGGCGCCTCCATGCCACCAATGGGCAGGCCAAAAATCTGTACTCTGAGCTCATGATAAACATGGCTACTCGCAATAAACCTGATGGCAATGCTCTGACCAGTGTAGTAGAGAAATTTATCACACAGGTGCAAAAAGAGGCTGATAGCACAGACAGCAGTGTGGAAAAAATTCTGCACCAGAGACTGTCAGCCATTTCGGAAATGGTCGGCGGCTACGATTTTGCCAAAGTTATCGAAGCCTACTGGAAAGCCAGTGAACAGGAAGATGAGCAACTAAAGGCCTGTGCGATTAAGTGGCTGCGCGCTGAATACAATAGCAAAATAGAAGCTCGTAACGATCTGGGTGTCCGAACTATTATTTCGGATGCTTCTTTTTACGACTCCTTGAAAATCATGAGCTTGTTTGTGCGGCAGGCTGGCTACAGCGGACTACTGGTCAATTTAGATGAAATGGTCAATCTGTATAAACTCAACAGTTCACAGGCCAGAAAATCCAATTATGAACAAATATTGCGCATGTTAAATGATTGTTTGCAAGGTAATGCGGAATACATTGGCTTTTTATTAGGTGGCACACCAGAATTCCTGCTAGATCCACGCAAAGGTTTGTATAGCTATGAAGCATTGCAATCACGGCTGGCTGACAATAATTTTGCCAAACAGGCCGGCGTGATTGATTACTCCTCCCCCGCCCTGCATCTGGCCAGCCTCACACCGGAAGAGCTGTACATTTTGCTAAAAAACCTGCGCCATGTTTACGCCTACGGCGACACCAGCAATTATCTAGTACCAGATGAATCATTGCAAACTTTTTTGGTGCATTGCAGCCAAACCATCGGCGACGCTTATTTCCGTACCCCGCGCAATACCATCAAAGCATTTCTAGATATGCTGGCTGTTATTGAACAAAACCCTGATATTTCATGGCAGCAACTGCTTGATTCTGTGGAAGTGGAAGAAGAAAAAGACTCTGATATCGATATGGAGTACACAGAAGATGCACAAGAAGATGACGAACTGACTGATTTCAAACTGTAATGGACAGCTATCAATTACTTAATCATAAAGTAAAAAAATGGATATACCAGCAGGGCTGGCAGAGCCTGCGCGAAATCCAGCAACTAGCCATTCCACCCATTCTGGCCGCCAAGACTGATGTCTTAATCACAGCCTCCACTGCTGCAGGCAAGACAGAAGCAGCTTTTTTACCTGCCTGCAGCCAATGCATGAATATAACAGACAGCATCAGTATTCTATGTATTAGTCCGTTAAAAGCACTGATCAACGACCAGTACCGACGCCTGCACAGTTTGGCAGAAATAGTATCAATGCAGTTGACACCGTGGCATGGCGACATCCCTGCCAGCAAAAAAAACAAACTGAAAAAATCACCATCCGGAATTATTCTGATGACTCCTGAATCGCTGGAAGCACTTCTTATAAATGATTCCGGCTGGTTCCGCACTGCATTTAAGTCACTGCAATATATCATTATCGACGAATTCCATGCTTTTGTCGGGCGTGAGCGAGGGCAGCAATTACTATCCTTGCTCACTCGTGTTGAGCATTTGCTCGGCAAATTACAAACAACAATTCCTCGCATCGCCCTTAGTGCCACGTTAGGCAATATAGAAAGCGTACCTGCATCACTACGCCCCAACCAGCGATTGCAATGCCAGATTATTCGCGAGACACAAGCCCGCTCCCTGATAAAACTGCAGCTCAGAACCTATATAGAACCACAAGAGGCCACCCGTACAAAAGACCTTCCTGACAAAAGCCCCACCTATTCTGCCCTTTCTCAGATGTGCCAAGATCTGTTCCGCTTATGCCGCAACAGCAATCATCTGGTATTTGCTAACACCCGCGCAAATACTGAGTCTGTCGCTGTTAGACTCAGCGATATGTGTGAGCAAAACAATTTGCCCAATGAATTCTTTCCTCACCATGGTTCTTTAGACAAATCATTGCGTGAAACGCTAGAAAAACGTTTACAGCAGGACAAACTGCCCACCACAGCTATCTGCACCTCTACATTGGAGCTGGGGATTGATATCGGTAAAGTCAATTCGGTTATCCAGATAGGTTGTCCCCATTCCGTATCTAGTCTGCGCCAGCGTGTAGGACGCAGCGGCAGGCGTGGTAATGCTGCTGTATTACGCATGCTGATCACTGAACGGGAAGTCACAAAAAAATCAGATATCACGGACTTATTACATCTGGAGCTAATACAGGCACTGGCCATGGTACGCCTGCTAATCAGCAGTAAATGGTTTGAGCCAGCCAATCCCAAATTACTACATTTTTCCACTCTTTTGCACCAGATATTGGCCACACTGGCACAATGGGGAGGTGTCAGAACCGAACAGCTGTATCATATATTATGTAAAGAAGGCCCATTTCAGAACATTACCACCTATCAATTTAAAATCCTGCTCAGCCACATGGGTATACAACAATTGATTACCCAAACACACAACAATATTCTGGTCTTAGGCGTGAATGGCGAAAAACTCGTCAACCACTATACATTTTACAGCGTTTTTCACACTCCCGAAGAATACCGTTTGATAACAGAAAATAAAATTCTTGGTTCCATACCGATGCTAGGATTCCTGACCGTAAATCAAAATATCATTTTCGCCGGACAGCGCTGGCAAATCATTGATATCAACACTGAAGACAAAGTTATTCTGGTTCGGCACACCAAAGCCGGAAATCCCCCCAGATTTGCAAGCAGCAGTCTGAATATCCATGATGCGATTCGAGAAGAAATGTACAAAATATTATGTGCAGAGGATTTCAGAATACCGGTAGGACAGGGAAAAGCAGACTTCACCGACGACACCACAAAAAAAATATTTACAGGAAGCTGTCAAATATTCAAAGCTCTAAAACTGCATAAAGAAAACCTCATCCAGCTTGGTAATAAAGTTTATTTATTTCCATGGAAAGGCGATAAAATCGTCAATACCCTCTTTGCCTTGCTTAAACGTGAAAAACTAGAGCCAGACATAAATGCTGGTTTCATTACCATTCCAAATTCCTCCATTCAGCAAGTAAAAACTATCCTGCAACATCTGGCACAAGCCCAGCAGGATGAAGCGTGGGTACTGGCCGAGCAGGTACCGGAAAGAAAACTGGAAAAATATGATGCGTACTTGCCGGATAACCTCCTATTAATGAGCTATGCCAGTCAGGCCTTTGATACCACTGCAACGCACCAATGGCTACAGCAATTTATCCCCACCCAGCCCGAAACCGACCAAACCTAAACATTTACTATCAACTCAACCGAATCATTTACTCTTTCGACCGGCACTCTGCAAATAAATCAAGCTGTGACTGATATTCATTAGTGTGCACATCCATCAATCCAAGCACTGAGTGAAAAATATTATCGTGTGAGTAGGCCTGCTGCTGAGCATGCCGGCGCAGACAGCCCATATCCAAATGGCTGACACGGGCAAAATCCTGATTAGCCCAAAACACCATCGGCACGTGGGTCTGTTCCGCCGGCGCGATTGCGTATGGTGTGGCATGCAGATACATTCCATTTTCGCCCAAAGATTCACCGTGGTCAGAAAAATACCACATGGCACTGGCCAGTCCCTTTTCCTGCTGCAACAGCTTAATCAATTCAGCCAGCACATGATCCGTATACAGTACCGTATTATCATAAGTATTGCGCAATTCCTCATTACTGCACTGCTGAATCTGATTGGTATCACAGGTAGGCGTAAACCGCCGAAACGCATCTGGATAACGCTGATAATAAGCTGGTCCGTGGCTACCCATGGTATGCAGTACGAGCACGGCATCATCCGGTAAATCAGCAATCGCAGCCCGTAAATTAAGCAACAGGCTCTCATCCAAACACCCATCACCGTTGCATTCCAGATTCGGTGCCCAATCTCGTACATCCACATGGCGGACGCGCTCGCACACCCCTTTACAACCGCCATCATTATCACGCCACAGCACATCCACACCCGCACGCTGCAAAACATCCAATAAACCTTCCTGATGTTTAGCCAAATTGGCTTTATAGTGCTGACGTGGCATATTGGAAAACAGGCATGGTAAAGATATCGCCGTTGCCGTACCACAAGAAGTGACTTGCGGAAAATTAATTACTTGCTCTCCCATCGCCGCCAGCTCCGGCGTAGTCTGGCGCTGATAACCATTCAGGCCCCAGCTTTGTGCACGCGTGGTTTCTCCCATCACCACCACAAGCAACCGCTTCGGCCCCTGTTGCTGATGACGGGCATCCAGCCCAATTTTCTGTAACGGCTGGTGCGCATCATAAGCGTTATAAGCGGTTTTCAATGCCGCACCCACAATATTTGTTGGCACAATCAGATGATTCACAGCCTTATTATTACGAAAAAAAGAAATATAGCTACCATATGCCAGAAAAATAATCGCTGCCACCATAGCCAGAGAACCACCCATCACCAACAAACGCCCACCTAGCTCACGAAACCAAGGACGAGCATAGCCAATCTTTATCCCCCAGCAATACCACTGTGCCGGTAACAAACCCGTTATCCCCAGCCACATCCAAAATTGTGGCGTCAACCAAGCTCCAGCCTCACCAACATTAGTCTGAATAATATTTTGCAGCATATTCGCATCAAAATAAATATTCTGCATCATTACCGCATAGCTTACTGCCGAACCTAGTAGCAGCAACAAAGGCACCATCACCCGATGCAAATAAGGCCAAAACAGCAATTGCATACAGAAATTCATCGCCGCCAGCAGAAAAAAGGGTATAGTTAACCATAATATGATGTTGTGATTAAAACTAACATGCTGCACCAGATATTTCCAGAAGCCGAAATTCAAAACTACAGAAATATAAACACTCAGCAATAACACCGTTCGATTACTGCTCAAAACCCATTTAGACTGCATTTGCTAGCCCCTGTTAACCAAACAGTGGCAAGTGTAAAAAAACAGCCTTAAGTGAAGCTTAAGGTAAACCGTACCCACACCCCATAGCGATGTGATACGGTATAGAACAAAAAGCATTAACCTGTACATATCAGGAGCCACAAATGAATCAATCCTGGCATGAAGAAAAACATTTTTCCAACCGTAATAACTGGCTGCGAGCCAGCGTACTCGGTGCCAATGATGGCCTCATTTCTACAGCCAGCCTGTTGATGGGTCTGGCCGCTGCTGAACCAAACCACCAGACCCTGCTCATTACCGGTATTGCTGCCCTTGTATCCGGTGCTGTCTCCATGGCCGCCGGGGAATATGTTTCCGTATCCAGCCAGCGCGATACTGAAGCTGCCGATTTACGCAAAGAACTCGACTCTCTCACTCGCTATCCCGAAATTGAGCTGGCAGAACTTACTGATATATACAGGCAGCGCGGCTTAAATCAGACACTGGCACAGCAAGTAGCAGAAGCATTAACCAAACACAACGCCCTCGAAGCCCACGCCCGCGAAGAAATCGGCATCACCGAAGTTAGTAAAGCCAACCCTTTGCAAGCAGCGATGGCTTCTGCCTTTTCTTTTGCTTGCGGCGCCCTACTACCCGTATTACTATCACTACTAAGCTCAACCGTTTGGCTAATGAGCACACTGGCTGTCACCACCGTAATCGGTCTCGGCATCCTCGGTTGCATCTCAGCCCATCTAGGTGGGGCACCCAAACGACCGGCAGTCATCCGCATCATCATCCTCGGTGCTCTGGCACTCGCTTTTACCAGCATGATCGGTCGAATAATCGGCATAACAATATAAAAAGCATGCGCATACTGATACTCGAAGACGACAGCGATATTGCAGATGGCCTGCATGCAGGCTTACACCAGCATGGCATGGCCTGTGATATCTTTGCTTCCGGACGTCTGGGTGAACAAGCGCTGAGCGCTGCTCCATACGACGCCGTTATACTCGATTTAAGTCTAGCCGAAACAGACGGTATGGACGTACTCAGACACTGGCGCGAACAGGAAATCAATACTCCCGTACTCATTCTTACTGCACGGGATGCCTTGCCAGACCGGCTAGCTGGTCTCAATGCCGGAGCAGATGATTACCTATGCAAACCCTTTGCCTTAGATGAGGTCATTGCCCGCCTTCACGCCTTGATAAGGCGCAGTCAAGGCATCAGCCAGACCCAAATCAGCTTTGGCCAGCTTATCCTTAGTCTCAACAGCTGTAGCGCCAGCTTATATGGCCAGCCACTAAATCTCACCCAGCGCGAATGGTTGCTGCTGCAACTACTCGTTACTCACCCCCAGCGCGTATTTACGCGGGCTCAGATCGAAGACAAACTTTATAGCTGGGAGCAAGAAGTTGAGAGCAACGCCGTAGAAGTTCACGTACATCATTTACGCAAAAAAATCGGTGCCAGCATCATCCGCACCCGCCGCGGTCTTGGCTATCAGCTCGGAGAGGCACCATGAAGCCCACCACCGCCATCAGCCGGCGATTACTTATCTATCTTGGTGCCACCCTGCCCATTTTGTGGCTAGTCACTGCCTTTATTAGCGCAGCAGCCGTCATGCATGAAATAGACGAAGCCGGCGATACTCAAATGAGCCAGCTCGCACAGCGGCTGATGCATACTCCCATCAACCTTGATACCAGTCATTACCCAACCCTGCCGGAAATACCACAAAAACAACGAGGACTCATCGACAGCAAAGAATCCGGCTATGCCATCTGGTACAAAGGACAGCTTATCAACGCAGACCAGACCGGTCACAGCATCCCATACCGCAACAACTACCAAGGCTTCATCAATCAGGGGGAATGGTGGCAAAGTCACGCATGGCGCCTCTTTTACCTGAATAACCCTCAGCAGCAACTTCAAGTAGCTGTATCCTTCAGCATGCATGAACGCCTGCAAACCGTCTTACGCGCCGTATGGTCACAATTGGCCGTATCTATCCTTGCCATCCCTCTGCTGCTATGGCTCATAGTATGGGGCGTCCGTCGAGGCACCAAACCTCTGCAAAAATTAACCCAGACTCTATACCAGCGAGATCCGCATAGCGTCACGCCCATTACCAGCGCCGTTCCCAGCGAAATACAACCCATGATTAACGCGCTGAACGACTTACTCCAGCGTATTGAACAAACCCGAGCCCGTGAGCTGCGTTTTACTGCTGATGCCGCACATGAACTGCGCAGCCCGCTGGCTGCCCTCAAAGTACAAACAGAAGTATTGGCATTAACCAGCCTCAGCGATGCCCAACAGCAACGCGTACGCACCATCGAACACAGCATCGACCGCACCACCCATCTGGTCGACCAGCTCCTCACTCTTTCCCGCCTCGACCCTCTCACAGCCCCGCCTTATACCACCGCAGTAAACTGGACAGAAATCACTAATGAAGCCATTGAAAGCGTCAGTCTTCAAGCACGCGAACGCCATTGTCGCATCCAGCGCCAGTATCAGTCCGAAACAGCATACATACTACCCCTGACCGGCGACCCGACCCTGCTGACCATACTTATCCGCAACTTACTGGATAATGCGATCCGCTACAGCCCCGAACACAGCACCATCAACCTCACCCTAGCAGCCGACAGTATCACCATCACAAACCCCTGCAACGCCATCGCCCCCGAAAACCTACCACGCCTGCGCGAACGGTTTTTCCGACCGGCCGGACAGGAAAGCAGCGGCAGCGGGCTAGGGTTATCTATTGTTGATGGAGTGGCTCAATTGCATGGATTAAAGGTGAAAATAAATATCCTTAATAAAAATCTATTATTTAAGAATAAATTCTTAGTCACAATATATAATAAATGAATATATCTCTTTAGCATAAAAATTAGTTTCATTCTCAACTTTATCCCCTCTCCCCATACCCCTCTCCCAACCAATAAGAACATATTACTAAGAATAATAGATAACTATAGTACATATATAATATTTTAATTATTTGTTTTTTTTGAATTTTATTTAAATATTTTGCAACATATAATACATTTCAAATAATATTTTTGAAAATTTTGTTGCATTTCATAAATTTTTAAATCAAAATATCATGCAACACAAGTAATAAAATTCTCAAAAATATTTTAGTTATATATGTTAAATTCGAAACATGAAAGGAAGGCCATGGACAGCACAAAACCAACCAAAATTGAAAAGAAGGAGGATAGCGAAAACAAAAATCAAACAGAAAAAGTTGTCAACAAAAAATTTAGAAAAACTCCAAGAACTATTGCACAGGAAAAGTTCGTAGAAATTGACCCAGTATCTTTTAGTAACAACGATTATTGGGATAGAAAGAAAATGATTGGCTATTCTACTATTCCGAGAGTATTACCCATTACCATGCAAATATTGGATGTATTAACTAAGGGAAAACCAGTAGGACATACTTATTTTTGTTTATGGGCCAGATTACCGGATTTCAGTTTTATGAAAATTGATAACCCAGAATTATTTGCCAAGGAAGCCGGTTTTACAGGTCAAAGGGCACAAGACACATGGAAAGGCAGAATGCTCAAACTTGTTGAATACGGATTTATTAAAAACTATGAAGGCCATACCGGTCCATTTCATTATATTTTGATGAGAAATCCTGTCAAAGTAATGAAAGAATTAAATGAAAAAGGCGAATTTAACCAAGGAACTTTAAAAACGCTCTACGAACGATTTAAAGAAAGAGCTGAACAAGTGGGGGCTAATGATAATTAACAGCCCCAATCCCACTAACATTTATTTCAAAGAAAGGAGGAAGAATGTTTATACAAATTATTGTTGAATTAGCAAAACTCATAAATTCAATTAATAATTTCATATCGTTGATCATTTACGTTTTTAACAACTTTTAAAAAAACGTAATACAACAAGGTGCGCCAACACCTTGTTGTTTTGTTTCTCTATATAGTATATACAAATTATTTCTTTTTATCTAGCTATTAAAAAATGGACAATAAATATACTAATATCTTTAATCATATAGCTAACGATGCTAACGGATACCCCATCGTCTGGGAAAAATCACTACCAAGTATTTATAAGATTCTCTTGCCCTATAAAGATGCAGATACTCTGCCTGAGGAAGCACAAAAACTACCAGATGAATCGCAAAACGAAGATGAAATCAAATGGATAGCAGGAGCCCAGGACGGAACAACCATTTATCATTGCTCTTATAGCGCAGATGAAAAAAAATTAAATAAAATATTGTCTCTCCTTAAATCCTTGTCTGAACAGATCAATGAGCATGATATTAGCCAACTGTATTCACTAGTAAAAAAAGGAACCACTTTAACCATAATTGATAGCCTTTTAAAAAAATTACCTCAGGAAGATATTAACTTACAAAAGCTTTATTCATTTTTTTACTGGCTGACTCTTAATAGTCCTGACAGAGAAGTCATTAAATTTTCCATAGCCCTACTAGGCTCATATTCTATAGAACAAACTGAATTATTTCATTTACTAGGCATGCATGAAGAATTTACCTTATATTCTGCCGTTGCCTTAACTAAAACCCTTAAAAATCCTGAAGAAATAGAAAAAAATCTTTTATCATTAGCCAAAAAAGTAAATGGATGGGGTCGCATCAACGTAGTGAGGTATCTGATTGAAAACCCATCAGCAAAAACTAAAGACTGGCTCTTAAGAGAAGGATATAAAAACAAAGTTATGAACGAATATCTCGCCTACTCATGTGCCAAAGCGGGTGAATTAAAAATTGCTTTAGAACAAAACAATGTGGATACATCATTTCTGAGCAGCGCAGCCCAAATCATCCTAGCATTAATTAATGGTGGCCCAGCAGAAGATATATATGATTATGAAGATAGTGGATTAGTATGTTTAAATTACCTCAAACATTTAACCAAACATACCTTAACAGATATAAAAATTCTCCATTCTGTCATCGTCATCCTTGACTTTATTACCACAGAGCTTGATGACAGCAATTTAAACTGGGATAGAAACATCAAAACAATAATCACAGAAAAAGCACAACAAATTATTCAACAAAAACATTGGATACCTCTAATAGAAAAAAATCTTCAAGATAAGAACGATTTAAAATTTAATTATGCAGCGTATATTTATTCACAACTAGGATATGACTCATGGCAAATACGTTTCAACCGTCAAAAAAAATATAAAACCAATCAATGGCTATTCTTAATGCAAACAGAAGACAAACAAAAAATAGAACAAGTAATACAATTGGCCAAAGAACAAAATGATTTTTCTACCATTCCTACTGGTCCATCATTAAAAATATTTACTGACAGTAAGTATGCGGTACACGATGTGCTTGATACCATATTGCAAGAACTAGACCGATTTCCTGGTTTAGCTGAAGAATTAATATTAATAGGCTTACAAAGTCCATTAATCAGAAACCGAATAATGGCCTTAAATGCCATAGAAGCTTTAGAGCGCCAACAATGGTCAAATGAAATCTTAATAAATTTAAAAAAACTGGCCAAAATTGAACCTGATGAAGAAATTCAACAACGCCTTATACATATGCTTTCTTAAACAAACTACTGAATGCGCCAAATCTATATAAAGCTGAAGCATAAATTTAAACAAAAGGTAAAAACCAGTAATCCAAGCATCGAAAAATAGAAATTTGTAGAAACTTTTAAAGGTAAAACAGATGATAACTAATAATTAAGCAGTATTAAAATTTATAGCGATGTAAGCCATATAAATTTTTAGTGAGATTATATTAAAAAATTTAATTATAATGTATTATAATAAAAATTTTTGCTATTTATACCAAATACATTAGATAGAAATGTTTAAAAAGTTTTTTTATTAATTTTTTTATTATGTGGGCTAAATAAGTTTGTTTGGTCAGAAGAAGATAACTTAAATCATACTAATCCATCAAATCAAAGTAAATTAAAATTGCAAGAAAAAGATGCAGATATAGAACAGAAAAAGCCAGAATTTTATTCAAGCATGACACCCCAACAAGCAAAGCAATTTGCGGTTGATTTGTTTCATAAAATCGATATTGATGAAAAAAATATTTTAAATGCTTATAAGCAAGGTGATTATAAGACTATAAATCAATATCTAATGTATGATATAAATGATTACATAACAAAACCATATAGCGAAGTAGAAGACAAATTTTGTCTTATAAAAAATATTTTCCTTTCAATGAGGAGATGTTTCCTTATCTTCTTTGTGATAGAGCATTGATAAATTTTACTACCTATACAACTAGTCTTTTAAATAAATTACAATACCCAGATGATGAATATTATAATGCTTTAGTATTAAAAAATAGGCTTAATTTTGAGAAAGCAAAGTATTTATGCTACATGAAAATTACTATGGATTATGAGGAAGCTTCAAAAGATTAATACATTACTATGCTCTTAGTAAAATAAAAGTTATAAATTGAAAAATATTTTTCAAATTTATAGTTTATAAAATTAGGCATATAACATATTTAAATAATAACTAAATTTTTTTATAAAAATATTATTTCTATTTTGATGTCTATACACAGAGTTAAAAAATAAGTTCTATATTAACAGAAAATGACAAATATACACTTAAACCGAAACTAAATCATTTCAGCTTGAAAGGATAATTCTTCAAATTTTTAGTATTATTCGTTTTGATAGAAATAAATTATAACGGATAAATTTGAACTATACTTTTTAATAACTCTATAAATTAATCACATTTGTATAAACAGCGTTTCAAAACTATTATCTAAACATTCTTTCTAATAAAAACGCATTCCAAGGGGTGTTTTTACTCAACCAAACGTTAATTCTGCTTCAATACCAGCACATTGCCCTTATTCTCAGCAATACACTACACCAAACCATCAACCAGCGCACTGAGATAGCCATTGAACTGGAGCATTTCCTTAACATCCACCAATGCCATACTGCCAAGCGCATCGCGTTCGGCCAACAGCTTACCCAGCGTATGCGCTATTTCATGCAGAGCATGAGCTTTTTCACTACAAACAACCGAGCTGATAATTAATTACCGCATAGCTGATATTTTTTTCTGTTCAGAGCTAATAAATTGCTGCGAATAATGGTCACAGCCGCGGCATTTTGCAACAAAGAAGCAGCGCCATCATGAAAATCAGAGTTAATGGAATTTATATTTCCGCCTTAGACTATCCAAAACATAAAGCTTTGCAGACAACAAATCTTACATTTCTTGCTTTACCCGATAGGTAGGCTGATTTTCCTCTATTTCAATTTTTTTCAGCTTGTCACAACTGGGCGTACCGGCAAAATCTTTAAAAGGTGACTCCTGCTCATTTTTGCAATTTTCTTTAAGCCTTATTTTATCAAACTGCGAAGGTTTATAAGCAAAAACATTGCTTAAAGAGCAAGATAACAATATAGCCAGAACAATAGAGGCAAAACCGTTTTTCATTACCTTTAATCCTTTGTCACCAGATAATATTTAACCTGTTAATTGAATTTGTGGCTTACTGTAATTCAAATAACAGACAAAATCATCACCTTTACTTATTAATTTGTTTAAGTCCCTTATATAACGGTATGAATGAAACCTGAATCCATTACCATAATACAATATTACCATCAATAATTAAGTAATTTCCATTACTAACAGATAAATTGAAAATAAATTAATTTTCTTGTTTCAAAGTAAAATTTTTATTTTGCCCTTTTGAATTATTTAATTTATAAAAATAATTTAATACATGTAAATTAAGTCTGTTTTGATTAGATTTAGAAATAAAGAATATTTTTATTCAAATTAATTTTGACATTGCTTAAAAAATACTATTTTTATTGATATCCAATTTTGAATAAAACCACAGATGCACTTAAAGTAAATTGAATAAAGTTCAGTACATTTTTATTTGATAAATATACTGTTATGTTGATATTTTAGCAAAAATCCACTCACTCACACAATTTGACATATCTATGCCCACTTAGGGATAATTCGCACGCTTATTATGCACGCGCCTATCGTCTAGTGGCCGAGGACACCGCCCTTTCACGGCGGCAACCGGGGTTCGAATCCCTGTAGGCGTGCCAAATTGCGAAGCTAAATTAATTGCTCAGATTATAAATCTGATTATTCAATTTTCTTTAAGTATTGGTCAAAATTTTATCAGTCCAATTATATTTATTTTTAATTACTGCATTCCTTAACTATTTTCTTTATGTTGTTGACTAGGATTATATCTTGGTCAGAGGCAGTCTAATTAAGCTACCGTAACAAAAAAACAGCGTTTTAACACGCTGTTTTTTTTGTTAATTCTTTGATTTCTATTTTCTAATAATGCGTCTTATCAAGAAAATGATAGCGCAAGCAAAGAATACCAGTCCCAAGAGCTCACTCATTTTATCCCAGTTATGCAAATTCAGAGCCAGCGGCGCTTCTCCTTCACCTAACGCAATGGAAACCACAATTACCATGGCCATGACCACGCCAACAATACTTTCACCAACAATCAAGCCAGCTGCCAGTAAAGTTCCACGGCGGTCAGTGGCTTTTAGCTCACGCTGCTGTGTTTTAGGGTCGCTGTATCGATTTCTAATGTGACGCATACAGAAGTATGAAAGTACGGTGCCAATAAAAATGGGCATATTTACAGAAGCAGGCAGGTAAATGCCCATACCTACTGCCAATGGAGGCACACTCCAGCCCGGGCGCAGTTTTTTGACTACTAAATCCAGAAGGATAAGAAATATACCTAGGAAGACACCTATTTTAATATAGGTCCATTCCAGATTATGGGAGAAAATACCTTTGGCTATAGTAGTCATCAGCGTAGCCTGCGGCGCAGACAATGCCTGTGCTGCATCCATATTTGCTCTTGGCAACGCGCCAGTAAAGCCATAAGCGTTATATAGCAATTCCAGTACTGGCGAAATAACAATGGCACCAACAATACAGCCGATAATCAGGGCAACCTGTTGACGCCATGGAGTGGCGTGCACAAGATGGCCGGTTTTTAAATCCTGCAAATTGTCATTTGAAATAGTAGAAATAGCCATGACTACAGATGCTGTAAACAACGCCAGTGCGGTCATAAACTGGTTGCCACCTGCCATAGCAAAGATGCCACTTGACTGGCCAATTACCATGAATACTAAAGATATAATAACAATTGAAACAATTCCGATACTGGATATTGGGCTTGAAGAAGAACCAATCAGGCCGGCCATGTAGCCACTGGCCGCAGCCACAAGAAAACCAATAATAAATGCCATAATTGTGGCACAAGCTACCAGCGCACAGGCAAGTCCAACGGATATATGCACAGAGGAAATAAAACTATAAAAGGTGGCTGCCAGAATAATCAATGTAGCAAGCACAATAAGTAGCATGGTTTTGGGAGATAAATCCTGATTCACCCGTTCCTGTGTCTGTGCGCTATCTGAGCTTGAACTAAAAGCCTGAAAAGATAGTTTCATGCCTTCTAGCATCGGTTTGAACAGGGTGATTAAAGTCCAGATTGCTGCCACGGCGATTGCCCCAGCGCCAATATAACGAACTTTGGTAACCCACAAATTGATGGCAAAATCAATCATGCTTGCATGCTCAGGCATGGGTGTGGTGCTGGTAAAATACGGTACGGCTATGCCCCATGAGAAAAACATACCCAATAAGACGGCTATACCACCGGTAATTCCTACCAGCCAGCCGGCACCCAGTAGAGCAAGTGAGAATCCCATGGGTACCTGAAAAACTGCGCCCCCTACTTTAAACCAAGCGCTAGCGCTTTCGCTAATTATGCGTAATCCACTGACCAAAAAGCTGAATATACCTGATAGTATACCGCCGGTAACAATTTGTTTTACTCCACTTTGTGGTTCCTGAGCATCAGCATCGTTCTGCGGCTGATTGTGATCTCCGGCTTTGAGTATTTCGGCAGCAGCCAAGCCTTCTGGATAAGGTAAATCACTTTTAACAACCAGTACATGACGCAGGGGTACGGTAAAAATAACACCCAAAATACCACCAGCCACACATATTAAAGTGGTCTGCCAGAAGGGAAAGCCTTGCCAGTAGCCAATCATCAGCAGGCCGGGTAAGACAAAAATTATTGAAGACAATGTTCCGGCGGCTGAAGCCTGTGTTTGTACCATGTTGTTTTCAAGAATATTTGAGCCTTGAAAGCATTTGAGTACAGCCATGGATATCACGGCTGCTGGTATGGATGATGCAAATGTCAGGCCGACTTTTAGCCCCAGATATACATTAGATGCTGTAAAGATAACAGTGATGAGTGCACCTAAGATCATGCCGCGAATGGTTAATTCCCGGTATTGATCGACCGCCGATGAGGTGGTTGAGGGGTGTTGCATGTAATAACTCCATAAAGATGCGGACTGGAATAATAGCAATAATTCTGAAATTTCTGGATATTAATTTATTCTTTTACCGCCGCTATTTTGGACAAAAAGCTGCATTGTACAAACTGGTCTGTGTTTTTTCATTAGATTTTAAGAATCCAATGTAAATAATATTTATTTTATTTTTTATTAGGTTAATTAGGTTTAAATCAGCTGGTGATATTTCATTATTTATTGAAAACGTCTCTTTTCCAGCCGTTTGTTGTCAAGCCTGATACTGATGTCTATACTGGGCATTTTTATCAAGCTGTGTATTTGTCATGAGTTTCGTTCTGGTTTTACAGCACGCTGATTTGCTTTCCTGTGATTTGTCTGCATTAGATGCAATTATGCCTATTTCACCTGAGTACAGTTTCAATAAATCAGTATTACGCTTACCAGTACAGAAAGAATTCAAGCTTGAAGAGGCAGTACAAGCTAAGCTACTGGCACAGCATATTGATTTTGCTATTCTACCGGATAAGTGTTTTGCTGACTTGGGACTGATTGTCAGCGATATGGATTCAACCCTGATTACGATTGAATGTGTAGATGAAATTGCGGCCGGCGTGGGTCTGCAGGCAGAAGTAACAGCCATTACTGAACGCTCAATGCGCGGAGAAATTGACTTTGAGCAATCATTACGTGCTCGGGTAGCATTGTTAAAATGGTTACCGGTTACTGAACTTAACCGAGTATATGACGAAGTTTTGAAATTATCACCGGGAGCCGAATGGCTGTTACAGCAATGTCGAGAATATGGGGTAAAGTTTTTGCTGGTTTCAGGTGGCTTTACTTACTTTACTGATCGTCTCAAACAGCAATACGGGCTTGATTACACATATGCCAACCAATTAGTAGTGCAAAACGATATGTTAACTGGCGAGCTAACCGGCCGTATTATCGATGCACAGGCTAAAGCTGATTTACTGGCAGAATATTCAGCAAAGTTAGGATTGGCTAAATCTCAGATTGTGGCTATGGGGGACGGTGCCAATGATATTCCGATGTTACAGGCTGCCGGTTTTGGTGTAGCTTATCATGCAAAACCAAAAACTCAGGCTGCTACTACCATCAGTGTACGCTTTGGTGGTTTGGATGCGGTGCGCAAATGGTTTCGCTGATATTTAGTTTTATCTTACAGGCTTATACTAAAAACTGTTTGCAATCAATTTAGAATTAATAATAATCACTTAGTTACATAAATATTTTTAGGAATACACTTATGTACCCGATAGCTGAGCCATATCAGTCTGGCCTATTGCAAGTTTCTGCAATTCATCAGATTTACTGGGAAGAAAGCGGTAATCCGGCCGGTAAGCCGGTAATTTTTTTGCATGGCGGACCGGGTGCAGGAGCTTCACCAGCTTGCCGAGGTTTTTTTAATCCAGAAAAATACCGCATCATTATAATAGACCAGCGTGGCTGCGGCCGCTCCCTACCTTATGCTTGTATTGATGACAATACCACTTGGGATCTGGTAGAAGATATAGAAAAAGTACGCCGAATGCTTCAGATTGAGCGATGGCAAGTCTTTGGCGGTTCTTGGGGCAGTTCGTTGGCATTAGCCTATGCTAAAACTTATCCGCATCGAGTGACCGAGCTAGTACTTCGAGGAATATTTTTATGCCGTCCACATGAAATGGATTGGATCAATCAGCAGGGTGCCAATCGTTTTTTTCCTGAAGCATGGAAAAATTATCTTGCTCCGATTGCTGTGGATAAACAACACAATCTGATTGATGCCTACCATGAGTTGCTTTGCCATCCTTATACCGATGAAGCCTCCCAGCTTAATGCAGCTCGAGCATGGGCACAGTGGGAAAGCAATATTGTTCATTTGGAACCAGATCAAGCCGGTGTGGATGAATATGACGATTCTTATAAAGCATTAGCAATCGCTCGCATTGAAAATCATTATTTTGTTCATCGCTGCTGGCTGGCGAGTGAATTTGCTTTACTAGAAAATATTCAAGTGTTGGCTGATATTCCGATGGTGATTGTTCAGGGGCGCTATGATATGTGCACACCATTTGAAAGTGCTTGGGAGTTAAAACAGGCTTTGCCTCATGCCAAGCTGGTGGTCACCATAGCGGGACATTCTGGATTTGAACCAGCCAATCAAGCGGCATTGGTGGCTGCTACAGACGCTTTTGCTAATCAATAGTTAACCTATACAAGATTAAGCTTTAATTAAACAGGCCTGATTCGAATCAGGCCTTTTATGTTGATCAAAATTAACTTTATCTTGCTTAGCAAAATTTCTGAATCAGACTGTATAAACTGCCACTGTGTTGTTCAGCTTTTGCTGCTATGGCATTTTTTGCTATACCCGATACTGGAGAAATGCCATATAAGGCAGTATACCCAAGGTAATTCATTTGCGTATATTCCGCAGATTGTTTTACTGATTGTAAAAAATCATCGATGAGAAAATGATTTACTTTTTGAAAATAAATCTCTGGTTGACCAACCGTCATAGAGACGAGTAATGTTTTACCCTTCAATTTGTTTCCTAGTGAACCATAGGCAAATTGATAAGTGAACACTTGATCAAACCAAATTTTTAATATAGCGGGCATATTAAACCAATACATTGGGTATTGAAGAATAATAAGCTCATGACGAAGCAAAGCTTGTTGCTCGGCATCAACATCAATCTGATAATCAGGATATAAATTGTAAATATTTCTAATCTCTATATCCGGTAGTCTAACAGCTAAGGATTCGGATATTGTTTTGTTTGCAATGGAGTTTTTAAAATCCGGGTGCGCCAGTATCATTAGGGTCATGATTTTTCCTCAATAAACTATAAAAATTTTATGTACTCAAATAATTTTAGTAGAATTTAAAAAAAATACTATAACTATCAAATATGAGAGTTAGGAAAAAAATCATGCATACAGATGATTCCTGTGCAATTACCCATCGTGGTAAACGCTATCATTGCAATATTAGTTTAGCTATGAATCTAATTGGCGGTAAATGGAAAGGTGTGATTCTTTATTATTTGCGTAGTCAACCAAAAAGATTCAGTGAACTCAGAAAAAATATGCCAGATATTACTGAAATGACGCTAAGCCTTCAGCTTAAACAGCTAGAGAAGGATGAGTTAATTACTCGAACGGTGAAAGGTGATAAACCTCCCGTACAAGTGAGCTATGCACTTACCAACAAAGGTCATTTACTTAGCCCGATTTTAATGTCTCTATGTAACTGGGCCGAACTGATTAATGATGAAAATCAAAAAATGCTTTAGGTTTGAGCAGATAAATAATTTTCAATTATGATTTCTGGCCGGTTTATACGATCTGAATGGGTTGGTTTCAATTTGATTCTTTTATTTTGGCTGGTTTCGGCTCTAGCATAATTACTTGATTTAGCCATGAATAAAGTTGACTAAAATTGTCGGGTATTAGATAATTCAGCCATTGTCAATCTATTTCGGGTTTTGCCATGCGTTTAACCACCAAAGGGCGTTTTGCTGTTATTGCCATGCTGGATTTAGCCATGCATGCGCAATCTGGTGCGGTAAACCTGACTGCGATTAGTGAGCGCCAGCGTATTTCCTTATCTTATCTGGAACAGCTTTTTGGCAAATTACGCCGTGCAGGGCTAGTAGAAAGTATCCGAGGTCCGGGTGGCGGCTATGTTTTAAGCCACGCTGCCGACCATATCAATATTGCCGATATCATTGCGGCTGCAGAAGACACGATGGATGCAACATTGTGCGGCGGCCATGCAGACTGTCAGGATGGTACGCCTTGCCTGACTCACGATTTATGGGTCAACCTAAATAAAACCATAGACGATTATCTGCGCGGAATTACTTTGCAATGTATCCTCAATCAACAATCTTACCGAAATATCAGTAATGAACAAAAAAGCAGCCTTGAGCAGCCGATTACCTTGATTAATCTGCACTAAAACCAGCGCTGTGATAGATATTTAAAGAGAACACGACAATGACCGTAAAACTTCCTATTTATCTGGATTATTCAGCCACCACGCCAGTAGACCCGCGTGTAGCAGAGAAAATGATTCCCTATCTGACTGAATTCTTCGGCAACCCCGCTTCAAACAGCCACAGTTTCGGCTGGCAGGCAGAAGAAGCAGTAGAAAATGCCCGGAATGAAATTGCTGCATTAATTGGTGCTGATTCTAAAGAAATTATTTTTACGTCCGGTGCCACTGAATCGGATAATCTGGCACTGAAAGGAGCCGCTCAGTTCAACGCCAGTAAAGGCAAACATCTGATTACGGTCAGAACTGAACATAAAGCTGTACTGGATACGATGCGTGAGCTGGAACGTGAAGGTTTTGAGGTCACTTATCTCGGCGTAAAAGAAAACGGTCTAATTGATTTGGATGAACTGAAAGCAGCAATCCGCCCAGATACAACTGTTGTAAGTGTAATGTGGGTGAATAATGAAATCGGCGTGATTCAGGATATTGCCGCTATCGGAGCAATCTGCAACGAAAAAGGCGTAATTTTTCATGTTGACGCCGCGCAGGCTACCGGCAAAGTACATATTGATGTAAAAGCCAATCAAATTGGCTTGCTCAGTATGTCGGCTCACAAAACCTATGGTCCTAAAGGGATTGGTGCTTTATATGTACGGCGCAAACCGCGTGTACGTCTGAATGCACAGATGCATGGTGGTGGTCATGAGCGTGGTTTCCGCTCTGGCACGCTGGCTACTCATCAGATTGTTGGTATGGGTGAAGCATTCCGTCTGGCACGTTTGGAAATGGATAAAGATAATGCGCATGCTAAAGCTCTGCGTGACCGTTTTCTTAATGCCATCAAAGATGTTGAGGAAGTGTATATTAATGGCGACCTTGAACATCGTGTTTACCAGAATCTGAATATCAGCTTTAATTTTGTGGAAGGTGAAAGCCTGATTATGGCGGTGAAGGATATTGCGGTATCCAGCGGTTCTGCTTGTACTTCAGCAAGTCTGGAACCGAGCTACGTGCTGCGCGCTCTTGGCCGTAATGATGAATTGGCGCATAGTTCGCTGCGTATTACTTTTGGGCGCTTTACTACTGAAGAAGAAGTGGATTACGCTGCCGAACTGATAAAATCCAAAATCGGTAAATTACGCGAGTTGTCACCGTTGTGGGAAATGCATCAAGAAGGTATTGATTTAAGTAGTGTGGAGTGGGCAGCTCATTAATCTGCGTGCAATAGTAACCTTCGGTTTCTGCTTTAGTAATCCCGTACAAGGCAACATTCCCTCTAAACCGAGGGCTATTTGATGTGCAGAATAGGATTTTGCCTCTCAGCATAATAATTGTTAAAGGAACATATCATGGCCTACAGCGATAAAGTCATTGATCATTATGAAAATCCACGCAATGTTGGTTCGTTTGAAAAGGGGGACCAGAGCGTGGGCACTGGCATGGTGGGTGCACCGGCCTGTGGCGATGTAATGAAGTTGCAAATCAAGGTAAGCGATAACGGTATCATCGAAGACGCTAAATTCAAAACTTATGGTTGTGGCTCGGCTATCGCCTCTTCCAGCCTAATTACAGAATGGGTAAAGGGCAAAAGTTTGGATGAGGCGCTGGCCATTAAAAACAGTGCCATCGCAGAAGAACTGGCATTGCCACCGGTGAAAATCCACTGCTCAATTTTGGCCGAAGATGCCATCAAGGCTGCTGTAGCAGATTATCGAAAAAAACATAACGAGTGATATGACAATGTTAAGCAGTACCGCAAACAATGATGAATCCACTACGGAAAAAAATGATAATCAGCAGGTTAATGCAGTACGCCTAAACAATATCAGAATGTGTTCCAATCAGTTTTGTCTTGAATGTAACGAACCCATTTCACCCGAACGCCAGTTTCAATATCCTGGCACGCGTTTTTGTAGTAATTGTGAGGAAAAAATCGCCGTTAAACGCTCTTTTCTCTCTTCCTATAAACGCCGTTTTAACCGTAACCGTAATCAAACCTGAATGACTAATGCTCATTCAGGTCTCAGTTCTGACAGGAGAGAATATGATTTCTCTGACTGAAAAAGCCGCCCAGCACATCAGTAATTATTTGACCAAACGTGGTAAAGGCGAAGGTATTCGCCTAGGAGTCAAGAATAGCGGTTGTTCAGGTATGGCCTATACACTGGAATTTGTCGACCAAATCCAGCCGGAAGATTTAATTTTTGAGCAACATGGTGTCAAAGTCTTTGTTGACCCCAAAAGCCATGTCTATCTGGATGGTACCGAGCTTGATTTTGTTAAAGAAGGTTTGCAGGAAGGATTTAAGTTTGCCAATCCCAATGCAAAAGATGAGTGTGGTTGTGGCGAAAGTTTTCACGTATAAGTACGAAATATTGCTACCAATAGCGATCACCTACTACCTTGTATCGCATCACAACGAGACATTGACTGCAGAAAAAGCAGATTAACAATCCCAAATTTGCCTTATTACTTTGATGTGACTTCTGCTTCTATCCTGTTATCACCACAAGGTGAAATACATGAACCAATACTTTGCTTTGTTTCAGCTACCCGAACAATTTAACATTGATATTAAACAGCTCGAACAGAATTATCATTTACTGGCTGCACAATGTCATCCTGACAAATTTGCAGCCAGCAGCAGCTTTGAGCAGAAGCAGGCCATGATGATGGCAGCCACGGTAAATGAAGCTTATCGTATTCTATGCAATCCCTTGGATCGTGCGGCCTATCTGTTACAACAGAAGGGCATAGATGCAGATGCACCGGAACACACTCATTTTCCAGCCGAATTTCTGATACAGCAAATGCAGTGGCGCGAAACATTGGAAGATGCACGAGCTGAGGCGGATACAGCTACTCTACATGAATTGGCAACAACCATTCAGCAGGAACAAAACCATTTATATCAAAAACTTGATACCGCTTTTGCGCAGAATCAGGCGGATAAGGCAGCTGAATTGGTGCGTCAGGGGCGTTTTTTATACAAATTAAATGCCGAAATACAGGCTGCATTGCTCTGACACCGTTAACTTCAGCGTCAGAAATATGATTTAAAATAAGTTTAAATCATATAAGTAACATCTAAAATCAGGACTTAGTTCAAATTATGGCTTTATTGCAAATTGCCGAACCCGGCCTTTCTGCCGCCCCGCATGAGCACCGACGTGCCGTGGGAATCGATTTAGGCACCACCAACAGTCTAGTGGCCACTGTACGCAGCGGTCATGCAGAATGTTTAGCAGACGAACAAGGGCGAATTACTCTGCCTTCAGTAGTCCGTTATCAGCAGAATTGTGCTCCAGAAGTAGGTACAGATGCATTAAAAGCCCAGCGCATTGATCCTTCCAATACCATTAGTTCGGCCAAACGCCTTATTGGCCGAAGTCTGGACGACATTAGAAATCAGCCTGAAACCCATTACCTGCCCTATCGTTTCACCGATGAAGAACGCATCATCAGTATTCAGACCCGCGCCGGTAATAAAACACCTATAGAAGTTTCTGCGGACATTTTGCGCGTGCTGAAAACACGGGCAGAAAATAGTTTGGGTGGTGAACTGGCTGGCGCTGTAATTACCGTACCAGCATATTTCGATGATGCCCAGCGGCAGGCCACCAAGGACGCAGCACGCCTAGCCGGCTTGCACGTCCTTCGTTTACTTAATGAACCTACTGCCGCTGCCATTGCCTATGGTCTGGATAATGCCGCCGAAGGAACGTTTATTGTTTACGACCTTGGCGGAGGTACATTTGATGTTTCCGTTCTAACATTAAGCCGTGGCTTATTTGAAGTAAAAGCCACCAATGGCAACAGTGCCTTAGGTGGGGATGACTTTGACCAGCGCCTTTTTTGTTGGTTATTGGAACAAAACAAATTGTCTCAGCTTAATGCACAGGACAGCGCCCTACTGCAATCACTTTCGCGCGCAGCTAAAGAATCCTTAACGACTGAACAATCCACCACCATAGCTGCTACGCTTTCCAATGGTCAACAAATAGTCACTGATATTAGCCGAGATACGTTCCATCAGCTTACACAACCACTGGTAGCCAAAACACTGGAGCCGGTTAAACAGGCTATGCGTGATGCGAATATCAGCAAAAACGATATAAAAGGCGTTATTATGGTTGGCGGTGCCACTCGAATGCTGCATGTACAGCAGGCTGTAGCTACCTTTTTTGGCCAAACGCCACTGAATAATCTCAATCCCGATGAAGTAGTTGCGCTCGGTGCTGCCATGCAGGCCAATGTACTGGCCGGAAATAAAAATGATGATGAATGGCTGCTTCTGGACGTTACTCCCCTCTCATTGGGGCTGGAAACATATGGCGGTTTGGTTGAAAAAATCATTCCGCGCAACAGCACCTTGCCTACCGCCCGCGCCCAAGATTTCACTACATTTAAAGACGGCCAGACCGCAATGATGATTCATGTAGTACAGGGAGAACGTGAATTGGTTTCGGATTGCCGCAGTCTCGCCCAATTTACTCTGCGCGGTATCCCGCCAATGGCTGCCGGTGCTGCACGCATTCGGGTGACCTTTCAGGTAGATGCCGATGGCCTGTTATCTGTTTCCGCAAGAGAACAAACTACCGGCGTACAGGCTCATATTGAAGTTAAGCCCTCATACGGATTGGATGACACAGTTATTACTCAGATGCTAAAAGACAGCTTTACCCATGCACAGACTGATGCGCAGCAACGCGCCCGTGCGGAAGCAATAGTAGAAGCTGAAAGCATTATTGGCGCAGTCAGCAGCGCCCTAAATCTTGATGCTGATTTACTCAGTGCTGCCGAACAGCAAATCATCGACACAGCCTTGGCACAAATCAGACACCAGATGGAAATTGGCAATGCACAGGACATCCGTGATGGCATACAAAAGCTTAGCCATGCCACAGATGAGTTTGCTGCCAGACGCATGAACCGTAATATACAGCGTGCCTTACAAGGCAAAAACGTTAGCGATATATAGAATTCAACCACAGACAGCTAAAAACTATCTGTACTTACACAGGAGATAAAACAATGTTAAAACTATATTACCTACCAGGTGCATGTTCATTTGTCCCCCACGTAGCTCTACAATGGAGTGGACTGGATTATGTAGCAGAAGCAGTAAGTCGCGATAAAATAAAATCTGCAGAATATCGGGCTCTGAATCCGCAAGGTCAGGTACCTTTACTTGTAGATGGAAACTGGGCACTAAGTCAGAATATAGCTATTATTGATTATATTAATGATTTAGCACCCGATAAAGGTATCTATGGCGCTGCATCAGCTACTGACCCTAAAATACGTGCCAAAGCTCGGCAATGGCTGGCTTTTGCCAATAGTGACCTGCATACAAAATTCAAGCCTCTATTCGGGGCAGCCAGAATGGTTGATGGTGAAGCTGCTCAGAACAGTCTTATTGCTTATGCTAGTAGTGATGTTGAAAACACATTTGCATCGTTAGATAAAATGCTGGCTCAGCAAGATTATTTAACAGGTAATAGCATCAGTATTGCCGATGTTTACATTTTCATTGAAATGCAATGGGCTCAGAGATGTAAAATTGATCTTAGCAAATATCAGCATTTGACTTCTTTTGCTCAGCGGGTAAGCGCTGACAATGGTGTCAACACAGTGCTGAAAGCACAAGGCTTGATATAATACTCACTCCGGCGTGGCTGGTAGCAAGAATAGACACCAGCCACGCCTTGCATCATTTAGAATGACGGAACTACCATGCCCAAAATTACTGTACTGCCTCACCCACAACTTTGTCCTGAAGGAAAAATTTTAGACAATATTCCGTCCGGCACCTCAATTTGTGATGCATTACTTGAGCATGATATTGAAATTGAACACGCCTGCGAGCAATCCTGCGCCTGTACCACCTGCCACGTGCTCGTGCGTCAGGGCTACGACAGCCTACCTGAGCCAAGCGAACAGGAAGAAGATTTACTCGATCAGGCATGGGGGCTCGAAGCCGATTCACGTCTGAGCTGTCAGGCTCGTTTGGCAGATAGCGATGTAACCATTGAAATCCCCAAATACACTATTAACCATGCACGTGAAGAACACTGATATCAGAGCACAGCTCAAAATTACCGCTTGCCATCACTATTTTTTTTACTAATTCTTAACAATTAATACAGAATCACATCATGAAATGGACTGATATACATCAGATTGCCGAAGAACTGGCAGACCGTCACGAAGACATCGATCCTACCACCATCCGCTTTACTCGATTGCGTGAACTAGTATTGGCCTTACCAGACTTTGATGACCAGCCAGAGCATTGCGGTGAGCGCGTACTTGAAGCCATTCAGCAAGCATGGATAGATGAAACTGACTGAGCAGAAAAGCATACCAGCAATCAAACCATATCTATCATGACATTTTAAACAACAAACTCAACTGATAACAGCCAGAACACTATAGCCACCCTTAAGGGCAAATGTTCTGGCTAAAAATAAATTATCCAAATATCTAAGCTTTTTCTGTATTACGCCGTTGCAAACGCCAGCTACAAAACTGCCAGCAGCGGTTGAACACATGGCGATACACAAAAATCGCACACAGCAGGCAGCCACCGGCAGAACCAGCACAAATCAGAAACATGGTCAGTAACTGAAAACGAATGGCCTGATCAGGTGAAGCACCGGCCAGAATCTGTCCGGTAATCATTCCCGGCAGACTCACCAGCCCTACTACACTCAACTGATTAATCGTCGGCAACATCCCAGCGACAACGGCAGATCGTGCCGTATCCCGATAAGCTTCCCAGCCACTGGCGCCCATGGACAATAAAACTTCTACCCTAGCCTGCTGCTGGCGTAAGTCCTGTGTTAACCGGTCAAGACATAAAGCTACAGCAGTTAAACAATTACCAAGCACCATACCCAAAATCGGAATGACATACTGCGGCGAATACCATGGATGGATATGAAGCACCGCATACAGTCCTACTGCCGCACTTAACCAAGAAGCCAACCACACCGAAGACAGTGCATCACGAGTCAGACCACGATAAACATAGCTACCACGAGAGCGCGCCGAAAATCCGGCTATTAAGGTCATCACAGCAATAATCAGCAGTACCCAATACCATTGATTAGCCGCAAAAATCCATTTAAGCAACAAGCCTACAATGGATAACTGCACCACAGCACGCACAGCAGATATCAAAATCCGTTTCGTTAACCCTAGCTTTAGCCATAATGATACACCGGCACTCACCAAAATCAGCAAAGAAGCCAGAGCCAGCTCAGCAACACTAATATAATTAGTTCCTTGCATTATTGCCTCCCATTCTTTACCGAATGCTTGATGTGCGTTATTCGTCCGGCATCAAAATACCAGATTTCATCACCCACTTCGCTAACTTGTTGCTCACTATGCGAAACCCACATATAGGCAGCCTGCGGATTTGCCTGTTGCCACTGATTAACCAGTTTCTGTACCGTGCGTGCAGAATCCTCATCCAGAGAAGCTGTGGGTTCATCCAGCAACAATACCGGAGGATTCAACTGTAAAATACGCAGCAGACAAACCAATTGCGCTTCACCACCCGATAAATCGGTACCGTCACGCTCCAGAAAATGCTCATCCTTACCCAGATTCTGCAAAACCTGAAGCACATGTTCCGGCTGAAACGTCAAATGCTGATAATGATGCAAAGTATAAGGTAACTGCAAATTATCACGCACCGTACCCGGAATCAATACCGCCTGCTGACGCACATAAGCAATCTGGCTACGGTGCCGTGCAATACTATGTGCATTCAAATTCACAGGCTGATTCTGACAATACAACGTACCAGCAGCAGGTAAATCTAGCAAAGAAATTGTACGTAAAAAAACCGATTTTCCTGCTCCGGATGCACCGCTGATTGCCACACGTGCCCCAGCTCTGAGCTGAAAATCGATATCCTGTAATAACATTCTGCCATCATCATGGGCGCGCTGACACACACCCTCACCAGATAAAATTGGCGTATTCATGACGAACCACGCAGTTCTTTCGGCAGCACAAACATAATATTTTCCTCCACACCCTCACCTTCGGTAACTGTTGGATATCCCCAGGAAACAATCGTCTGTACAACATCATTAACCAGTACCTCCGGTGCTGACGCACCGGCAGTAACGCCAACACGGCGCTTGCCGGAAAACCACTCAGTCTGCAGACAGCTGGCGTTATCTACCATATAAGCATCAACACCCAGCAAAGCTGCCACTTCGCGTAAACGATTACTATTCGAACTGTTAGGAGACCCTACCACAATTACCACATCACAAGTAGCGGCTAACTTCTTTACCGCCTCCTGACGATTGGTGGTTGCATAACAAATATCCTCTTTATGCGGACTTTTAATGTGAGGAAAACGCTGTTTCAACGCAGCAATAATACCGCTGGTTTCATCTACCGATAACGTTGTCTGGCTCACATGTGCCAGCTTTTCTTCATTGCGGACCTGTAAACCTGCCACATCAGCAACTGTTTCCACCAGCAGCATTGCCCCCGGCGGCAGTTGCCCCATCGTACCTTCTACTTCCGGATGACCCTTATGCCCGATCATCAAAATCTGATATCCCTGCTCATCAAGACGAGATACCTGTCTGTGGACTTTCGTTACCAAAGGACAAGTAGCATCAAAAATACGGAAACCACGCGCCACCGCTTCTTGCTGTACCGCCTGCGATACTCCATGTGCCGAATAAATCAACGTGGCATCAGGTGGCACATCATCCAGACTCTCAATAAACACTGCGCCCTTGTTACGCAGATTATCAACAACAAACTTATTATGTACCACTTCATGGCGTACATAAATCGGTGCACCATATTCTTCCAAAGCCCGTTCTACAATACTGATGGCTCGGTCAACACCAGCACAGAATCCACGCGGATTAGCCAGTAAAATCTTTTTGTCGCTCATTCAACTTCCCGTTAGCTGGCTGATTTCACCAAAATTAAACCAATCAAGCTGCCTTATTCTTCTGATGAAAAATACTTTCCAGCACCAGCAAAAACGCACCGACACAAATCAGGCTATCCGCAACATTAAACGCCGGATAAAACCAATTATGGTAGTAAAACAACAGAAAATCAACCACATGACCATGCACCAACCGATCAGCAACATTACCAGCCGCACCACCGATAATCAACGCAGCAGCCACTTTACCTATTGTTCCGAATTCATCACGGATAATCCCACGCAGGAGGTAAATACAAATTACCAGCGCCAGTCCCATAAAGAAAAACTTCTGCCATCCACCCGCATCTGCAAGGAAACTAAATGCCGCGCCTGGATTATAAGCCAGCGTCAAATCAAAAAATCCCGGTATTACCGCAATTCGTTCCAGATAATGAACATTCTGCAATATCAGATATTTCGTTAGCTGGTCTGCCAAAAGACCCAGTACGATAATGGCACCATATAAAAACAGTTTTTTACGTTGCATAACCATCCTTAAAACCAGAACAGGCGTGACCGACTAAATCTGCCACACCTGAATCATTCAAATCAAGCCTAAAAAAACGACAACATTACAGCCGTTACCTAGTCTCAGGCATACAAACGCTTTTCACCGGCACCATCGACATTTTGCACACAGCGACCACAAATAGTCGGGTGCTGAGGGTCAGAGCCCACATCATCAGTATAATGCCAGCAACGCTCACATTTTGTACCCTGATCCACCGATACAGTGGCAGATAACTCTTCTCCAGCTTCTACGGTAACTTTCGCTACCATCAATACAAAACGTAATTCATCACCCAGCGCTGCCACATAAGGCAGCATATCTGTTGGCACCTTAATCGCCACATCAGCCTGTAAAGAAGACCCTACACTCTTATCTGCACGCAACGATTCAATAGCCACATTCACCGTATCACGCACTGCTCGGATCGCCTGCCATTTCAGTGTTAAGCTATCTACATCAGCTAAAGGCGGGAATTCATGCCCCGTATGGTACAGTACACTATCTTCTTCATCACCACTCAATACTGCCCAAGCTTCCTCAGCAGTAAAGCAAAGAATTGGGTTCAATAGAAGCACCAGATTACGCGTAATATGATACAGAGCAGTTTGCGCACTACGTCGGCCATGGCTGCCAGCCTGCATTGTATATAAACGGTCTTTCAGAATATCCAGATAAAACGCACCCATATCTTCTGAACAGAAATGGACAATATCCTGTACCGCAAAATGGAACGCATAACGGGCAAAATAATCATCAGCCACACGCTGCTGCAATTGCTGTGCCAAAACCAGTGCATAACGGTCTAGCTCCAGCATCTCATCCACTGGCACCGCATCTGTAGCCGGATTGAAATCACTCAAATTCGCTAACAGGAAACGTAGCGTATTCCGCAGACGCCGGTAGCTTTCTGACACTCGTTTTAAAATTTCATCTGAAATTGCCAGCTCACCGGAATAATCAGTAGAAGCCACCCACAAGCGCAGAATATCTGCACCCAGACTATCATTTACCTTCTGTGGTGATACCACATTACCCACAGATTTAGACATTTTCTGCCCGTTGCCATCCACCACAAAACCATGTGTCAGCAACTGTTTATACGGCGCACTGCCAACTGTAGCACAGGCAGTTAGCAGCGAAGACTGAAACCAGCCGCGATGCTGATCAGAGCCCTCCAGATACAAATCTGCAGGCCATGCCAGCTCAGAGCGCTGACGCAGTACTGCGTAATGCGTACTGCCCGAATCAAACCAAACATCCAGCGTATCTGGCAATTTATCATACTCATCCGCATCTGCGCCCAAAAGCTCATGCTTATCCAGCGCAAACCACGCCTCAATACCATGCTGCTCAATCCGCTTAGCCACCTCTTCCAGCAATTCAGCCGAACGTGGATGGAGCTGACCAGTTTCCTTATGAGCAAAAAAGGCCATTGGCGTGCCCCAGTAACGCTGGCGAGATACCACCCAGTCTGGACGACCTTCAATCATTGCCTCCAGACGCGCGCGTCCCCATGCCGGAAAAAACTCAGTCACCTCTACCGCGTCCATCGCCTTATCACGCAAAGTCTTCCCATCCGTACCTTCTTTATCCATACCAATAAACCACTGGCCAGTAGCACGGTAAATCAAAGGCGTTTTATGGCGCCAGCAATGCGCATAACTATGAGTAATTTTTCCATTCGACAGTAATCTGCCCTCTTCGGCCACCCAATCAATCACCACCGGATTACCTTCCCAGACCGTCATCCCTGCCAATCTGGGCACATCACTGATATATCGTCCCTCAGCATTCACTGGGTTATATAACTGAATCCCATACCGCAAGCAGGCAAAATAATCGTCCAGACCATGTGCAGGTGCCGTATGTACCAGACCTGTACCAGCCTCAGTAGTCACATGCTCACCCAGTAAAACCGGAATATCTCGATTCAGAAATGGATGATTCAAATGCAGATTCTCTAGTTGTCGTCCTACAACTTCAGCCAGTACCGCAGTATCATCCACATCGAAACCAAAACGTTCCAAAGCTGCTTCAGCTAGCTCTTTAGCCAACACCAGCTTACCTTTTGGCGTATCAAACAACTGATAAACAACGTCCGGCCCCACACAAATTGCCTGACTGGCCGGCAAAGTCCACGGCGTAGTTGTCCAGATAACCGCATAGGCTTCGCCTAAAATCTCATTCAGACCAAACACAGCAGCCAGCGCCGCGTTATCCTTAAACTGATACGCCACATCAATCGCAAAAGAAACCTTATCTTTATATTCAACTTCAGCTTCTGCCAGCGAAGAACCACAATCCAAACAGAACTGCACCGGTTTCTCACCCCGATACAAATAGCCGCCTTGCTGAATCTTTCCCAGTGTACGGACAATATCCGCCTCAGTCTGATAATCCATCGTCAGATACGGATGCTCCCAGTCGCCCAGCACCCCCAGACGCATAAAATCCTGTCTCTGGCGCGCAATCTGTTCCCGCGCATATTCACGGCACAGCTCACGGAATTTAGCAGCCGGAATATTCTTACCGTGCTTCTTTTCTACCATCAGCTCAATCGGCAAACCATGACAATCCCAGCCCGGCACATATGGCGCATCAAAACCAGCCAGCGTCTTACTGCGGATAATAATATCCTTCAATACCTTATTCACTGCATGGCCGATATGAATATCACCGTTCGCATACGGTGGGCCATCATGCAGAATAAATTTCGGTCGTCCAGCAGCCAGCTTACGCAGCTTCTGATAACGTTTCTGTTCATACCATGATTTCAGCCAGCCACCTTCACGCTTGGCTAAATTACCGCGCATTGGAAACGGCGTGTCCAACAAATTTACAGTTTTACTATAGTCAGTCATGACTTTCTCTTTAAAATATATCCGTTAATTCAATAATCTAAAAATCAGTATTATTTTACGGCCACCCGAAAGCTACTTAGCAATTCAGGCAGCCTGCCATATTCGTGCCGCATCCATATCAGCAAAAATCTGAGCCTGCAACGCTGCCAAAGAATCAAACTTCAGCTCATCACGCAACTTATGCAGAAAATGTATCCCTAAGCGCTGACCATACAAATTGGCAGCACAATCAAAAATATGTACTTCAAGCTTCTGCTGGCTACCCCTAGAAACCGTCGGATTTTTACCAAAACTGGCCACACCACGTTTACGTCCGAAAGCACCTGTTACATCCACCACAAAAACCCCATTCAGCGCATAATGCAAAGCCGGCAGATGCACATTTGCCGTTGGGCAGCCCAATTCGCGACCCAGCTTGGCGCCATGTTTCACTCGACCACTGAGCACATACTCATGTCCCAGCAGCAACTGCGCATAAGCCAAGTTACCAGCAGCCAGCGCCATACGAACTGCCGTACTCGAGGCACGTACATCCTCAACCACAACAGATGGCGTTCTCTCTGTTACAAAAGCCTCCTGAGCCTGCAATAAAGCAAAATCACCGCTGCGATGGGCTCCAAAACGAAAATCATCACCCACCAGCAAATAGCGTGCTGATAACTTTTCAATCAGCATCTGCCGGATAAAATCCATCGGCTGCATCAATGCAAACTGCTGATTAAACCGCAGCACATACACCGCATCCACACAACCACTTTCAGCAAGCAAATTCAGCTTATCCCGCAGCGGCGACAACCGGTAAGGCAAAGACTTACCTGCCTGCTGCGCAAAAAACTCCTGAGGTTGCGGTTCAAATATCATCACCACCGAAGCAAGCCCTCGTTTATCAGCTTCCTGACGCAAGCGCAGCAAAATATGGCGATGTCCACAGTGCACACCATCAAAATTACCGATTGTTACTGCCGTACCACCAGACCAATCCGGCCGCAGCCCGCTCCCCAACCAAACTTGCATACAATTCTTGAACGAATCAAATAATAAAACACATCATTGTAAACACTTCAGCTCACCTTAGCCAGCGTAATTAAACAGCATTTTCCAACCTCTGCAACCAACAAATCCGCTTTATACTCAACGGCAAACAAAATTTGATACAGTTACAACAGCATTTCTTGCTAAAATAGCGCCCACATAATGCCAAGGCTTAGCCCAGCCGGCAGCAATACCCCAAAAACCACCATTAGGTAACACAATGGCCTTTCGTTTCGACATCATCTACGAATACCGTGAAATGTTTTATTACGGTGCGCTCACCACATTAGGCGTCACCCTGATTTCCACATTTATGGGCACCTTACTCGGCCTGATATTCGCCCTCACGCGTATCATCCGCCTCGAAAAGGGCGGCCTGCCCATACGCGCACTGGTATGGACACTGCGGCAAATTTCGCTGCTGTATGTCACCATCTTTCGCGGTACACCGCTATTTGTTCAAATTTTCATCTGGTATTTCGTCTGGTTTCCACTGCTCATCAACCCAACTGATGGCCTAATTATCAGCGGAGATCTTGCCGTAGAACTCCGACGCAGTTATGGTGCACTGATTGCCGGCACACTGGCTTTGTCAGTCAACTCCGGCGCCTACATCACCGAAATCTTCCGCGCTGGCATTCAGTCTATCGACCGCGGCCAATTTGAAGCCTCCCGCTCACTAGGTCTCAGCTATACACAAGCCATGCGCTACGTTATCCTGCCACAGGCCATCCGGCGCATGCTGCCACCCATTGGGAACGAATTCATTACTCTTCTTAAAGACAGCTCACTGCTTTCAGCCATCGCTGTGGCCGAACTAGCCTTTGCCGCCCGCGCCGCAGCCGGACGTTACCTAAACTACGAAACCCCACTCTACACCATCGCCATAATCTATTTGATTATGACCATAGCCTTGAGTTGGTTTTTTTCATGGCTGGAAAAAAGATACAATAAAGGTTATCAGCATTAGATTTTCTAATTTATAGCCAATTGTCTACAAAAACAGAGTTACTTAAAAAAATAGCTCTGTTTTTTTTATTAGCACAAAAAAATCAAATTTTTTTAAAATGCTTTCTAACTTGTCGTTTGATTCTGCAATCATCAAAACATTGAGCAGCACGTCTAGCATAAGCCACAAAAGTTTTACGCCCCAGATGAGAATATTTCCTATAAAGTTTACGTTTAAATAAAATTTCACAATGATGTTTATCACGCGATTTAATAGCTAATTTTTTGGCTTTATGCAATATTTTATAATAACGTGATATAAAATCAGAGCGGATAGGTGCATGTTCACCATCAAATATCACACCTAGATATTTCTGTTTTGGAATTTGTGATCGTGCTCCGTTACCCGCACCGCCTGTACTGCACATAGCATATGGGTACAGCCAGACGTTACAGGCAGGGCTGCAGGTGAAACGCCTTCTATCCAAACTAGGATAAATTTACAATTTAAATTATTCTAGTAATTAAAAATTTATCACTCTGTTTATGAATCAGATTATGTTTTTTAAATAAATGAATTAATACTTTATATTAATATCAAAACAACATACTAATTACTAATTTTTATCCAAGTTAAATGCAATTATTTATTACTTTATAAAATATTGATTCACGAAAAATTTTGAATAAATATTTTTTATACATGGATAATTTAATATTTTACTTAAAAAGTATAATAAAAAAGGCTTTTGAGATATATAGAAAAAAGATTAATAATAACCGATTATTATCAATTTATATAATATGTTGAAACTATAATTTTGTTTTCAAATGCTCCAATATTTTTATAGAAGTATTTAATTCATCAAAAAGTCCCCATTTCTTTTTTATTTCATAGAGAATAGGTAGTAAGGCAACATTGCCTAAGTACCCAGCTGCTTCCACCATTTCATCATAAACTACGTCTTTACTTAATTCCTTCATTAACACCTCAGTAACTCGTTTATCCTTCATTTTAGACAGCCCGATTATGGCTTCATATCGTACATCAAAATTATTTTCATTCAATAATAATACAAAGCAATTTCGAATTTCAGGTGTATCATATCCATTAACATTTACTGCAAAAGCAGCCCAATCCTTAACTTCACTGTGACTATCTTTTAACAACTTAATTAATAATGGTATTGAGGCCTTATTATCAAACATTGATAGTATAAAGGCTGTACTTTGTCTTACATTTACGGATTTATCTAAAATAGTATTTTCAGCGAGTGATATCAAAGAATCTGAAAAATTTTTTTTAGCCTCGTTACAACGACGCCCAAAAGAGACCACAGCATACGACCTTACTGTAGCTGATTTATCTGTCAGAGCTAAATCAGACAGTTTATCTATAACTTGTTTTTCTTCTTTAGTAGATAAGTGGATCTCTCCTAAAATAAAAGCAGCTAATGCTCTAGTCCTATAATTATTACTAAAACAGTTTATTTGAGCAACTTTGATAACTCTACTACCACCTTTTAACAGTAATACTCTTGCAGCCTCTAAACTCAATTTAAAATTATTATGACTAAGTAAAGCAATTAATTTATCTTCAGGTAAAAATCTACATCTCTGCCAGTATTGAAATTCAATATTTTCTTGTTTTTTACTATATGCAGATCTAGTCATCATCTATCCATTTTTTTACGTAGTTTATCTTTACTTGCTTTTGAATGTCTACATCCCCTTGCTTTTTCTGTAGATTTGGCTTCTGCTTTAGCTATTATACCTTCATCAATTAATTATTCTAATACATCGCATCGATCTGATTTTTTATTTCCAGCTAAAATTTCAGCACTTTGCCCTTCACCAACTATTTCTATAATTTTAGTATCTGCAACATTTTCTTTTGCTGCTGCATATACATGCTCTGGACAAAGACCAAGGTTTTTACTAAATTCTTTTTCCTTACTTTTATGTAAATTTTTAGGCATAAACCCAAAAATCACATTCTTGCTCGATTGTCCGACGAAACTAATCTCAATACTGCAATACCAATTCTTATTCCAATACCTAAAGCTAGTGGAACAAACTCCCCATTCGGATCACTATATACCAGCGGATTTCCACCTACATATTCATACGTGTTTATTTCCCCAACCAACCCTATTGGGTCACTCTGGATATACCGTCCCGTCTCCGCATCGAAATTCCTGAAGTAGTTGTAAAATTCATGCCTAATTTATACTATTACTAATAATATCATTAACTTTTTAGATATAAATAAACCCTTCATCACTGCATTTTTAAACAGTGATGAATTTACATATACTTATATCGATTTAAATTAATCTATATCACTTAGTTCTGGATATTGCTGATAAATAAAATTTAAAACTCTTATTTGAAGTTCCCCAATCACTATACCAATACCTCTTTTCAAAATCTTATATTCTTCATCAGAAAGTTGGCCTTCCATTTCTGTTAATAACTTTGTTAATGAAGAAATTGAATTTATAGAAATATTATTAATATTTTGGGCATGATTTTTTTTCATTATAAGGTTCCAATGCATTCACGATATCACTTTTTATATTCTGAACTTTGTAAATCACGTGGAGGAGAGTAAAGCAAATGTTGATATTTTCATACAATTTATCACTTCTTGAGAGACTAGCCAATTTAGAACACATATTTATACCAGAGTTTGATTCGTCTATGAAATATTTATTATTAGTAAAATTTAATAGATTTTCCAATGCTTTAAACGAATTTTCAAATTCATAGGTGATTGATTTAAAATATATTAAGAACTACTCTTATTATTGAATTTAATAATATACATTTTCTAATTTTAGTTTACCCGCAACTTATAGTTCCTTTTCTAGACATCATTATTGCGCATCCTAATTTATTTGTAGAATGATTTTTTTAAATTTATTCAGAACGCAATCCCAATAAAATAATCCGAATACATCAATATAGAAGCGGATTTTCACCTACATATCCATACGTGTTTACTCCTCCTGCTAACCCTATCGGGTCACTCTGAATATATTTCCCCGTCTTCGCGTCGTAATCCCTGAAGTAGTTATACGATAGTCCAGTCTCTTCGTCGTAATACTGTCCCGGAAACCTCAGGTTCATGGTGATTTGGTTATTTGCATCCAGTTCGCTGTTGCCAAATGCATCACTGGTAATCTTCCAGCTCTGTTCGCCTGCACTGTTTATTGCTAGTTGTGGGGTGCCCAGATGGTCTGTTATCAGGTAGTGATAGCTGGCATTTTTTAGGGTTTGGCCTTCGTTTAGATTCGCCTGCCATAAGGGGCTGGTGCCCCAATCGCTGTCCGGTATCCAGCCGTACGCTACTTGCATCCGTCCTGTCTGATCCAGTTCTGCTATCAGCCCTTCGCTGCTGTAGATGTAGTAGGTGGTTTTGCCATTTACGGTTTTGCTGATGCGACGGCCAAACGGGTCGTACTGGTAGCTGGCTATTTCTCCGTTGTCGTTGCTGACTTTACTCAGTCTCTCGGCAGCGTTGTAGCTGTAGCTAAGTTTTTTATTGGCGCTTTCTTCTGTCGCCAACTGGCCGTTAGTGGTGTAGGTTAAGCTGGTCTGTTGTTTGCCTTCCCCCCATTTGATGAGTTGGTTGAGGTCGTTGTACTGCCACTCACCTGGTTGCTGGGAGCTACCGGTGCGGTTGCCGACGGCATCGTAGCTGTACGATTCTGCTCGTTGCGCTTGGCTTTCTTGTTCCGGTTTGACTTGGGTTAAGCGATCCAGTTGGTCATACTGGTAGTTACTGCTGCCTTTTTCTGTCTGGATACTGCTGATGTTGCTGACTTTGTCATAGCTGTAGTGGCGTTCGAGTAAGGTTTGTCCTTTGCTAACCAGTTTGATTTGTGTTGGACGCTGTAAGGCATCATAGCTGTTGGTTTGTTCTGCTTGCGGATAGGTGATACGTTTAGGCTGATTCCATTGGTAATCACGCCAGTTGATTTCTTCTCCGTTTGGCAGTATGGCTTGCTGTAACTGGCCGTTGGCATAACGATAGTTTACTGTGCTGTTATCGGGATAGGTGATGCTGGCTAGGTTGCCATCTGTATCATAGCTGTATTTTAAGGTTTTACTGATGCGGCCATAGCTGATGTTTTCTTCAACGATTCGTCCCAGGGCATCGCGCTGATAGGTGTAATGGCTATTGGTGCTGCCGCTTTGCTGTACATCTGTCAGCTGGTTGTTGGCATCGTACTGGTAGTTGACTGTCTGTTCGGCGGTGTCGGTACCGGCTGCGATGTAGTTTTGCTGACTGATGTTTCCCGCTGCATCATACTGATACTGTATGCGGTTGCCGTTGGCCTGCTTCTGTTCGGTCAGCTGATTGGCTGCGTTGTAGCTGTATTCGACGTCGTTGCCCAGTGTTTTGGTTTCTTTGAGCAGGTTGTTATTTTGATCATATTCAAAGTGGTACTGGTTGCCTTTGGCATCAGTCAGTGTGCTGAGGTTGTCAGACAGGTCGTACTGGTACTGGGTTTTACCTGACAGTGCATCTATGTCGGCTGTGATTTGTCCCAGTGCGTTGTATTGGCTTTGGCTGGTGCGGTTGGCAGCATCGGTACGGCTGATTTGTTGGCCTAGTTGGTCATAGCTGCTGTGGCTGCTTATCTGGGTATTGCTGTCCAGCTGCTGGTTGACGCTGATGGTGTTACCCATGTTGTCATAATCGTAGCTTTCGCTGTAGGTCGGGTAGTTTATTTTGGTCAGGAGTCCAGCCTGACTGGTGCCGGGTGCGCCATATTCGTAGCTAAGCTGATTGCCGTTGTAGTCTTTATACTGGCTGATTCTGCTGTTGCTGTCGTAGCTCTGTTCACTTACCAGTCCGGATGGGGTGATGGTTCTAATCAGGCGGTTGAGCTGGTCATACTGCTGGGTGGTAACTTGATTCAATGCGTCGGTGGTTTTTACTTCGCGCCCTGTTGCTGTATTTTGATAGCTGTAATGGGTGCTGTTGCCTTGCGCATCGGTCATCTCTACTATTCGGCCGAGGGCATCGGTTTTCATGGTAAAGGTGTGCTTAAGCGGGTCGGTTACCTGTGTTGTGTAACCGGCAGCGTTGTAACCCAATAGCCATTTCTGCTGTAATGGGTTCTGTAATTCGGTTGGCTGACCTTGTATGTTATAGCTGTACTGATACTGTTGACTTTTGCCATCGGTATAGCTGGCTATGTTGCCGTAGCGGTCAAAGCTTTGCTGCAGGCTGATGCTCTTTTGATTATTGCCTATGGTGGCTTTGGTTTGCTGACCTAGGTTGTCATACTCGAAGTTGACGATACGTTGCTCGGGTTTGCCGGCAGCATAGGTGATTTTGGTCGGCTGGTTAGCTGCATTGTATTCAAAGGTGATGCTGTCGCCTTTGGCGTTGATTTGTTTGACCGGTTTGTTGGCCTGATTGTATTGATATTCTTCTACTGCGCCATTCGGATAGGTGATTTTAACTGGATAGTCAGCTTGGTTGTACTGGGTAGTGGTAATCTGCCCGCGTTCGTCGGTGTATTTGACGATGTTGTTGGCACTGTCTCGATCATAGCGGGCGGTAAGATGGCCGTTTATGCTTTCGGTCAGTACGCGTCCATTGCTGTCAAATACGGTGACGGTTTTTTGGCCGGCCGGATCGTTGACGGTGATGGTGTACTGTTTGTTGACGCGATTGTATTCGGTATTATAAACAGTCACAGCACCGGTTTTGCTGGTGATTTTGCCTACGCGTGCCAGTTTGTTTTCATGATCGGCTGCGCCGGTGCTTACTACGGCACTTTGTGATATTACGCCACCATTGCGGCCGCTGCCCATGACAAACTGTGATGAGGGTACGGACACGATGTAATCAATTTTGGTGACGCCACCATCGGGATCGGTGCGGCGGTTTATCTGGCCGTTGTTGTCGTAACCATATTTCCAGACGTTGCCCATGACGTCGGTTACTTGGGTCAGGCGGTCTCCGGACCAGTTGTAGCTGACGCTGCGGCCACTGCGGTCGGTGGCTTTGATTAGGTGATCCTGATTGTCATAGTCTAGGCTGTATACGAGTTCGCCGTTGTTATCTTTTATGGCTTTGCGCTGCCCGTCTTTATCTAGCTCAAAGCTAACTTGTACGTTGCTGGCATTGCCATAGGCCAGTGGCCGGCCTTTGCTGTCATAGTTTATCCAGTTACCCTCTGGATCCGTCCAGCGCCAGCCGGTTTCGGTTTTGCTGATGGATACTTGTTTGTAGGTATATAAGTCGGCTTCGCCGCTGCGCTGATACAGGGTACCGGCACGATCGATGGTTTTGACGCTGCTGTCGAGCGGATCTAATACGAAGCGTAGTTCGGCCCAGGCTGGATTGAGATACCAACGTCCATTTTCCCAGGTGCGGTTGAGTTTGACTTCTCCACCTAATACTTTTACCCGCATGTCTACGGTGTTTTCGGTATATTCGGTATTCGGTAGTCTGACGCTGGCATGACTGATGCCAGATATTTTTTCGTCATTGCCGCTGATGCGGGCATAAGCCATCTGCGGCAATGCCATTACCAGCATAAGTATGTAGCTGATTACCCGGAACAGCCGCTCCTTCAGGCTGTTCCCGGGTCGGTTGTTTGTTTTCATTTTTTGACCCTTGTGTTTAATTTATTTATTTTGTTTTATTTGTTGGTATTAGCACGAACCATCTTTCGAACCGCCTGAAGCGCAGGGCGCATCCGGGGTACAGCCAGGCGTTATTGGCATCGCCTCCGGCGAACCCGCTCCAGCCCCATTTCCGAAAGTCCCGCCGCCCACTCCTCCAAGTGAACCGCCGCCTCCCCAGCCGATACCACTGCCCTTGGTTGAGCATTTTTTACCGGTGTACTGATAGAAACGTCCACTGCTGCTGCCTTTGGAAATGTCACCGCTGGGACACTCACTCTGATGTGATTCCTCATAGCTAGCTTCGTAGGATGTGCAGTCGTCTTCTTCTGGTGCAGCACGTAGCAAGTCTGATAGCGAAGCAATTCTGGTTTCTGCCGGCGCCTGCTGTTTCGGATCAAGAGCAGTCACTTTATAGGAAATCACTACCTTTTCTTTTGGTTTGAGCACACTGGGCACTTCACCAAAAAATTCATACTTGAAGTGGGCATCAGTTTTCGGCAAATTCAGTACCACATGGTCAGCCTGTACCAGACCATAATTGCTGACTGTAATCTGGCCCGTTTTTTCTTCTCCAACCTGCATTGCACCAAGATTAATAGACAATGGTTCGAGCATAATGACAGGTGCCGGTACTTGCGTATTAAAGGTGGCATTAACATTAATGTCATACACATCTTTAATGGAGGTTTCAGTCACGCCAAACTCTACATTGATTGTCTGATACTCCAGAAACACATGCTGGTTAGTCGTGCTATCAGGCTGAACCACTATACGGCCGCTGGCATCCATATGATTAGGTGCGCTGACGCGATAGCGATAGATGCCTGCCGGCAGCTTGTTTAAGGTTGCGATACCATCTTTGTCTGTATTGAAGGTATATTGTTCTGTTAATACACTATCATTCTGCAACTTGATGGTTGCTCCTTTTACGCCTTTGATGGGCTGTCCGTCTGCATCTAGGGTGGCGGTATAGATATCAGCCACATCAAAGTGAGCTACGCCCTGTCCGCTCTGGGTGACGGAAATTCTTACCGGAATAGTGCCTGCTACTTTACCGCTGCTGGATACTCTGATAATAAAGTTGTAAATGCCGTCAGGGATGCTGTTGTCCGGCTGAGCCATGATTTGTACCGGTACTTTTTCATCAACCGCAATTTCATTAATATTTTTATCGCTGGCAATAAATACCCAGCTCGGAGCGGGATTACCCTGCTCATCTACCAGCTCTACCTGAACATTTTTTGCCGCTGCCAATCCTTTATTGCCAACGCTGACTTTGGCTGTGGAGCTGGTATTTTGCTGCAAGCCGGTCTGTATATAGGTAGGCGATGCATACAATTCAGGCATTGGCTGACCAAGCTCATAATTAATCTGTAATTTACCGCGTACCAGATCTCCTGAATCATCGGCATAGGCAAGCAGATACAGGCTGCCCTTTTCGGCTGCATGATCGTCTGCGGTGAATTTAATTGTTGTCGTGCGACTCTGTCCGGGGGCAATATTTACAGCTTCAGATTCAATATTCACGCCCTGAGGCAATACGCCATCTGGCTGATTTTCAGCAGCCAATACCCAGCGCAGGTTTTTAGCACCGGTACTCGCTGTAGCATTAACCTGTATGGGTGTGGTGATGGTTCGCGGCGCTTTTAGCTGATAGCCTTGTATATTAAATGCGATGCGGTTGATATCAAAACTGCCCTGACTGGTAACAGTTTTTTCATCCGGATGAATAATGCCAACCTGATATGTACCCGAGTCAGATTCCTGCGGGGTAAAGGTATAGGTGAAATGGCCGTTTTCATCAGTGGCAACAGCTATTCTGCGCTCAAACCCTTTTACATTCAAAACCAGTTTTAGCGGTACGTTTGCAGCTATCGTATTTTCAGCACGATAAACAGCCTGCCCGCTAATGGTTACTGGCTGCGGGCCATAACTAACCGCAGGGCTGATTGCGGTAATTTTACCGGTATAAGGTGTGGGAGGCGGAGCCGGTGGTTCAATTTTGACATTGACCGTACGGGTGCTGGTCACTGTTTTGCCGCTGGTATTGGTCACTTTTGCACTGATTTTGTGGCTGCCATTATCCTCCATGGTCAGAGGCCAGTGTGCCTGATAGGGGCGTTCTGACAGAGTAGCAAACTGTTTGTTATCTATCAATAAATCTACTTTTTCGATACCAAGTTCATCTGCAGCATCTACCTGAATATCAACCGGAGCAGCAAGTGTTTGATTATCACTGGGAGTAGTAATGATTGCAGTGGGTGTCGGTAAAGCAAAATCAAACTGCACCGGTGCACTGGGCTCACTGCTGCCAGCATCATTCTGCGCTACAGCATGTAAGCGGTAACTACCTTCTTTCGGCAAGAGAACATCCTGAGTGAAATAGCCTTGTGCATCAGCGGTAACCTTTTCACCCACTGGTTTATCATTCAGATACAACTGTACTTTTGCATTAGACTCAGCAGTACCCTGAACTTTTAATGCTGCGTTCTTAACCTTTGTCTGAGTGACGGGGCTAATAAGTACTGGAGGTGTAACCGTAATAGCAGATGCCTGAGTATAGCCTGAGCTGTTGCCTGCTTTATCCAAACCATTCAGACGAGCATATAAGATGCCACCAGCAGGCACATTATCTATCTGCACATTATTGCTTTGCAGATTAATATCCTGATCGATAATAGGATTATTGAAATCTGGATTATTGGCAATTTGCAGATGTATAGAGGCTATACCACTCAGATTATCACTGCTGCTGTAACCAATTCTCACTGCTTTGTCATTAACACGACTGAATTGGTTCAGTTCCACAACCGGTTTGGTCGTATCTATGGTAATGAGCTCAGAGGGTGAAGACCACATTTCCCAGGTAGCACCTCGATTAATACTTCCGCGTACACGGGCGCGATAAGACTGTCCATTTTGTAAACCTGCATCATAAGTATATTGATTTACTTTATTCAGTATTTTTTTATAGACGGTATTTCCAGAAGCATCCTGAATTTCAATTTCCCATGTATCAAGTGTATTGATATTCTGCCATGTCCAGCTTGGTGCCTGATTTGTATAACGAGCAGCAGGTTGTGGTGCAGCCGGCGTTAAATCAGAAATATCGATAAAATTGTATTCAGCATTCTCATTCTTGGTATATTCACTTAAATCATTATTAGGCGTAAATAAAATAGCCTGTTCTGGTTTAATGATATTGGCTTTATTACAACCTACTTGAACGTTCTTTGGCGTGATGCCCTGAATACCAATTGTTGCACTCTCGCCTTTGCTTAGATCAATATTTAAAGTACGATACTGATATTTAATCTGATTTGTGCCTTCATAAAGAATCGCTTCAAAGGTACCCATAGGCAGATTTGAACTATAAAAATACTGATTCGTCCATTGCACAATGAGTTTTCTGTTTGGCGCTTCACCCTGTGTTTCGTATTTAATGGTACCAGCAGGCTGGCCGTATACATCAGTTCTTAAATCATCCCAGAATACAAACAGTGTATTATTGATTGCAGGTAAGCAAGAGTTATTGTAACCGCTGCTTGGATTCGAAAATTGCAGTAATCCATTTGTACTTACATAAAATTTATTATATTTTTTGCCATAATAATTAAACTCAAAACCAATCGGTAATGCGCCACTGACTTTATCATCACCTTTCAGTTTTGTGTCGGTACCGGCATAGCTTGCCGCACTGGCAATGGTGCATAATGCACAGACAACCATTGCATATGCTTTTCTCTGCTTATTTTTATGTTTTGGCTCTTTTTTTATGTTTAAACCGAAAAACCTTTTTTTCCAGTATTGATAAATATTCATTGTGTACCCCTCATGAGTTCGAATACTCCTTAAATAAATTAAATAGTTATGCGGCATGGTCTGGATAAACTTTGTCCAGCATGATTCATTAAATTATTTTGTTGTTGTATATATTGCTGATAAGCCGCTAATCCGCCTTGCAACCAGACAATATGGTCGTTTTCTGCAAAACTCATTTGCCGCTGCAATAGCCTAAGCGTTTGTTCATCTGGACTAACCAGTACATAGCGTATAAAGGCATCATTGCGATTATCACTTTGGCTGATGTATTGCTTTAGTTCTGGACTAGATATCTGGGCAAGACTAAATTGTTTAGCAGGTAGTTCTGGTAAAGTATTCAGTTGTAATGAATGCAAACCTATACTAATCACCTGCCATTGTATGGATTGACCACCGGATAAAAACTCCAGTGCAGAGATTTCCTGCAGATTGGGCTTATTATGATTTTGTACTTTTTCCCAGACAAAAAATCCTCCTCTTAAAGCATATACGTGGTTAAAACCTTTTTTTCTTAAATTTTTAATAGTTTGGTTTATCTGTAATTCATCAAATCCAGTTCCAACCAAAATCACGGTTTTATCAGCTAAAAAATCAGCACTAGACAATCGACTAAGCGGTACAGCCAGCATTTTCAGCCCTGTTTCTTTTTGCACTGCCCCAGTTCTGATATCCACCCACACCGCATCCTGCCATTGCGGCTGACTTAATACTTTTATGCTAAGCCAGTATTTATGATCAAGTGGTTGTTTAACGTGGTTTTGCGGCCAGTTTACGGCTACAGGCTGTTGTGCCAAATCTGGTTTATCATTGAGACAGGCAGATAGCTCCTGTGCCAATATTCGTACACTGAAAAAAAATAAAATTCCAGCGATATAAATAATCTGTGATAACTTCAGCATCGCAATATCTGTATTTTTATTTATTTATCATTCAAAAATTATAGCCACAACGATATATCGTGGTGTTGTAGCTGAATAATCAAGCTAAATAGTATTTCTCATCTAATTGAAATATTAATACTTACCAATTAGCTTGATTTGACAATGGTTAAAATGGTTTATTGCTAATATGTAATCATTATTCAACTAATAATTATCATTTGAATTCAATATACAAGCGCTTTTATTTCTGAATCGCGTAAAACTTCTACACTGGTGGCCAGAATTAGAGCGATTGCACGTTAGCAACCACCTAGAAAAATTTTAAATATTTTCGAATAGCATTTTTAATTAGCTATATTTTATAAAATAAACAAATAATATTTATTCCAAAAGCATTAACTAACTATTAACACAATCCAGATAAGATTAATTGTCATTAAAAACTTTCAACCTCTATTTTAAGGTTGCCGTTAAAATACAAATATTTTTAATCTATTTATTAAATTCAAAATTTTTCTATTTTTAGTAGTTTCTCTATATTAGCTATATAGAGCAATGAAATATTAATTTAATTGCGTAGCTCCATTATTCGCAACAATCAATTCTCCTGCTCGCATTAATGAGCCACAAAGGCAAATCACGATAAAGCAATTGTACAGATACTCTATGTATAACCAAACTAAGGTTTTCGGATTTCAGATTCAAAGGTTTCAGAGCTTTGTGATTGCGCTCTATCTTGTTCTGAATACTGAATCCCGGATTTCATACGACTGTATATAGCCAATAAATTTTATAAACAGTTAATAACTTTGCAAATTAGATAATAACTTCCTTTTGCACACCTTTAATATTAGCATAACCTAATATTTTTAGGCAAATAATTTGTATTAATGTTTTAACCAAGCCAAGAAAGCCTTATTTTATTACCAGTAATTAGATGATACTTATGTTTTCCATACAACAAATTAGGAAGTTATCTATAAATATTTCTGCTTCAAGTGCCATTATTTGCACCTCTAGAGATGTTTATATCTTTATCTTCTTCAACTAGCTAAATTTAATTATGTTATTAATTTCCAAAATATATCTGGATAATAATTAAGTTACCTAATGAAAATGTTTTTCTAAACAGGCGAATTAAAGTAACAACAGAATAAAATTATTGGACAACGTAATGCCGTCTTTCAACGCTGATATCTGGTACTCGTCGCTGGGTCTCAAAAATATCATATGCAGGTTTCAATTGTTGCCAGAAAGGAAAATATTCTGAATCCTGATTTTTTTTCATATTAGATGGACTCATCATAAATGGAAAAATATGTATCGGAATCTGCTTCTGCCCCCGGTCTAATGCCAAGCTGACGAGAGTATATATTTCTTCTATACTTGCGTCTGTCATGGCATAACAACCTGCAGAAACACATTTACCATGTATCATAATATAACTACCGCTAAAACCATTTGCTTGATCGTAAGTATTTGGAAAACCAATATTAAAAGACAGATGATAACGGCTATGAGGATTGAGCAGATTTTTCTGGGTTGCATAAAAGCCTTCCGGACTTTTGCCATCACCTTCTGCTTTTTTAGGTCCCAGTCCACCAGAAAAAGTACAAATTTTCCATGTTTTATATAGCTTGTATGGCTGATTTTTATGTTGAGTCCAGATTTCCAGAATCCCTTCCTGCTTAAAAAGACGCAAATAAATATTATCCCCGCGTACTGGATAATTGGCCAGATTCGTTTGAAGTGGATATTCTACTGCTTGTACATGATGGTATCGATTCAATGCCTGATTAATTGCTGATAAAGAATCAATGTATAGCGAATTATTCTTCAACACCAGCACAACCCCAGCAATAAAAGCAATTAAACAGCCACCCACAAAAAAACCAAAGATTTTATTATTCCTGAATTTAAAATTGTTTTTGCGTTTTCTCACTACAGCCGAAACCAATAAAACAAACCCTACAGCAACCAAAAATATCAGGCTGTAGAGGCAAAGCAGGTTTCCTATTAATTTTGACATATATTATCTTTGATTTTCTCAACAGAAATCTGACTGTTTAAACTGATGGCTGATTATTAAACAACTGATTTATATGATTTCGTCAGCGCTTTAAGATTAAAAGTATCTTATTCAACTGATATTACTATATTATGTAAAAATAAATCAATTTATTTGGCATCCTATTCAGCATTAAACTCTAATAGTCAATCACTTACCTGTTAGCTGATTTTTTGCAATCTATAATAACTTAATGCTAAACTTGTATTTAATCAAACAGAAACTGTTAACATTCGGCAACTAATTAATTTTTTAGAACAGATTAGCTAATATTTTATGCAGTTTCAGCTTCAATTTGCTATTTAAAAACTACTGAACAAACATCTGTTGTTTCTTGATAATTTCACACATAAAAATTACTAGCAATAAGAAATAAAAAAGCATTACCCGCAGCCTATAAGCCATTGGTAATGCTTTTGTTTGTTACTTCCTGTTCAGCTGACACATAACGTGATGCGCTGTCCAGAAACCTACTAATAAGGATGTTATCGCTTGTCTCTTACTTTTTTTCTAAAGAAACCGGAAAGGTAACTAAATTATTAGTCTTATTCGGATCAGCTAACAACCCCTGAACACGTGCTTTAAAATCAGCTTTACCGCTTGCGCTGGTAATTTTGACTGTCAGCAGAACAATCGTCTCTTCGCCTATAGGCAGTTTATCAATCCGGTTTGCAGACTCATTATAATTGCCCATCACTACTTTCTGTTTCGTGATTTGTACATCATCGGATAGCGATTGCAGAGAAATATTGCGCGCATCCGCAGGACCGTTGTTGGTGATAGTCAACAGCAATTGCACACAGTCAGCCGGTAATGCCGGAGTAAGCTCTACTTTTTCAACCTCCAAAGCAATATCAGCTGCTCCAGGCATCACAGGAATACTGACCTCATTATTATTTAAATTAGCATCCTCCGTCTGACTTTTAATCCGAGCCGTAAACTGGCTTACCTTATCGGATCCGGTCACCTTAACCGTCAGTAACAACGTGGTGCTTTCTCCGGCGGCTAGATCATCGATACGCTCTTCCTGAGTATTGTAATTTCCAGCCAGTACTTGCTGAGCAGTAATTTCAAGATTATCTGGTAACTCAGGTTGGAGATAAACATTACGTGCACTTAATGGTCCATTATTACTGATTGTGACGAGTAACTGAGCGGTATCTTGATCTAAAGAATTATTCCATTCAACGGCTTCAGCACTGATTGCAACATCTGTCTTACCTGGAGCCACAGCAGCAGATGCAACATTATTACTCATATCAGGATCAGCTGAATCACTGTTGATATGTGCAGTAAATTCACCCTTACCATCAGCATTTTTCATTCGCACAGTAAATAGCATCGTAACCGCTTCATTGGCGCCAAGCGCATCGATACGCTGCTTCAGAGAATTGAAATTGCCAGACAAAACTTTTTGCTCAGTAATTTCCAAATCAGATGACAATTCAGGCTGCACATGAATATTTCGTGCAGTTTCCGGCCCTTGGTTCGACACAGTCAGTAAAAATTGTGCCGTATCCGCAGGCAGTTTATCATTCCACTCTACTGTCTCAATATTCACAGCAATATCTGCATCACCAGCCACAGGCGGCTGAACCGCAGCTTGCTTAGCAAACAGATAATTCTCAGCATGCATATTGTCTTGCAGAACAATATGCTCGATTTTACCTGCCAGAGCCTGACCACCGGCACTACCTGCCACAGCTGGTCCGTCGATCATATCTGCAACATCGTCAACCCAGATAGAATAATCACCGGCCGCTAACTTATCAAAACTAAACCTGCCTGATTCGTCAGTGTAGGCCACTTGTTCAATGCGCTTACCGGCCACATTCTGCCCTGATAAAACAACCTTGATATGGCTTAAACCCTTTTCATCATGATTTAGCAGGCCATCAGCATTTACATCATTGTAGACTGTACCGGCTATCAGCCCCTGAGCATACGTAGCATTATGCTTAAATAAACTATACTGACCGGTAGAATCAGAATCGAACACATTCACATAATAAGACCAAGACATATCCTTATTACGCGATTTGGATAACCAGACATTATCACTTAGCAAGTGTTTACCATCCGAACGTACCACATCGTCTGGCTGTCTGCTACCCTGAAAAGGATCCGCCACCTTGGCATAAACAAATCCTTTTGTAGCAGGAAAAGAAAGCTGATAGCCTTTATCACCTGCTTGCAATAAAGCTTGACTGCTCTGCTCAGACACATCTGAGTTCAGGCCACTAGATTCATACAGACGTACTACATCACCATCACGAGCCAGAAAATCTTTGACATCATCGCTATCCGGTAAATCAGCTTTTACATCATGAATTAAGGAGTGGGTATTCGTGGCTTTCAACAGACTGGTCACTGCCCCACCCAGTGTATCCGCATGTGTAAACGTGGCCTTAAAATCCGTAAATGTCCCCGACAGTGTGGCAATCATATTCCAGCGGCCTACTGTAGAAGAACCTCCAGCAATATCTCCAAAATTCAGCAATAGACTTTTATCTGCAGGCTGATTATTGATATAGCTGCCCAGAATAGAAAAATCCACCAAAAGATTTTTCTTATTTTCCACAATCTTCGGCTGAGCTGAATCAATCACCGTGTGATAAGAAATGCCCTTACCATCATTGCGAATACGAACACCAAGAGTAAAAGGCTCAGGTGTTTCTTCCTCAGCCGTAAACGGATCGTCACCATAAACTTCTCCCGGTAAAAAATAATCGAGCGTCAGCAATGGCTGAGGTTTCACTACCACATAATCTGGCACTACATCTACCGTCGTTTCCTGACCATTTAGCTCATAGGTGAGTTTTGCGCCTATATTGTAAAGCGTGTCCTTATCCTGAGCTGCGCCAAATGCAGGAATAATCATCCAATGGATATCAGCATTGGATTTGGCCGCAATCTGCCCCGTCCCATTAATATCATCAACACCGGACAAAGAATCAGTACGATAAAAGAATTTGGCCTGGCTATCCTCAGTTTTTTGCGTTACTTCAACTGGCTGATTATCCTTATCCGTAAAAACCAGCTCCACACGAATATTTTTCAGATTTGCATCCAGACCATTTTTAATTAACATCCGAGCATCAAAAGCTTGCCGCTCAAAAGACAGCTTTTGCTCAATCACAATTTTAACTTCCGCACACTCCACATCCTGCGCAAATGCCGATCTGACCGGCAAAATGCTACAGAACAAAAATGCCAGAAGAGTCAGCATATGGCAAAACCCCTTACCATATTTCAACAGGGTACCCTTCATCATTTAACCTTTATATATTATTATTCATTTTATTGAATTTACAGATAAATCTAGTCACACTTACTCATCTTCTCAATATTTATCTGTTTACTCTCCTTAAAAATATTATTTATAGATAGTTCTAATTTTTATTTAGATTCTTATATTCTCCATTTTAATATGCATATGAAATTATTGTAATTAAAATATAATGATATTTTTAAAATTATCAGATAAATTATGCCCATTTAGTTATAATTTAAACAGCGTAAATAAAATATCAAAATCAGCTAAATAGATTTCAAACCCAAACTCATAGACATAAATATAATCAAGACAATACTTTTATTTTAAGCTATATAAGTGGAATATTATCTGACCATTAAAGCCAGCAAAGCAAAAAGCCGCCGGCACAAAAATCAATTATATTTTTTCAAAAAACTACAACTAAAGCTTTGTATGTGGCGCGTTAGTTGAAAGAATTAAAAGTACAGCACTCAAAATTAATGCTGACACAAAAATAAAGTATCCAAGCATCCGGCTTATATTTCTTCAAGTGAAATAATTTCCTAATATTTGTTCTGGAATGCACGATTTTTTATTGTAAAGCATAAGGATGCAATGAATAAAATTTAAATTTGCATTAAATTGGAAGCAAAGTTCACAAAGAAAAATCTATAAATAGTACACATAGTATTCAAGAGAAATATAATAGCTGCACAAGCAAAATCAATATTTAACCTAACCTATATTAAGATTAAACAAACGAAGCTGAATTTTTTATCGGTAAAATATATCAAAATTCCTTCTATAAATTAAATGTTTAAAAATCATAGAATTCAGACCCACTATAATTTATTGCAAAATGTTAAACCTCTAATTCCCATCATTACTCTTTTTATAAACTATCCTGCCAAATATAATAAATATTACAGCGAATATCTTTACACCGTTTTTATACATGAATCAGTGCAGCAAAATCCTATTTATAAAATTTTTTTAACTATACCCTTTTTCAATTATCATTTGCAAGCCAAACTTAGTACAAATAAATACCAAAAGCATAAATATATAGACAAACTAAACATCATGAATTAGTTTAGAACACTACTAAGGCTACTTTATTTATAAATAGATGGAATAATAATAAAGATATAATTATGTATTAAAGTTTAATACACATTAACAGATACAAAAAACCAGTACATGCCAAACTGATTAACCTCACTATACGATTGAATCATTCAGCTCTTTTCGTTTCAATGATGCCTAGACATATCGATAATAGAAGCCGATATTTTTTTTCATGTGTAGGAAAAAATGATAACATTAAGAATATGTAATAAAATTTACCAATATGGCAAAGCCAACATACTATATTAAAAGTATTGTAAATTTTAAATTGTGTTGCAGATACATGGCAGCCGATATTTTTATCAAAGGCGATGCTGTTATTTTTTAGATAAAAAAGTATTGGATAAGAACAAAAATCATGGCTTATTACCTTAATCTTTTTTCACCAGAAACTTATGCTGCATTTACTCATTCGAATAGAACGATTACTGGTTTTCGTAATCGACAGCAAGGAATGGCAAACCGTATTAAGGCTGGGGATGTGCTGATTTGCTATGTGACACGTTTATCGCGCTGGTGCGGTTTGCTAGAAATAGTAGATGGACCATTTCTGGATGATACGCCCATATTTATGGTAAAAGACGATCCTTATATTGTTCGTTTTCATGTTCGCGCTAAAGTGTGGCTACCTTTGCATGAAACATTACCTATTCATCTAGACGAAATATGGCAGCAACTTTCATTTACCCAATCTTGTGATAAAAAAAGCACCATCTGGACAGGCTTTGTACGTTGTAGTTTAAATAAATTTACAGATAAAGACGGTAAATTTCTAGCTAGTACGTTATTAGAGCAATCAGTAAATCCAGAATTACACCCATTGGATGAAAAAGAACAAAAAAGTCTTAAAGTCCATATCGTGAACCGCATTGATAAGGTTGTAGAAGTTTCTGTACCTGACAATGATGATGAATTCTTGGCAAGTGATAAACAGCAGCAATCTCAAGATGTGCGTGAATCGATTAAAATGCAAGCATTACTAGCGCAGATAGGCGCTCGTATGGGGCTACGTATCTGGCTGCCCAAAGCAGACAGGTGCAGGGTATTAAAAGAGTGGAAAAACGGAACAGAACTTTTATTAGACCATTTACCGCTTAATTATGACGAAGCAACATTAAGTACAATTGAACAAATTGATGTAATTTGGTTAAAAGGACGTTCAATTGTTCGTGCTTTTGAAGTAGAACATACTACTTCGATTTATTCCGGTTTGTTACGGATGGCAGATTTGCTTGCATTACAGCCAAATATGAATATTAATCTTCATATTGTGGCACCAGACGCGAGAAAGGGGAAAGTGTTTCAAGAAATTCGTAGGCCCGTATTCTCTCTTTTGGATAAAGGACCGCTGTTTGAAAGCTGTAGTTATATTTCCTATAGTAATTTAAAGGAATTGAGTAAGCAAAAACATTTAAATAGAATGACAGATGCTGTTGTGGATGATTATGCGGAGAAAGAAGAATTGTAAAGCTTAGATTTCAATAATAAAAATACAAACCTACAGGTAGGCTTTTTTACCAATAAGGTTATTCATTTCAAGTAATAGATATGAAAAAATTTGCTTATTAATACAACTATCACCGAATCAATTTTAAAATAAAATAGATTTCGACTTAAGCGTAATCGTTTTTTTGTTGCAAACAAATTTGTGTTTGCTATAGATAGCACGCGCAGTTTATTAAATAATTGTTTTTTATTAGGTTAGTTCAATTCAGAGCGAAACTAATAACTACTGTGCACAACCAATCCATCATAAGCAGGTTCGCAGTTTTTCGGACAGCGCTGCTTTAAATTATGGTATTCCTGTTTATGTGTCATGTGGATAAAGTAAGTATGTTTGGCCTGAATGCGTTCGGCGTAAGCAAAAGCCTGTTTGGTACTAAGATGGCTGGGGTATGAAGTGTCCATCAAGCAATCGAGAAACAGGTAATCTAGTCCCTGTAAATGTGGGAAAATGGATTCTTCAATATGGTTGAGATCGGTAAACCAAGCAATGTTGCCTATGCGATAAGCACTGCTTGTCCAGCTTCCATGTGGTACAGTAAACTGCCATACAGGTACATCTTCAATAGTGAAAACCCTGCTCTGCCCCTGATTTAACGGTAACTCATGTGCGCGCAGTACAGGCCGGTTCCAGTAGTTATTTTGTTCCAGAAAAGCATAATCAAAGCGGCTGCAAATATTAGCCAATGTATCACGATGGCCGTATATAGGTATGGGCGCGCGCTGTTTGTAGCAGAATGCGCGCAAATCATCGATACCGTTTAGATGGTCGGCATGAGGATGGGTGTAGAGCACACCATCGATATGCGACAGTTGATGTTGTAAAGCCTGATGGTAAAAATCGGTACCGGTGTCAATTTGCCAGTGCTGTTTGCCTATCTGAATATGAGCACTGCAACGGGTGCGCCTGTTTTTCGGGTCGCTGCTGGTGCAGGTAGCACATTCACAACCGATTACTGGCGTGCCGGAGGAGCTGCCACAGCCAAGTACAGTTAGGGTAATCTGTGTCATGGCTGGCTAGTCAGCGATGGTAATTTGCTAAACAAGCGATAGGTATTGGCGGTGGTGACAGCTTCGATGGTTGCCATGCTGTCGCCGCGAAGCTGTGCGACAAATTCGGCGGTGTAACGTACGTAAGCCGGTTCATTTGGTTTGCCACGCTTGGGCACTGGAGCCAGATAAGGAGCATCAGTTTCAACCAATATGCGATCTAAAGGTACGTATTTGCAAGCTTCTTGTATCTGCTGCGCGTTTTTGAAGGTCACTATACCAGAGAAAGAAATATAAAAGCCTAAATCCAATACTGCTTTAGCAAAGGCAGTATCTTCGGTAAAGCAATGAATAACGCCTTGTTGTGCTTGGTTTTCATGTAGAAGGCGCAGTGTATCCGCAGCAGCATCACGGGTATGAATAATCAGGGGCAGACCGGTTTGGTTGGAGGCCTGTATATGCGTGCTGAAGCGTGCATGCTGCCAGGACAGATCTCCACTGCACCAATGATAATCGAGGCCAGTTTCCCCGATACCGACTACTTTAGGATGTTGTGCAGCCGCAATCAGTTCATCCACACTCATTTCCGCCGAGTTTTGGTCTTCAGGATGCACTCCGACACTGGCAAACAGATTTGTATGCTGCTCGGCCAGTGCCAGCACTTCGTCGGCACTTTGGCGGTCTACGCTAATGGCAATAGCCTGCCCTATTTCTGCCTGTGCCATATTCTCCAAAACTTGTGGCAGTCTGGCTGCCAACTCAGGCATATTCAAATGGCAGTGTGAATCGATAAGCATGATTACAGGGTATATGTTGTGCGTTCGCTCAGCAGTAAACCAGGCAGAATATCTTCAATACTCTGCTTTACGGCAATGCTGTCTTCATCTTTGCCAAATGCCAGTCCGATTCCCTGAGGCTGGCCGGTAGATGTAGCAGCAGTGTTTATCCATACTACTTTTGTACGCAGATATTTGGCTTCGTTGAATTCGGGCAGGTTTACCGCCAGTAATACTTCTTCACCCATTTGAAACGTATCTGTTGTGGGTGCAAACAGGCCACCATGCTGTAGAAATGCCATATAGCTGCGATACAGCTCTGGTTTATCGGGAATGGTTAAATTGAGCATTTTGCCCGGCAGATTGGTAGGCGCTTCAGCCATAAACTTCCTTTGTGCTTATGTGGGTTTATGCTGCCACACATTAAGATAATCTATTAACAAGTCTTCTAGTTGCATTTTAACATTGAGGGTATGTTTACCGTAAGGGGCTAGCGCATTTACTCTGTCGATTAAAGCAAACAGGGATAACGGGTCAATTTGTGCAGTAATCTCGTTCAATGCATTTTGCCAAGCCGGATAATACATGGCACACATATGTTGCTGCGCTAGAGACATATCCAGTAACCATTTGGCCAGCCAGTCGAGAAAGGTTGCCAGAGCCAGTTTCTGTTTGTCAAAAGCAGCAGCATAATCCAGCATAGCAATCAGACGTGGCTTGACGAGCAAAGGGATAAGTTCATTACGTAGCTGCGTATGGCTGTCGTTATCAGAAAACAAGGGTGCCCCGCCGTGAAAGGCAAGCAAATCAGCCGTTTTTTCACCATGTAATTGTTGAGCAAAGGCCAATGCCTCTGCTGGTGTGGGCATGGTTAGCACCACCTGACGACAACGACTTTTAATGGTAGGTAGTAGGCGATCTTTCTGATGGCTGACCAGAATAAAAACCATCCCAGCCGGAGGTTCTTCTAGAATTTTCAGCAATGCATTGGCGGCTTGTGTATTCATACTTTCAGCAGGGTAAATCAAAGCCACACGTTTGCCGCCGCGATGGGCACTCAGGTGAGCAAAGTCGAGCACATTACGGATGGTTTCTACTTTAATTTGTGCCAGCTTTCGTTCACCGCCGTCGCTTTCTGCTTCTTCCGGCGTCACCATCAGGAAATCCGGATGGCTGTGCTGGCTGAATAAATGACAAGAAGTACACACACCACAAGGCTGATGATTGGCTTGCGGGGACTCACACAACAGTGCTTGCGCCAGATGCTCGGCAAATTCCCGCTTACCGATTCCCGGATGGCCATAAAGCAACCATGCTTGCGGTTGCTTCTGCCAGTGCCGGGCAATCTGTTGCCAAACAGGTTCGAGCCATGGGTAAATCATGGGTTCAATCCAAACTGTTGTGACAAACTCTGATTGATTTGCTCTGCTACAGCATCCAGTTGCAGGCTGCTATTAATGATGGCATAGCGTTGCGGTGCCGCCGCGGCACGGTCTAAATAAACCTGACGTGTGTGTTCAAAAAAATTAGTATCCAGTTGCTCAAAGCGATCGGGACTTGTGTTGTGACTTAGACGCTGCTGAGCCACAATCAAGGGCACATCCAGTAGTAAAGTTAAATCAGGTTGCAATCCCTGCTGTACCCAGTTTTCAAGAATGGCTATATCAGCCAGAGGCAGACCGCGTCCACCACCCTGATAAGCAAAAGTAGCGTCTGTAAAACGATCACTGACAACATGCATACCTTGTGCCAGAGCCGGTTTAATCACCTCATCCAGATGTTGCTGACGGGCAGCAAAAATCATCAGTGTTTCAGTGCGGGCATTGGCACGGGTAGCAGGATTAAGCAAGAGCTCGCGTAACGCTTCACCAATAGCAGTGCCTCCCGGCTCACGGGTAAACAGTACCGGCAATTGGTGTTTTTCAAACCATGTACGAATGGTATCGAGGTTGGTTGATTTACCGGCACCATCAATCCCATCCAACGTAATAAATTTTGCTTTCATCTATACTAATCTGCTCAGGGTTTTTTCAGAATATACTGGCGAACCGCTGCGTTATGCTCGTTCAGACTGTGGCTGAACTGGCTACGTCCGCTACCATCATTACGCGCCACAAAATACAGGTAATCATTAATTGCCGGATGAGCAGCTGCTTCTAGCGCAGCTTTGCCCGGCAATGCAATCGGGCTGGGCGGTAGTCCGGCGCGAGTATAAGTATTGTATGGTGTGTCACGACGTAAATCAGCTTTGCCAATTTTACCTTTATAGCGGCTGCCCATGCCATAAATCACGCTAGGGTCTGTTTGTAAGCGCATATGCTGATTAAGCCGATTAACGAATACCGCGGCCACATTGCTTCTGTCTTCCGCATGCCCAGTTTCCTTTTCTATCAGACTGGCCATAATCAGCATTTCGTAGTCAGACTGGTAAGGAAGATTACTGCGCCGTTCTTCCCATGCGGCCTGCAAATGTTTCTGCATCGCCTTATATGCTTGCTGGTACAGCGATAAATCACTGCTATCAGAGCTAATATCATACGTTGCTGGAAAAAACAGCCCTTCTGCGTGGGCATAATGGGTATCATCTGCCACTTGTTTAAGTATTTGGGCATCAGTCCAGCCACGAGTAAGATGTTCTATATCGGGTGTACCATCAACAATCCTGCGCATCTGTGCAAACGTACTACCTTCAATAATTTGCACATTAATACTGTCTGGCTTACCATTTCGCAGCCTTTGCAGAATCTGCCAGCTTGATACCGAGCGGGGCAAACGATAATTGCCACGATGAATTTTATCACCCATGCCAAGCATATAGGCCGTGCCAACAAATGCCCAGCGGCTGTAAATCACATCATTACTGGTAAGTATCCTGCTTACTCCGCTAATACCATAGCCTGCTGGCACTTTCAAACGATAGCCCGCGTTACTTTTAGGCATAAACAACAACGATGCCCATACTAGCGCAAACATCAGTAAACCCGTCAAAATCAGCAATACCGCCCGTCGTTGTTTACGCCGCATAAAAGCTATCCTGTTAAATAAGATTATTTTAAACCAGCCTGTAAGTATAAATTTAATTGGCAGAAGCCACCACTCCTGCCTTTAATCCAAATGTGTGTCCAGATATGCAATATTTATTGGGTAGAATAGTTTACAGATTGAGAACTGTATTTCCACTTTAACAAGAAAGCTTAAGCTAGGGCTTGCAAAATTCAGTAGTTCAGGTAAAATGCGCAGCCTGTTCAGCAATAAACGCTGTAACAATCGGGGGTATAGCTCAGTTGGTAGAGCGCTTGCATGGCATGCAAGAGGTCAGCGGTTCGATCCCGCTTACCTCCACCATATAAATAATGATTTTATATATAAATGGACGCAAACATGCGTCTTTTTTTGTATCTGCTTTTTACAGCGCTTGCGTTTTGCTCCGGTTTTATAAATTATTCGATTTTCTTTTACCTTTGAAAATAAAAGCAAATGACTATTTGCAAATAAAATCATGCTAAAAATAAGAGAAATGAATCGCATGAATTCCATTTTAGCCAGTTCTAAAAATCTGAAACTCATACACATTCTAATTGAAAGCTATTCTTACTTACTTATATACGAAGCTGTGTAGAGATTTGAAAACATTAAAGTACTAAAGTAGAATTTAGGTGAATTATTATCTGTAACTAAAGGTTAAAGATTAAGCATATTTTGAAATCTGCTATCTGCTTCAAGGTTTTCTCTTTTAAAAAGGTACTCAATCTAACTATGTAACAGATACAATTTGAATAAAAAAGAGATTCTTTTTATTCGAATAAAATAAATTTTAAAGTTTATACAAATTTATATTTCAATTTAATGCAATTTAAAATTGAATTATTTATTTCATTATTTCAATCATTTTTATTAATCAAAATATTTTGGTTTATTTGATATATAAAATTTTGCAGCGATTCTGCATTCATTCCCAAAGCACGCACACATAAAACGCAATCTGCAGCTTGTGTGATACCCCACAGATAATCATCGTTCTCAAGTGGCCAATCTGGCAATAAAGCGGTGTATATTTGGTTAATTAGCTGCTGCATGTCCGTTTTGCTGGCGGCGGTATTGACATAATAGAGGCAGGCTTGATGGGTGTATTGCTCCATCTGTCCCAATACATTAAGAGGTTGGCGATTGGGTTGCCAGAAGATATTGTCGCTTAGTAATGGCTGTTGCTGATAGTCGATGGTTACTCGTGATGACAAATAACGAAAATCCCAGCGTTCATGATTAAGTACGCGGCCGCAGGCGATGATTTCGCCCAAAATTAGCTGGCAGTTATCCGCTAGACTGATTTGCATCCTTTGAGTTAAGGCCGCATCGCGATGCAGCACCAATGGATGCGGTAGATAGCAAAGCCGGCTGTTTTCATGTAGAAAAATACGTGTATGCTGCTGCGCTTCTGCTGCCTGAGGCATGGATTGGATGCGAGTAAAGGCTTGTGTGAACAAGTACAGTTGTGTTTGTTGCGCCAGCTCTATCTCAATATCTATATGATCACCAGCTAGCAAACCCGGCGAAGAACTCATCTGCATCACCAAGAGTGCCTGAGGCCATACCGGTGTAGCCATATGGGGTAAAGTCAGGATTTTCAGTGGCGGGGTATAAAAGCAATTGCCTAAGATTGTCTGTCTGCGCTGGTTGAGCTGAGTGACAAGTGCTAATCGGCTGTGCATTAGCGTATCAAGCCTGCAGGTTCTGCTACATTTTCCAATAAGGTGTATTTTTTAATCCAGTCTATTATTGTATTTATCCCCTCTTCTGCCATCAGATTGGTAAATACAAACGGCTGCCCTTTACGCATGCGCTGAGCATCATGCTGCATAACTTCGAGACTGGCACCTACGTAAGGAGCCAAATCGGTTTTGTTAATGACCAGTAAATCAGAACGGGTAATACCGGGGCCCCCTTTGCGCGGAATTTTTTCGCCCTGTGCCACATCAATAACAAACAGAGTAACATCGGCCAAATCCGGGCTAAAGGTGGCGGAAAGATTATCACCACCACTTTCGATAAAGACAATCTGAATATCTGGAAACCGCGCCACCATTTCGTCTACTGCTTCCAGATTCATGCTGGCATCTTCACGGATGGCGGTATGCGGACAACCGCCAGTTTCTACCCCCATAATACGCTCAGGTGGCAGCAAGCTATTTTTGGTTAGAAACTCGGCATCTTCCTGTGTATATATATCATTGGTGATTACTGCAATGCTGTATTGCTGTGCCATATGGCGAGTCAGTTTTTCAATCAATGCGGTTTTGCCCGAACCCACCGGACCAGCAACGCCGATTTTTATGTATTGACGCATCTTATGTGCAAACCTTTCGCTTTGGTAAGCGCTTATTTGTATTTATTTTGTGAACAATGTTTTAGACTGTTTAACTCATGCAGACAGACAGAAAGGCAAATCAGCCTTTTCTGTCTGCACGGAGAGTTAATAGCGATCAGGCTGTAAACAGCATCCCAAAGCCAACCAGACCAATCAAGCTGCCGGTCAGGCGTAATAACCATTGCTGTTTGCTCAAGGCCGTACCCAATCCAAAACCGGCAGCGTGCAACGCAGCGGTAACAATAACAAAACCACATGCATAGCTGAATGTGCCATGAGCACCCATTTCAGCACCATGTGCTACGCCGTGAAACAGAGCAAACAATCCGACCAAAACCATGGCTGCTGAAGCAGGTACTTTTTTAAGCCACGCTGCAGCAAGGCCCAGTACCAGTACCGAAGCGGCTATTCCCTGCTCCAGCATCGGTATCTGCATACCATGTGCACCAAGTATAAAACCAACTATCATCACCCCAACGAATGTTAATGGTATTAGCCAGCGCGCTTTTCCGGGGAAAGTAGCAGCCCACAAACCCACGGCCAGCATTGCCAGCAAATGGTCCCAGCCACTGAGCGGGTGCAATGCACCCGCCTGCCAGCCTTCAGTTATATGCCCAGGGTGAGCAAAGGCCAGTACCGGACTTAATAATAACAAGGTAAATATTTTTTTCATGATTTTCTCCATTAAAGATGAATCTAACTCATATATAAACGAGTATATAATCGTTCATGCTGCATGGCTCTGATATCTGTGGCCAGTGTTGTCGCACCTAATTGCTTTATAGAAGGCTGCATACTGGCAGCTACGGTTTCAGCAATCTTTTCATGCAATTCAATTAACATTTCCTGCCCCGCCATCTGGCTAAGTGGAATCAATTTCACCCCATTAGTAATCAGGCCCACTACAGCGTTGTAATAAAATGCCTGTAGGGTAGCTGCTTTATCTAAATGCATTGCAGCCGCCAGCAGACCAAATACCAGTGGATAAAATCCCCGTACCTGCTGTGACAACAGTGCATCCTGAAAGGATCTCACTATGGCTGTCTGGTAATGCGGTGCAAAAATTTTCAGCAGGCGTATGCCCAGTTTGTAGCTACTCTCACGCAGTTCACGAGCTACTTTGGCAGCACCTATCTGTTTATCTAGCTGCATCAGTGCTGGCAGATTATTGTCTTTGCTGGAATGGTAGGCCAATGATACATAGGCACCATCATTGTGTATCCAGTTTTGCTGCAATTGGGTACAAACAAATTCTTTCAGGGTAGCCGAATTATGTACTGCGCCGTGCTGAACAAAGGTTTCCAGCCCGCCGGAGTGGTTAAAGCCTCCAATTGGCAGCGTAGGATCAGCCAGTTGCAGCAATAAACCTGCACGGGTTAAAGCGTGAATATCAAGCTGGCTTCCAAAGCTGCTCATAGATGCAAACATTAATGATGGTGGTGTTCTGCAAAATCATGGCTGTGGCTATGCGTGTGACTACCGCCCACACCTGGTGCAGAATTGGCACGTAATTGTTCACTTAACCGCCGTTGCTGGCACGTAGGCGCAAAACCAGCCGCTTGTAACCATTCAAACAATGGTTTATCAAATGGCAACAGTAATTCATTTCCGTCTAAAAACAATGGGGTATGTTTGTTCCCGATTTCATAACAGGCGCGTGCCATTTCCGCTAGGGTCTGTGGTGCCAGAACCATCACTTCACTAGGCTCAATCTGCACTACGATAGCCAGCTGCTTATCCAGATACACCACATCATCATGATGCAGACGTTGTCCTTCTTTCAGCAGGCGAAAAGCAATTTCTCGCCCGTCATTGGTGGTGGTGCGGATAATGCGGCGTTCTGCTTCAAACCATTGCAGGCAGACGGTATCGACTTTCTGGGTTGTTATCTGCTGCTGTTGTTTAAGCGTTTGCAGATTGCCTATGATGGTCTGAATGATTAAATTCATTTTTTAATTTCGCAATTTGAATAAAATATTTTAATAAGCAAGCACTTATAACAAATAAATAAATAAATTCACCTATAATCAGAAATAAATTTTTAAATACTTCCATTCTAAAATCTTCATGATTCGGATTAAATAATAACCATAGTATCAAATCCATTATCAGCGATATTGCCAGAGCTATAAATCCAAATACTATAGCTGCTGTACGTTCAGTTATTCGTGTATCAACATAAAAATACCATTCATTAAAATCTTTTTTATTGCCAAAACGTATATAAAATACGGTAATAACAAACCATATAAATGCCGAAATAATAATATATTTAAATGAATATACACCTTGACTAGCTATATCCCATTTCTGTAAAAACAAATCTTGGTTATTAAAAAAATTTTCTCCACTTTTGTTAAGCTCAAATGAATTTAAAACAAAAAAACCAGTAGTTAAAATAAATGACATTAGCATCATATTTTTAAATTCACTAATCGTCAATCTTGAAAAATTTTTTATCTTTTGAAAAAACTCACATCTATTCATAATAAATTATCACTCTTTTCTCAAAACAAAAAATATCGCTGTGCCAATGCTACTTTTTTCGCTGGTTCACATGTAATATGCTCACCATTCACGCGTACTTCATATGTTTCCGGATTCACGGTAATTTCCGGCATGTCATGATTATGAATTAGGTCTTTTTTACCGATATTACGGCAATTGCGCACAGGAAGAGTTTGTTTATGCAATCCATACCGGCTACGGATATCGTTATCTACTCCAGCCTGTGAAACAAATAATACGGCAGTATCTTGCACAGCCCGTCCCAGTGCACCAAACATAGGACGATAGATTACCGGCTGAGGAGTCGGGATAGAGGCATTCGGGTCACCCATACGGGCATAACTGATGGTGCCACCTTTGATGATAATTTCAGGTTTGACGCCGAAAAAAGCTGGTTTCCATAAAACCAAATCGGCGATTTTGCCGGCTTCGATTGAACCGACATAATCGTTGATGCCTTGAGCTATGGCAGGATTAATGGTGTATTTGGCTAAATAGCGCTTGATACGGAAATTATCATTGTTGCCGGTTTCTTCAGGCAACGAGCCACGCTGCTGTTTCATTTTGTCGGCAGTTTGCCATGTGCGTACGATAACTTCCGCAACCCTGCCCATCGCCTGTGAATCCGAACTCATAATTGAGAATACACCCATATCATGCAGAATATCTTCCGCAGCAATGGTTTCCGGTCTAATGCGTGAATCGGCAAAGGCTACATCTTCAGCCACACTTTTATCCAGATGATGACACACCATCAGCATATCCAGATGCTCGTCGATGGTATTCACGGTAAACGGGCGTGTGGGATTGGTAGATGCTGGTAAAACATTCGGATACATAGCAGCTTTGATGATATCCGGTGCATGGCCGCCGCCTGCGCCCTCTGTGTGAAAGGTATGGATTACTCTGCCATCAATAGCACGCATGGTATCTTCCAGAAATCCGCCTTCATTCAGAGTATCGGTGTGGATAGCTACCTGCACATCCATTTCATCCGCAATTTTTAAGGAAGCATCGATAACAGCCGCGGTGGCACCCCAATCTTCGTGAATTTTCAACCCCAGCGCACCGGCGGCTATCTGTTCACGTAAAGGCTCGAGGCTGGCGCAATTGCCTTTACCAAAAAAGCCCAGATTGACTGGTGCCTGTTCTGCCGCCTGTAACATTTTTTGTATATGCCACGCCCCTGGTGTAACTGTGGTGGCATTGGTTCCGTCAGCTGGCCCTGTCCCTCCACCAATCATGGTGGTGATGCCGGATTCAATGGCATGGGTAATCTGCTGCGGTGAGATAAAGTGGATATGGGTATCTATTCCCCCGGCAGTGGCGATCAGATTGGCACCATTATGGACTTCGGTGGCCGCACCGATAATCATGTTTGGTGTCACACCATCCATAGTATCGGGATTACCTGCCTGCCCAACGCCCACGATTTTACCATCACGAATACCGATATCAGCTTTGACGATGCCCCAGTAATCCATTATCAGTACATTGGTAATCACCATATCCAACACATTCTGGTTGCTGCGTGTGGCAGTAGCAGACTGCGCCATACCATCCCGAATGGATTTACCACCGCCAAATTTGCCCTCTTCTCCATAAGTAAGTAAATCGCGTTCTACTTCGGCAAACAATTCAGTATCACCTAAACGCACTTTATCGCCTACGGTAGGCCCGTAGGTGGCAACATATTGCTGACGGGAAATTTTCAGGCTCATGGCAGATTCTCGATTCAATTCACTGGTAGAAATGTTTAGTGGTGACTTAATTTGGTTCTGTCTGGTATCTGGATACCAATAATTATTGATTGTTTAGACTGCCATTAATGGCATTATGAAATCCAAATACTTTTTTCAAACCACCATATTCGGTTAATTCTATGGTTTTCACTTCACCAGGCTCGAAACGTACAGCATTACCAGAAGGCACATTCAGGCGCATGCCGCGCGTTTGTTCACGTTCAAATTCCAGCGCCGCATTGGTTTCATAAAAATGATAATGTGAGCCCACTTGTATGGGGCGGTCGCCACGGTTCACTACGGTAATGGTAAGGGTACGGCGATTCTGATTGGCGATAATATCGTCTGCAGCCAGCACATATTCTCCGGGAATCATACATTTCTCCTGATCAGACGTGGTACGAATATTTTGTTTGCATGTAGTTGCTATTTAGCAGGGCGTAACCTGCAATGTCTGAATTCTGTATCAGCGAATGGGCTGGTGTACAGTCACCAGTTTGGTACCATCCGGAAAAGTTGCTTCAATCTGTACTTCATTTACCATTTCAGGCACACCTTCCATCACGTCAGCACTGGTTAATAATGTCGCACCATATTGCATTAATTCTGCTACGCTCATGCCGTCACGTGCTGCCTCCTGTAGCTGGCTGCTGATGTAGGCTATGGCTTCGGGATAATTTAACAGTACACCGCGAGCACGACGTTTGGCAGCCAGTTCGCCGGCCAGAAACAGCATTAGTTTTTCCTGTTCACGACTGGTTAAATGCATGGTTTGTTTTCCTGTGTAAATATCTGAACGTTATTTACATTGCGCTATAAACTAAGATAGTTTTATTTACAATTGATAATAAACTTAAAGTAGTGTTTCTGTATATAGGTAGCTGAATGTTTCGGTGAAATTGATAAACCCGTATAAACATATGCTTATACGGGTTAACACTGCTGAAAACTGGATTTATTTAATATAAACAGCCCAATATAAAGAACAATGCAAGTTAAATCACTCCCTGAGCTTTTACTCTGGGCTGGCTTTCCAGTTTATTAAGGGCTGAAAGATAGGCTTTGGCACTGGCAACAATAATATCGGTATCAGCACCCTGCCCGCTAACCAGATGGCCTTCACGCGACAACCGTACTGTTACTTCGCCCTGACTTTCGGTACCCGCTGTAATGGCGTTTACCGAATACAGCTGCAAATCAGCTGTACTACCCGCTTCTGATTCAATAGCTTTGAAGACAGCATCAACCGGACCAGAACCATGGCTGCTGGCGCGTTTTTCGTTTCCGTCCACATTAAAGACGATTTCAGCTACCGGCTCTTCACCGGTTTCACTATGAATACTCAGTGAAACGTATTTGTAACGATCAGGCGCGCGGCTGACTAACTCATCTGATACCAGTGCATGCAAGTCCTCATCGAAAATTTCGCGTTTTTTATCAGCCAGCTCTTTAAAACGGGCAAAAGCCGCATTTAAAGCTTCTTCACTATCCAGTTCAATACCCAGCTCTTGCAATTTGGTACGGAAAGCATTGCGGCCGGAGAGTTTGCCTAGTGTCAGGCGGTTGGTACTCCAACCTACCGATTCAGCAGACATAATTTCATATGTTTCACGACATTTCAGCACGCCATCCTGATGGATACCGGATTCATGTGCAAAAGCATTGGCACCAACTATGGCTTTATTCGGCTGCACCGGATAACCGGTTACAGTAGACACCATTTTCGAGGTTGGTACTATCTGCGTGGTGTCGATATTGGTTTCCAAGCCAAAAACATCATGGCGGGTTTTCAATGCCATTACCACTTCTTCAAGGCTGGCATTGCCGGCACGCTCACCCAATCCATTAATGGTACATTCTACCTGCCTAGCACCGCCAATCACCGCTGCTAGTGAATTACCCACAGCAAGTCCGAGATCATTATGGCAGTGTGCCGACCAAATTACTTTATCGCTACCCGGTGTTTTCTGAATCAATTCACGGAAAAAGGCTTCTGTCTGAAATGGGATGGCATAGCCCACGGTATCAGGGATATTAATGGTGGTGGCACCTGCTTCAATCACTGCCTGACAGATTTCAGCTAGAAAATTAATATCGCTACGCAATGCATCTTCGCAAGAGAATTCAACATCATCCGTATATTCGCGCGCGATTTTAACGGCTTTGACTGCGGTTTCTTTCACCTGCTGCGGTTTCATCCGCAGTTTATGCTCCATATGCAGGGGGCTGGTGGCGATAAAAGTATGAATTCGTTTCTTCTTGGCTGGTGCGATCGCTTCGCCAGCCTTACGTACATCGCGTTCATTTGCTCGGGATAATGAGCACACTGTGGCATTCTGAATAATTTCAGCAATGGTGTGAATAGCATCAAAATCCCCTGGGCTGGCTGCTGCAAATCCGGCTTCAATTACGTCCACACCCAGCTTCTCCAATTGGCGTGCAATGCGAATTTTTTCTTCCTTCGTCATAGCCGCTCCCGGCGACTGTTCTCCATCACGCAGAGTGGTATCAAATATAATGACTCGATTATTGGTACTGGTCATTCTTGGTCTCTCCAAGGTAGTGTTATTGTGTTGCATAAAAGCATTGATATCGAGCGGCTTGTTTTGTTTCTCAGCCATCAGAATAATTTTTTGCAGTTGATTCAGTGGTAAGGAACCACGCTTACGCCATTTATAGATGGCTGCAGCAGAGGCTGCGCTATCAGGATAATGCTGTTTCAGGGCTTCAGCTAAAGCATTTACGCCACCAAAATAGGCAATTAAGCGGTCTATATTCAATTGCATAACTGACCTTTTGTCCAATTTACTTTTTTCATCATGCTACAATTATTCTATTACGCTAATATACGTAAAATTGGACAAAAAAACAAGTTTATTTTATTCAAAGATATTATTGAAATTATTTTTTAGACATTTTGTACATATTAGAATAATGGTTTTATTTATTATAAAAAAAGCACCATAAACCGTCGTATTAGCCAAAATTAATTAGATATGACGACGGTTTTCTAACTGCTAGAGCTTTTATTTAGCCAAATCCCCTTTCAACGCAACACCTGCAATTACGCCACCAGCATGGCATTCGTATTCATTTGTACTGGCCATACTGTTTTTCTTATAATAGCTGACAATATTCGTTACTTTAGTGGCATGATTAGATGATGCCTGTTCCTGCAACTGTTTTACAGCAGCCAGAAATGCCCATTGACATGCTGCTTCATCTGATTTACCAACGCTGCTGGTTTTTCGATTAGTCACCAATCCAGCCTGCACAACCCGCCCTGAGCTTTTGGCAAAATATAGTTGCACATTTGGATTAAGTACTTTTACTGCTTCAGGCGAATTGAGTGCATCCTGAATCGGAAGCAGTAGTTTGTCATCACGCGCATGAGCTGCAGTTACACACGCCATAAATGCAATCATTATGATGGTACGGGAAAACTTCTTCATTCATTACTCCTTTAATTGTTAAAAAATACTACATGATGAACATAGACTGCGTGATTCTGCTTGCCTCTGCTGATGTATGCGGGCTTTATAGCAATCAGAAACTGGACAACACAGACAGAAAGCGTTTGCAGCAACATCCTGAATTAGAACAGCGTACAGACTGGCAATCGAGCCGTTTTTTAAAACAACAGCTTGCCGATCCATACAGCATTTATTCACTGACCCATAAAAAAGGCCATGCTGGTTTGATTGCCACTTCAACTACTCAAGATGCAATCGGAATTGACATTGAATACGCTCAAAAGCGCAATTTTCTTGAACTGGCACAACTTTTCTGTACTGAAAATGAACAAGCGTGGCTGGTACAACAGGCCGATTTAAGCACGGCTTTTTATCAGTTATGGACACTCAAAGAAGCTTTCATCAAAGTCAGCCGCGGACAATTGGCTGACATGCACCGCTGGTGCTTGGTACCACAAGGTTATAATGCTTTACATATACCGGCACACAATCCTCCTGTGAAAGCCTATAGCTGCGTGATTGATAAAAACTGGCATATCAGCGTTATTTACCCCTCCTCCTTTTCTATATCCCCACAGTGCTGTACTTCTGTCTTCGGACACTGGCAAAACTGTCAATTTAACTGGCATCAGTGGCCAATTAATCCAGCCGTCTGAATACTAGAGACGAATTCACCCCGCCAAAAGCAAAGTTATTATTCATTACAAATTCGGTATGGATCGTACGCGCAGTGTTTACAATATAGTCCAGCTCGCCACAGCGACTATCCACTTGATTTAGATTCAGTGTGGGCGCAAACCAACCTTCATTCATCATCTGAACCGAAAACCAAGATTCCAACGCTCCGCATGCACCCAGCGTATGTCCCAGATAGCTTTTTTGAGAACTAACGGGCACTTGTCCGAAAACATCTTGAGTGGCAAGTGTTTCGGCAATATCGCCTTGCTCTGTAGCTGTACCATGTCCATTTACATAACCAACTTCAGCTGCGTCCAATTGCGCATCTTCTAGTGCCATCTCCATACAACGACGCATGGTCATACGTTCAGGACGGGTAATGTGTGATCCATCACTGGTACAGCCAAATCCGACTATTTCAGCATAAATTTTAGCACCGCGTGCTTTAGCCATTTCATATTCTTCCAGAACAAGAATACCGGCTCCTTCACCGATCACCAGTCCGTCTCGGCTGGCATCATAAGGACATGGTGACAATTCAGGAGTCTCATTGCGCAAACTGGTGGCAAAAAGTGAATCAAATACAAAAGCTTCAGAAACACATAATTCTTCACCTCCTCCGGCTAGCATCATGTCAATCTTGCCATATTTAATGGCTTCATAGGCATAACCAATTGCCTGATTACCGGAAGCACACGCGCTGGAAGTTGGAATCACCCGTCCGGTTAGACCAAAGAAAATAGACAAATTAGCAGCAGTGGTATGCGGCATGATGCGCACATAAGTGTTGGCGTTAAAATTTGCCGAACTGCCATTGAGAACCAGTTCACTGATATCCCTTATGTCCTGTGGACTACCTGTAGAAGAGCCACAGGCTACACCCATGCGCCCATCTTTAATGGATTCATCACCAAGCAGTCCGGCTTCAGCAAGTGCATCTTCTGCTGCCTGAGTGCACATCTGCGCGACTTTACCCATGCTACGTAGCTGCTTGCGCGTCCAATGTACCGGCGGTTGATAGTTCAAAATCGGAGCTGCTAGTCGGGTATTCAAATCTTTATAACGCTCCCAGTTGTCCATATGGACTACTTTATTTTTATAGGCAAGCAATCCAGCTTTTATTGCTGGCCAGTTATTACCTAGAGCGCTGACTCCCCCCATACCTGTAATGACAACACGTCTCAACATAATCCTCCGTTTACAGACAATACTTGCCGTGTGATGTATCCGGCCTGTTCGGAAACTAGAAAAGCTACCGCATGCGCAACTTCTTCTACCTGTCCCATACGTTGCATCGGAATGGCTTTAACAATCTCATCAACAGGTACATGCTCATCAATCATTTCGGTTTCAATCAAGCCGGGAGCCACGCAATTAACGGTAATCTTTCGTTTCGCCAGTTCTACGGCCAATGCTTTGGCTGCACCGATGAGACCCGCTTTAGATGCGCTATAATTTACCTGCCCACGGTTACCGGTAATACCCGAAACTGAAGCCACACAAACAATACGTCCAGCTTTACGCCTGCGTATCATCGGCATCATCACTGGATGCAGTACATTAAAGAATCCATCCAAATTAGTATTCAGCACCTGATCCCAATCTTCATTACTTAGAGCTGGAAAAGCATTATCACGGGTGATTCCTGCATTCAAAACCACGCCATAATATGCACCATGCTCTTCTATGTCAGCCTGCAATATTTCCTTGCATGCCTCTCGCTCACTGATATCAAAAGTGAGGATACGGCTGCGACCGCCAAGTGCAGCTATTTCAGCTGCTACGGATTCAGCAGAATCACGCCTTTTGCGACAGTGAAGTACTATATCCCAACCTGCCTGAGCTAATGTGAGGGCAATGCCTTTGCCGATACCGCGTGCGGAACCAGTCACCAAAATAGTTTTATCGTTATTCATCATCATGCGTTATTATGTTTTCAGTAGGGCTGTAAACGTTCAGTGCCGCTTCAGCCAATAACATTGTTGGCTTTCGATTTTCCTCACACAACCAAAGCTGGCTGTCAAAAACACCAAAACCATTTGCATCCTGCAAAGATGCCTGTATTTTTATCTGCAATATTGCTGGAACGGGCAACGCAGAAAAATAAAGCTGTAGCTTTCTGGTTCCGAGCAAAAAACCTAACCGCACCGGTTCACCAGCATCACGTGATAATACTCCAGCCCAAGCAGCCACTCCTTGTGCCATGATCTCCATGGCCGCCCACGAAGGTAAGCAACCCTCAGATACCAGTATCTGTTCTGGTTTTACACAAGCATATGCTGTCAGACTATGAGCATCATAGGATACTATTTCATCCAATAACACCATTTTGCCACTATGAGGCAGCAGAGAAGCCACTTCATAAATCGGGGTTTGCATTATTACTCCCTATAATCAAAGCAGTATTATTGCCACCAAACGCAAATGAAGTGCTTATAGCAATGCGCGGACTTTCAATATCGAACGTTTCTGAATAATGGGTCAGATGAATAGGAGCCAGCGCAGGATCAATTTTTGTCTTTGCCCGATGCGGTGGTAATAAACCAGCCTTATTGGTTTGATGGCTGATTATCGTCCACAAGAATGCTGCTTCCAGCGCTCCAGCTGCACCCAGCGTATGGCCAGTTAAAGCTTTAGTTGATGCACAGGATACTTCAGCACCCAGTTCGTGATGAATTGCCAGTGCCTCCATAGCATCATTATGGATGGTTCCAGTACCATGCAGATTAACCCATCCAATAGAACCGGCTTTTAATTGTGCTTTTTCTAAAGCCTGTTGTATTACTTTTCTGGCACCTGCGGCATCCGGTCTCGGGCTCGACATATGATAGGCATCACTACAAGAACCATAACCGAGTAATGGCAAACCTTTGTCTGCATCAAGTGTCATAATAAAAACAGCAGCACCTTCTCCAATATTGATGCCATCACGTTCAGCAGTAAATGGCTGACATTGACCCGAGGATAAAACCTTTAAAGCATGGAAACCATTAATGGTCAGTGCCGACAAAGTATCTACACCGCCACAAATTACGGCATCACATAATCCCATACGCAACAATCGTGCGGCACTAATTAAGGCTCTTGCTCCAGATGTACAAGCTGTTGAAATACCATAATGAACATTGCGTAACTGATAGATATGTGCAACAAAATCTGCGGGAGAAGACATCAACTGCAAGCTCTGTTTATAACCACTGTTCAGCCAGTCTTGTCTGATAAATCCATACTCCATCGCAGAACGGTTTTCATCTCCGCCTGTGGTGGATGTACCTAGAACAACCGCTACTCGATCAGCTCCATATTCTGCTATTGCAGCCTGTATCTTATCCTCAATTTGAAACAGTGCATGCCACAACAACTGATTATTCCGACTGCGAAAATCTGAACTCAAATTAGTCGGAAAAGGTCTTAACGGGGAACTAAAGGCACCAAATAGATAAGATTGTCCATTTACCCAACTATCACTTGGTGTCAAATAATTATCTTTTTTACCCAGCAAAGCTATGATATGTTCATGCACCCCGCATCCCAGCGAACTGACCATTGCCGGCTGACTTAGAAAAACCGGCCTATTCATCAGCTAACTCTCTGATTTGCCAATACTGGTTCTTCCAACTGATATCTGCAACAGTATCCCCTTTACCGGTAACAATCTTGACATCATTCAATACAGAGGGTACCGGCCAGTGATGCTGCTGTCCAAGATAGGCATAGACCACAGAAAATAATTGTCGGGCGCCGGGGTTTGGTGGCATAAAACCATCATTACGCCATTTACCATTTTGCAATATCTGTCTTGAAATCGGCGCCCCCAGACTATCCACCTGTACAAAACGCCATTGCTGTCTTCCCAACGGCTCAATTAACAGCAGACTGTTATTTCCATTTACATCAATAATTTGCATACTTAGCGTGTGTTTTAATTCGGGGAGTACATTAATTACCGGTACACTGTGGCAGGCATTCAGAACCACCATAAGCAACACGCAAATAAAAATATTCTTCAGCATGATTTAGCAGGACCGCATATTTCAGCCAGTACATCCAGCCGACGTTCTGAATTAGTGACAAAAGGATTATTTTCATCCCATGCATATCCTGCAAGAATAGAACTAATCATGCGCCTGATTTCAGGATTATTGTGCTCTGCATAGATGACATCCTGAAATTTTGTACTATACCAGCCATTAACATAGGTTTTAAATGCATTGATACCTACTTGTAATTTATCGGCATATTCCTGCTGCCAATTCACCGCCTCACCCGAAAATTGTCGGTGCAATACATCCGCCGCTAACTTGGCTGAATGCATGGCAATGGTTACCCCAGATGAAAAGACTGGATCGAGAAACTCAGAGGCATTGCCCAGCAAGGCAAAGTGTTCACCATACAAACTTTTAACATTTGCAGAATAATTGCGCAGAGTTCGAAAAGGGACTTCATTATCCCATTGAGCATTACTCAGAATACGTTTAAGCATTGGTACTTCACTAACAAACTTCTTAAGAATTGCCTTTGCCCCCTCACAACCATAATTATTCAAGCACTCCGGTTGACCTACCACACCAACCGATGTGCGATTATTGCTAAAGGGAATAAACCATATCCATACATCACGCAAAACAGGATGAGTACATATCAGAATTTTATTGCGATCAAATGTGGGGTCAGTCACATTGTCATCAATATGAGTAAAATAAGCCATACGCTCTGGTAACGAAGAGGAATACTCGAGATTTAATAGTTTCGCTAAGACCCGACCATAGCCACTGGCATCCAGTACAAATTGTGCCTCAATCTGGTAAGCTTTATCTTGTGGATCGGACACCGAAAGCACAGCAGCCTGCCGGTTAAATTCGATTGATTCAACACTATGCTCGAAACGCACTTCTACTCCCTGCTTTTGCGCCTCACTAATTAGAATATGGTCAAAACGGGCACGGGTTACCTGAAAGGTTGTTCCTGGGCCCGGTGAAAACTTATCGGTAAAATCGATAGTCGTATAGCGATTACCCCAACTAAAGGCAGCACCGTTTTTAAATTGAAAACCATCAGAAATACCTGCTTTTATAGCCTCAAGCATCCCTGCCTCTTCGATGAATTCCATACAGTGCGGCAACAGGCTTTCTCCAATTACAAAACGCGGAAAAACCTGCTTTTCCAGCACACAGACCCGATACCCTTTTTTATTTAATAGAGCACTTGCAATGGCACCTGCCGGCCCTGCACCGATAATCACCACATCAAACTGACTCATACCTACCCCTTGTTTTTGGCTCTAGGCAATAAACTCAGAGCCAGTATCATGCTAAAAAACACCCCTATAGCCACACTGCGACCGAAGCTAGCTATAGCAGGAGTCGCACTGAAACCCAGAATGGCAAATGAAATCATTGTTGTTATTGCGGCAAGCAATACTCCCGCCAAACGCTCAGCCACAGCCATCTGCTCTGTAGAAACATAAATGGCATAATCCATACCGATGGCTGTAACCAAAAACAAACCAAAGATCGCAAACAAAGACAAAGACCAGCCCACAAAAGCAAATACCGCAAGACAGGATAGCGAAGACAAAACGGGAACGGCTAATAGCAATAATCCTTTGCGCCAGCCAAACGCATAAACTAATAACAGAATTGCCAAGACATAGGATGCTAACTTCAGGAAAATAGCTTGATTGCGTGTATGAGTAAATAATTGATTTAATGCCTGAAGATTATCAACAAAATAAATCTTGTTGTTTTTATCTGCAAGTTTTTGCAAGGCTGCTGTCTGTCTGACTCCAGACAAACTAATAATAGACGCTATCTCTCCATTCTCCATCTTGCCAAGATATAAATCCTGCCACACAGTGGCCAGATCATTATTCAGGCTTTGAGATATAGACTGAACCGGCAATTGTTTTAGATTAGTCAGATAATTCCTTATATTGTTTTCATCGATTCCTAAATAAACTAAATCCTGCCAGTTATCCGAATTTTTCAACAAACGTTCAACATCACTTTTGCGTTGCTTTTGAATAGCAGTCGGCATAACCCATTGATCCAGAGACTGGAACCCAGATAATTGTTTTTGTAAAACTAATTTCTGCAATTCTTGCCCTAAAGCCTGATTTTTAGCCAACAACTCATCATCATTGTTTGCTTGAATCACAAAATACTGAGCTGAAGGCGCAGTCTGGGTCAACTCCCCAACTTTCTGAGCCTGACTCAGCCATTGTGGTGACAAATTTACCCATTGACGGATGTCATCTTGAGTGTTCAAATTTAACAGACCCACACCCAGCAAAATAAACCCTAATAACAACGGCCATTTTTTCTGTACTACAAACAGGCGATAGCTAGTAATGGCATTTCCTAAAGAAAGCATTACCTGTAAAAAACGGGGTTGAATCTTTTCTTGAGTACGGCTGAAAAGCAAAGGTAAGCACAACAAACTGAACAAAAATGCACCAATCAATGCCGCAGCAGAAAAAATAGCTGTCTGTTGCAATATCGGTAACGGCGTAATTAGCAAAGCCGCATAGCCTAGTAAGGTAATCACTAGACTTAATAAAAAAGCTTTGCCGGCAATATGTAATGCTTGCCAGCGCTGCCAGTGCTGCTGAATCACGCCACTAGCTAACCAGTGAAGAGGAAAATCCAGCAATATTCCTAATAAACTGGTTCCCACAACAAGGGTCAGAATATGTATTTTGCCGAATATAGAGACTGTAGCGGCCACACCAAACAAAATACCTACAGCCATAGGAAGTACCAAAAACAGAATACGCAGACTGCGAAAAATCATGAGCAACAACAGAAATGTCAGCCCCATACCCAGTATGCTCATATACTGGCTTTCTCGTTCTCCAGAAGATTTATTTTCTGCTGCAAAGAGCGCACCACCAGCCATCAGAATTTGTACATTTTTCTGCGCCATCGAAGCTTGTGTAGCCTGTACTAACGGCAGCAGTTTATCTGGTACACTAATCAAACCAGACTTTTCTGGCAAACGCGCCCGTAATAAAATCCATGTCTTGCCATTTTCTTCAATATTTAACCAGCCAGTTTGAACGTTATAAAATATCGGACCATCCGGACTGGCCTGATGCATGATGATATTTCCCAATCCAAGCCAATCTTGATCTGGAGATAAAATACTGCGTTCGGCAAATGGATTAACAAGCACTTGTGCCTGCTGAGCAAAAGCACTTTTCGGATCATTGATAATATGTCGCCAACTATTTTCCGATACAACAGCCAATTGCAAACGCTGCATAGTGGCCTTCAAAGCTTCAACATCCGGTTCAATTTTACCGGTAACGGTTTGAAAAATACCGCTGGCCTGCCATTTTTTTTGCAACATCTGTGCTGCAGAGATGGTTTTATCCGCTGAATCACTGCTCAGTAAAATCACGATATCGCGATTCATGCGCTGATTCATGCGCTTTGCAGCTAGCTGCTGAGCCTGTGTGTTTTGCCCGTTAGACGGAAGCAGGCTGATTAAGTCCGTATCCAGACGATTTTTTTGCAGCCAGCTACACAGCAAAGAAATAGCCACACACAATATTAGTAGCAGGTACAGCCATGTCCAAATACGTTTACGGTAAAATGGCATGTTGTTCAAACCTGTTTAGAGCTGAATTGAATTTTAGCGCTGTAAATGCAATCTCAGTGCGATCGCCCTGCACTTCTGACAGAATGATTTTCTTAACTGCTTGGTCACCCTGAATATCAATGCTAGTAAAAATCTGTTTCATCAATACGCTTTTAGGTTGCAGATGCAATTGCCAGTTTTGCGCTGTTCCTGTTAATCGCGTACTGAACTGATTCTGAATTCCGTTAGTTTGACCGCCAAGTAAATCCAAAAAAAGTTTCACTTGATTTTTTTGCGCCGCGGCTGACTGGCTACTGTCTATCCACTGATTATTGGCATTAAGCTGCTCAATTCCCGTCTGACGCACCCGCATGGTATTTGTAAAAGGTTTTTTCATTTGCCACAACAAACCCGCTTTTGGCACCAGTATAAACTGGCCCTGTGTCACAATCGGCTTACTGGTACCACGTAAAAATCGCTGCTGAACAAAATCACCTTTGATATTTTGTGGCTGTTGCAGCTGCGCTTGTAAATCTGTTAAACCAAAAGCACTTACCAGTCCACTTAATAAGCACAACCAGCTTACTAATAAAAAATTTCTTAACATGATTTTTTTTCCTGTGCAAAACCATTCTGCATTGCTAACTTGACCGCCTTAACCCAGCTTTCTGGGGTTTGATACTGTGTTTCCCGAGTTTTCATACACACTGCAACCTGCATAGTAGATGCTTTGGTCAGTTTTTCACCTGTTGCACAGTCACTAATAACATAATCAAATTTTAGACAGCTTTCATATTCCTTTAATAAGACATCGATGAGAATTTTCTGCCCGAAAACTGCTGGACGCACATATTTCAACTGCAATTGCACAATTGGCCAGCCATAACCATTGGCCTTCATGACATTATAATCATAACCAATGGCACTTAAAAAAGCACAACGTGCTATTTCCAGATATTTAACATAGTGTCCATGCCAGACAATATCCATTGAATCAACATCAAAAAAAGGTACTTCCATTACCATACTGTACCGCAACTGACTATACTGCTTTGTCATCTTGATTCCAAAAATCAAAAAAATTAAACCACTGCCTAGGCGCTTTGATACAGTATGCAGTGAGTAACTCAGCATACTGCTGTACATACTGCTCTATAGTGCGTTCCCGTTGATGCCGATGCCAATTAATACTGTCGGCAAACCGCTGTAAATACAAATGGTAGCTTCCATTTTCTTTAAAACAGAAAAGGGTATTTACCGGTACTTTGAGCAATCCGGCCAATAACCACGGCCCCTGAGGCCAACAGGCCATTTGATTTAGAAAAGGGACATTGATAATTTTTTCACCGTGAACCGGTACTCGGTCAGCTGCAATAGCCAGCCATTCTCCACGCTGTACCCGATCATTCAGTTCCATCATCATTTTTGCATCCAGCGATGTGACCTGAATCAGGCGGATACGATAAGCTCCGGCTTCTTGCAATGCTCGATGAAATTTCACTGCATGGCCGCTATGAATCAGCACATTTAGCTTCAGATGCTTATGCTTTTTCACCAATGCACGACAGATTTCGGTATTGCCTAAATGTGAGCAAACAAATATTTGTCCTCTTTTTCCAGCCGTTGGCCGGTCAATCTCCTGGCCAAGCTTATCTGGGTCATGAATGATTAGATTTTCATAAGAAAATTTTCCTTGCCACACTGCAAAGCGATCCACAATATTTTGCGCGAATGCATAAAACTGTCGGAAAACCGAGCTTTTCTTACTTAATACGGGTGTTAGATAAAAACATTTTTGTGCCAGCAATTGCTGATAGCGGGCAATATTACGTCTGGAAGATGAAGACGTAATATAGAAATACGTAACCACCAGACAAACTATCGGAGATAGTCCCCAAGCCGGAAAGTACTTAACCAAATAACGGGTCAGCCATAAAGCACCGCTACTGCCTCTTTCCTGCTGATTTGCCCAATGGCGGATGTTCTTAGCCATGCAGAATCCTTGACCATTTACGCCTTAGCAAAACTGATGCATTTCGTAACATATTGAAAAACAAACGTGCATGCATTCTAGAAATAAGAACATTGTCCTGCCAGAAGCGAAAATGAGAAATGCCATCCTGAGCATAAGCCACAGGTGTATCGATCCAGACAAAGGAACACCCGCGCCGGTGCAAATGTACAAGCAGCTCGGCATCAAAATCCATGTAATTACCTACATATTCACTATGAATAACATCTAGCGTTGGTGTAACCGGATAAATACGAAATCCACACATACCATCTTTTATATCTGTCGATAACGTATTGACTGCTAGCCAGAAATTTGTAATCTTACGGCCATAAAGGCGAGATTTGGGTGTACCGGGTCCGTAAACCGGTCGACCACAAATCACCGATTTCGGTTCCTTCATGGCTGCATTTATTAATTTTGAAGTATCAGACAAACAATGCTGAGCATCTGCATCCACCTGTAATACATGAGTATAATCATGCAAAGCTGCATAATTGATACCTTCTTTTACAGCTGCACCCTTGCCGCCATTTTTCTCACGGTAGATCACGGTGATACTGGGACGAACCAATTGTTGCAATTCTTTTCGGATTTCATTATCAGAACCATCGTCCACAATCAGACAGTCTATGTTGAAATCCTGCATAGCCAGTGCCACTTTTCCTACTGTGCGTAAATGGTTGTAATGAGGAATCAATGCTAACAATTTCATATCGTTTCACTTGTACCTGCAGGAATAACCATACGGCCAGAAGAAATTTTTTTTTCATTCATAATACACTGAAAGGTGATTTTTTGGCGTACACAATCACGTTTTAAATGCAGTTCTACCGTATCAGCAGGCCGTAAAAAGTTTTGAAATTTCAGATTTTCTATCTGCAATGGATGCTGTTTTAACCAGCCGCATTGTTGCAGCAACTCTATGAACCATTTAAGCTGAATAACGCCAGGTACGAGATGAAAATTATCGAAGTGACCGCGAAAATAAAGCAAATCCAATGGTATCTGTAGGTGAAACAAGTATTCATCAGCCGTTATTTCCTGCTGATGCAACACTATAGGTTTAATAACCGGTTCTGCCCATACTCGCTCAGCATCAACCGGATTCAGCTTACTCTGACTATTTCGCGGTAAAACCGTACTAAAACGCCAGTAACGAGGAATTGAAATTCTTTCATGATTTTTAGCCAGACATTCTCTAAGCTGGTTGATGATATGCTTGCGTCCATACTGACGCCATGCATGAATACCAGAATGATTCAAAGCTACCCATGCAGCCAGATGGCTGCCATGTGGATGTTTTAGAATATGAACATCAGATATCCATTCATGTTGCATCAGCTGGTTTTCCAGTTGCAGCAAGGATATGCGCTTATCTGCTAATTTGATGATACGATCAAGTCTACCCAAAAGCTCAAAACCATCCTCATACTCAGCTATCTTATCCGCCAGAATCTGCTCCGGCAGACACCGTGGTGACTGAATAATCAGACCTTCTACCGTACTTTTATGCATAACATCCTGAAAAAATTGCCAGTGCGCTTGTTTTTTGCGATAAGCTATTACGCCCGTTTCTGTACTACCATAAATTTCCACGACATCAGAACAAATATGTTGCTGTAAAAAATATTTACTTTTTTCGGCCAGGGCACCGCCAGCTGAAATAATTGTCGCAACATGTCCCTTAACCAATTTAATATCATGCGATAAGCGTAAGGTATGCAGCAAGGTAGGGCTGCTAACCCAAATCACGCGCTGAAAAGATGCACTACTGACCAAAAGTCCTTCTGGAAAGACTAAACGCTGCCGGTAAATGGGCAGACCCAGATACAGGCTTAGCATTATCCGAAAACTCAAACCATACATGTGCTGTACACTAACACTACCTAAAACAACTGGTTTTAGTCGAAGAACGGATGCCGGTAAAACGGAAGCTATTGTTTGTGCCTCAAGCCATAATTCCTCCCATGTTTTTTTTATTATTTTGGCTATTCCAGAAGAGCCAGATGTTTGCAGCAAGATATTAATATTATGAACGATAAATCTGCTACTCTCAGCAGGCGCATTGGTTGACCACTCAGATTGTAAAAAGGCGGGAATAGTCAGTTTATCGGGCATGATATCGGTTAATAAAATATCCGATGACTTATTAAGCCAGCAACAGTTTTCATCGGACAAATAAGTAAGCAAGCAAACATCAATACCAGCCTTGACACAGGCCAATAACGCAATGGCAAAATAGCCTGCGTCATCGAAATACAAACTTGCACATTTTACGGATCGACAAGATAAATACCGGCTCAATCCAGCTACCTGTGCCATAGCTTGCTGCCAGTTCAGATTGCTTGAACCAGTAGCAAATAAGTGCTGACTTTGGGTACGTTCTGCCCAGAAATGTTCTGCCATCATCATATGGATATTTTTAATATTAGACGACGGTATAGGAATTCTCCGCTCAATAACATTCCCATGAGCATATAAGAAATTACGCCGGTATAGATTGCCCATGCCCGCCAGTATGCACCCAGAATCAATGCGGAAATAATCAAAATATTCACAATAAAAAAGCCGCACCATATCTGTGTTACACATCTGGTGTACCGTACTCCGCTTTCTGGCAGATCCGGATGCTGTAAACGAGCAAGGCGTTCAATTACTGATTGTTTGCTGAACAAACTAGCACCAAATATCAGTAACAGCAGTATGCTGACCATCACCGGATACCAGTACATGAATTTAGCTGAATGTATCCAGCATAAAAGCATAAAAATAAACGCCAGAACAAACGACATAATTTTCTGTAATTTTTGTTTACTCAGTAAAGCCCGTAACAACCATATACATGCCATCAGGATGGTAACTGCTGTAACGCCGAAATATATCTGTCCGAAATACCAAATAAACGGATAGAGAAATGTCACCAGTACCAGTGTCAGATTTATGAAAAATTGCAACCTAGGCATTATCTGACTGTTTTGCCTTGTTTATCACTGCCTGAATGACATCAGCCACTGTACGCACATTGCGAAAATCTTCTGCCATTAATTTATGCCCTGTTTGTCGCTTGATATAATCAATTAAATCGATTGCATCTATACTGTCAATTTCAAGATCATTGAATAAATCTGCCTCTGGCTTAATTCGTTCGGGTTCAATTTCAAAAAGATTTTCCAAAGCTTTGGCCAGAATGGCATAGATTTCATGTTCAGTCATTTGCTAGTTCCCCTATTCAATACAACATTTATCATAAGCATTTACTTTGAATATAGTTGGCTAATGAATGAACGCTGTAAAAATGTTCACGCAGCTCGCTGCTGTCGCTTTCCATTTGCAAGCCAAATTTTTTCTGAATAGCCAGACCAAGTTCCAAAGCATCTACAGAATCCAGCCCTAGTCCAGTATCTCCAAATAAAGCAGTATCATCTTTGATATCGTCTATTGTGATATCTTCCAGACCCAAACTATCAATAATCAATTCTTTAATTTGTATAATTAAATCTTCCATTTAAACTTTCTCTTTTACATTCCTGCTGAAAATATTCCTGTAACTGCTGGTTAAGCTGTCTGGCCGCTATGGGTAAGGGTTTGCTTTGCAACCAATCTTGTGGGTCAATATCGTTGCCTACATAAAAATCATATTGAATTTTTTGTTTCGGTATCTGATACCATGGTTGATTTTTTTTTAATGCCGGCGGATTCATCACGATTACTACCGGAGTGATTACTGTAGCGCTGCGTAATCCGATAGAAACAGCACCACGATTAAAGCAGATTTTATTATCCCAACCGGTACGCGTTCCTTCAGGAAAAATCAGCAGGCTTTGACCGCCCTTCAATACTGCATCAGCGTCTTCAATAATCTGTAAAGATTCATCATTTGGCAGAAATCCACAGGCTAAAATTGGGCTTTTCATAATAGGATTAGACAATAAATCCTTTTTAACGATGCAGTTTAGCTTGGGAACCTTAGCTAGCATAAACACCACATCTAGCAAAGACGGATGGTTTACCATGATAAGCTGCCCCGGCCTGCCAAGACGCTCAAACCCTTGATAGCGTACAGATATGACTCCAGTAAATCTCAGGTAATGGATAAACCCGGCCCAGATACCGCCTACCAGTCTTCGCGCCTTTAAATGACTAGCACTTTTTTTCCGAGTATTTGGTAAGGTATAAGGCAAAAGGAGAATTTTAAACACTATTCCGAAGATACCAAACAACAAAAAGCCTATTGCTGTTGCACACCAGCGCCATAACCAATTACACCAATTCATCAGTTTATTCGCCAATACCATACGCCCTGCGGTGCAGACTGCCAGCGCTCCGACTGAGCATTTATCCGCTGCACAATCCATTCTAATGTGCTGCTGTAATATTTGAGCTTACCTGCATCTGTAAGGACAGGATGCTCGGCACAATACTCCAGATTGACTTCATCGCCATGGGTAACGACCAATCCCAGAGCCATGGGAAATGGTGCCCGTACCGCATTGACTTCATATTCTGATGCCATTGGTTCATCCACCACTACAATCAGTACCTGCTGTGCACCTTCTTGCAGTAAACCGACGGCTTCAGTTACACCTAGCTCCAGTCCATTGTATTGCGCACTCAATGCGGTACATTCACTCATATCTGCGCGAAGCATCGACCACTGACCGACGATGGCATTGTGTACTGACAAAGCAAATGAAGTTGGTGATAACTCTTCCTGTTTTATCAGACTTTGCCATAATTGAAAGCTACGGTTTATTTCACCGTCATGAGAAACGAATACCACAGGACAAGCTGTATATTCAGGTAACAAAGGCCATGATGCTGCAAACATCAAGCGTGCAGCGGAACTAAGGCGACGTCTTTTCATGACTGGTAAAAAAGAAACATCTATCTCTCCAGCAGATAAATTCTTTATTACCTCCCCCTCAGCAACCCACTGTTGCCAGTCTGCTAACGTACGGTGAAAAGGGCTGACCGCGCGCCATGCAGATATCGCAAACTTCATAAATATGTTTAAAAATATTATAAATGTCGCATTATATGTAAATTTATTGCCAAGAACAATTAAACTGTTTCCTAAAATGTTAATCAGAAAACATTTACTATAATTTGATTAGCATCATTAACATTTTATTATTAAATATTTCCGACATTGATAATCATGAAAGAGAGAATGTCATAACCCATAGATATAGCTGTCTCTTAACACAACTGACATTATTTATTTCTATTTAGCTTTTATAAGTAAGAGTGATGGTATTAGTTTCATATCATTATGAATGTTCTGTGATAGATAGTGCGACAGAGGATGCGCTATTGCGAATAATGCCGTTCTAAAGTTTTAGTCAAAGATTTTAAGCTAACAAAATAGGCAATTAAGTGGTCTATTTCTTGAAGCATAGCTGATATTTTGTTTAATTGACTTAATTTAAACATTTACTCAAGGTTCTGTTTAGCTCTTAATTTCTATAATGAGTAATCAACTTTGATTTTGCTTAAAATAAAAATAAATATATTAACTATTATTGATAATAAATATTCAAATTCGAGTTTATATTCACCTAAATTTAAATATTGGTTAGTTTCTTAAGGTAAGTTATGAAAATATTGAAAATTTTGCATAAAGTTACAGGATTAATATCTTTAATATTAATTTTATTATTTATGGTCAGTACCATTTATGCAGAAATAAGTGGAAATATTCTTCTAATTCAAAAAGTAAAATCTTTGATTGTTTGGCGCGGTCTGTTTGTTCTGATTCCATGTTTAATTATCACAGGGGCTATTGGTTTCAAACTGGCTAGGCAATCGAAAAATGTTAATGTTTTAAAGAAGAGAAAGAGAATGCCATTTATAGCGTTGAATGGCGTTTTTATCCTTATTCCTTGTGCTATATATCTAGAGTATCTCTCATTTAAGATGTTAGATAGTACTTTTTATTCAGTACAAACCTTAGAACTATGTGCCGGATTAATAAACTGCATATTAATCATTTTAAATATTCGTGATGGTATTCGTATTAATAAAATTAAAAAATCGTTACTCAGCTAAACTTAAAGTTTTTTGTAGTTTTCATACTATTTCTATAAATATATAAATTTTCTGCTTCATGTAGCAATATACAGAGGGATGGATAAAATTAACTAGACAGAAAAATCAGTTAAATTAGGATTAAATTATATTTTTAGAGTATGGATTAGACATCTTATCTTCAATTTTATGCAATAACCCAAAATCTTGAGAAGTATTGTGTATATCAAAACTAATTTGTTGTGTACATTTAATTATAAACCATATATTCACAAATGATACTTCTTCTAGTCCTTTAATTTATGTACTCTTTATAGATGGTACAGCTGATAAGGAATCTTTTTTAAGGGGTAATGTCAATTTGCCTGTGAAGAGTCCGTGGCCTCATCGTATTACCTATCATCTAGTACGGCGCTTTCATTTTCGTTTGTTTAGGTATTTGCAAGCGCGTTGGCAGTTGCCGTCTGTATTTGTTCGGTATTATTATCGTTGTGATTATTTAAGTTATACAGAAATTTTTTACCGTGAGGCTAAACGCTACCATAATGCTTCGGTGCCTCCGCTGACGCTAAATCCGGCTTTTATCCGTTTATACCAAAATATTGGCCAGCACACTCAGGTTTTGATTGTTGGCCGTAGCCTTGGTGGATGAAACGGTTCGCATCTGAGCAGGATAGTAGTTGCTCACAGTGTCCACTGCCGTTTTTTAGTTATGCTGGATCGATAGTCTATCGAAATCACGATATCCGGATCGCCGGTCATCTTATACATCAGGCTCAGATTTACCACAATATTTTTATATCCATATAACATAAATATATGTATATCAGTGGCTTTTACATACGGCCAGCAGAAAACTGACATTCTGCTGAATGGAAAAACTGGGTTTCGTGGGCTGGCTGGCAGTGGTTAATTAAAACGGCCCCCCGGAAAGTCATTTAGTGGTTAATCAATGTACACAGTATTCTCATCGGCAGGCTGAAAATATGTTTACCTGCCCTACCCGTCTGGGTCTAAGTACTGCCTCAGCATTAATGCAGGAAATTGACGGTTTGTTGCAGAATGCTGATTTACTGCCGCTTAACAATTGATTCTTCTTGAAACCTACCGTTGGGTTCGGTGACACATTTTATGTGTGATTAACCAAACGGAAAGTTAAGCCGATGAGATACGCTTTAATCAAGCCAGATGGCGCTAACCATGCGGCCTGTTTGTCCATCACGCCGGTACGAGAAATAGCGTTCGCGCTGCAATACCGTACACTCTGTGCCACCATAGACTTGATGTACACCGGCATCTGCCAGAGCTAGCCGTGCCAGCGCATATATATCGGCAAGATAATGGTTGTTACCGATGTCAGTAAAAGCAGCCTGTGCTTTGGGCTGATGCAGACAGAAAGCTTCCCATACGTCGGGACCGACCTCGAAAGCTTCGGTTCCGATTGCCGGACCAAGATAAGCCATTATTTCCAATGAGCTGACCCGCATGGCTTCTATGGTATTTTGCAATATGCCGCCGGCCAGTCCGCGCCAGCCGGCATGGGCGGCAGCTACGGTTGTACCGGCACGGTCACACAGCAGCACTGGTAGGCAATCGGCTGTCATGATGGCGCAGGCGACTTTTTCTCCTTGGCGGCTATAGCTGGCGTCGGCTTCAGCTGGCTGTCCAGACTGCAATGCAGATAATGCCCTTGTGGCTGCGATTACATTTACACTGTGAGTCTGATTCAGATAGGCGATTGGCTGTGCTGCCTGCTGCTGCACGATGGCGCGGTTTTGTGCTACGGCTTGAGGATGATCACCTACGTGTGCACCAACGTTCAATGATGCAAATGGCGCTTTGCTGATGCCACCCAGTCGTGTAGTGATCAGGGTATGTACATTGTTTGGTGCTGGCCAGTCTGCCTGTGCAAAGGCATTTTTGTCCTGACACAGACCAAGTGCCTGATTCATGTCCCATTGTGTATTCATGCGGCGGCCTTATTATTCGCGTATGTAAATTACATCCACGTCGTAATCATCGTCATCCCAGTCTTCGTCTTCATCATCGGTCAGACGTTTCTGCCATTCATCAGCGTTTTTGATGGCTGAATCCATGCCTGCCTGTAGACGCAGTACAGAAAGTAAGTGATAGATATCTTCGGGCAGTGAAGCTTCAAACTGTACTTTTTCTTGTGTCTGCGGATGAATAAAACTGAGCCGGTAAGCATGCAGTGCCTGCCGTGCCATTGCTTTTATTGCTGCTTTGGCTTCGGTGGTAGCTGGATGGCGCGGGTTGCCATAGAGCGGATCTCCAGCAAGCGGATGGCCTGCGGCTTTCATGTGTACGCGTATCTGATGGGTACGGCCGGTTTCGAGCTGACATTCGATATAGCTGAAATCGGCATATCGTTCGAGCACTTTGACGTGGGTGATGGCTTCTTTGCCTCCAAACGGTACCACGGCCATTCGTGTGCGGTTATGCGGATCACGGCCAATCAGTGTTTCGATTTTGCCATCATAAGGTACGATTCCGTCAGCCACTGCACGATAGGTTCGTTTAACAGTCCGTGCTTGTAGCTGGCGTACTAAGTGTGTTTGTGCCGGCACGGTTTTGGCTACAACCATGAGGCCGCTGGTATCTTTATCTAGACGGTGCACGATACCGGCTCTCGGTACTTGTGCCAGTGCCGGGCAATAGGCGAGCAGGCCGTTCAGTAGTGTGCCCTGCCAATTGCCTGCTGCGGGATGTACAACAAGACCAGCCGGTTTATTCAATACCAGTACGCTATCATCTTCATATATAATGTCCAGTGTCATAGCTTCGGGGGTGAATGCGAGCTGGCTTTCATCCTGTTGTATGGCTGCCTGTATGGTTTCACCGCCGATCAGTTTATACTTCGGCGGTACGATGTGGCCGTTAACGGTAACGTGATTTTCCCTGATCCAGGCAGTGAGACGGCTGCGGGAGAACTCAGGCGCCAGTTTGGCCAATGCTGCGTCCAGGCGCAGGCCGGCTAGTTCATTAGGTACGGTCCAATTTTTATAACTTTGTGCAGCTTCATCTGCCGCAAAGGGCAAATCATCGTTATAATCGTCATCATTCTCTAACAAAGAAGTGTCTTTCATGAAAAATTTGTTTTTGGCGGTGGCCTTAGGCCTTTTACTGAGTGCCTGTGCCAGCACAAGTACGGTCGATAAGGATTCCCAGATTACTCAGGACTGGTCTGTTCAGCGTCTGTATAATGAAGCACACGATGAGCTGATGCATCGTAATTATACTCATGCAGAGAAATTATACGAAATTCTGCAGTCTCGATTCCCGTATGGTTCGTATGCGGAGCAGGCTCAGCTGGACACAGCATATGCTTATTATAAAGATGATGAGAATGATAAAGCATTGGCGGCAATTGAACAGTTTCAGCGTTTGTACCCGCAGCACCCCAATATGGATTACGCTTTGTATTTGAAAGCACTGATTCAGCTGAATGAGGACAAATCCTTTGTTAATAAGCTGGCCAAACAAGATTGGTCTGACCGCGACCCGAAAGCTAACCGGGAAGCTTATACCACTTTTGCTCAACTAGTAGAATATTTCCCTCAAAGTAAATATGCTGCCGATGCTCGCGATAAGATGCAGAAACTGCTGGATGCGCTTGGCGGGAATGAGCTTTCAGTAGCACGTTATTATATGAAACGTGGTGCATGGCTGGCGGCTGTTGGCCGTGCACAGACGGTTATTTCTCAATACCAGAATACGCCTAATGTGGAGGAAGCACTGGCTATTATGGTTTCTGCGTATGAAAAACTGGGTGAGCAGAAGCTCAGTGATGATACTAAGCGCGTTCTGGCACAGAATTTTCCAAATAGCCCGTATCTGCAATCTCCGTGGCAGGATCACAATGCCATTCCATGGTGGCGTTATTGGAAGTAAAGCCTAACGGTAAATCTCAAAATCTGATGAACAGTGCTATTAGATCGATACAAGGTATCGGTCTAATTTTTTTATTTTGTTATTTGGACTGGAGACTGAAATTCTTTTTAATCCTGTATGCTATAAAAATTTTATCCAGATAAGATAATAATTTGGATATTGATGTTTTTGAGTTGAGGGCGATTTTGTATCGATATTTTTTATTCTAGGTTTAATTGGCTATAGTAGCCGATGGTGATGAACATATATAAAAGTTAATATCCCGTTTTTAAAAATTTTTTACTGATTGCTAATTGTGTTGCACTGGGCTATTTGTTTGCCAGCTGTTTATTTTTTGCAGTATTGCTGAATCTGCGAAATTCTATGCTCAAAAGCAATGAAAGTGGCATTTATGCTTGTGGCTGATTTGTCCGTGCCAGCCAGCGAATGTGCATCTGTGCGTCTGGTAGCAATTGTTTTAATTCAGTAACTGCTGCTTCTGCCAGTAACTTCCCACACATAAATATATCGATAGCGGCATACTGATGCTCCGGCCACGTATGGATACTGATATGTGACTCGGCCAGTAGCAATACGCCGGTTACGCCTCCACTACCACCAAAAGTATGAAAATAGCTTTCCAAGATATGTGCCCGTGCAGCTTGGGCTAGCTGACGCAGGAGCTGCTCGATTGCACTACTGTTTTGTAACCATTTGCTGTCCAACTGATAAACATCCAGCAGACAGTGCTGCCCGATAATATGATTATTCTGCATTATTTGTGCCAATGTCCACTGCTACCTCCATAATAGCTGTGACCAACAGTAGAATCTTCTGCTTTCTCAGAAGAATACGAAGCATAATTTATCCAAGTGAAGCCGATCACAATCAGGATGGCCATGAAGATATTGAATTTTTTATAACCTTCTGCTGAACCGAATATAAAGAGTTCCCGATAAGGAAAATCACGGAGTAATCCATAGGCAAGAAGATGCCAACACAAAGGCGTGAACAGATATTCAAAATCTGCTACACCAGCAATAAAAATTTTAATAAAAATAGGCAAATTCAAAACAATAAATACCAGCATCCAGAAGGTTGGCGTGTAGATATCGGTACTGAGATGCAATACGTTTTTCACCCGCCAGCTTTTAATGTTGGCTTTGGTAAAATCGTTTGCTTTAATGTTTTGATGTTCACGAACAAGAACTGCTGCTTTATCAGCAGGCATGGGTTTGGCATCAATGCTGATGTTTTTATTTCCCTGAAACCATGCAGACACCAGTGTCGCCGGTATATTGCTGACGACAGACCATGATTGTTCGTTTCGGGTCAGGGTGGTAGATAATTTACGCTCTTCGCACCCATAATCGATGTAATACATGCTGTCGCCAGGAGAGACTTGCCAGTAAAAGGCTCCAGCTGCATACTCAACTTGAGCTGCGTAATCATATAAAAATGGGACGCTGTCTTTGTTTGCATTAATTGGTTCTAGCGGTTTTTTCAGAACCGGCCAGTCATCCAATGTGGTAGCTATTGCCCATTGGTTTTTTCCCTGCTCCACCAGCCACAGAAACCCTTTTTTGGGTGAATAGAGCAGATATTCTGTCCAGCCAGCTGAGTCATCCTCATCTTCACTTTCTTTGCGTTCAGCCAGCTGGATATAAAGCGGTACATCCGGCATAACTTTTTCTACCGGTACGTAATACAACACCATGGCGCCCAGCACCCACCAGTTTTCATTATCAATGCGTGCTTTGCTGCCGATTTTAATGGTTAGAGCGCGTTGTTGATGCTCACGCATTTCATGCGTCGCATTCTGGTGAGCCGTTTCTTCACTCATGTTGAGCTGGCTGCGGCAATACTGGCAGACAACGTGGTCTGCCACACCGCTTACCCAGCGTATTTCCCCGCCGCAATTGGGACATTTACCTCTTTTGGTACTGCCCTTGACATAACCGGAACGGGTACGAATCTGGTCGGGTGTACGGGTGTTTTGCAGTCTCAGGGCACTGAGTGCCACGCCTTTACCGGCAAAGACTTGTGGCTGTGCCTGACCGTCGGCGTAATCTAGTGTAATGAAGGATGTACCATTGCGGCAATCTGCTACCTGTGCCTTTTCCGATTCAGGTAAAGGCACCGGCAGTTCGCCTTCGGCTGCATACTGGCCGCGGCGGATATCACGGATATCGGCTACGGCATAGTGCCGGTCTCTGTATTTGAAATAAGAGCTTCCTACTTTGAGATTGCTGAATTCTGGTAAAGCTTTCGCTTGAGGAGGTGTAGACTGCAGGCGGGTGAAAACAAAGCGGTCATTGGATTCAGATAGCCATGCACTGCTGCCATCATGCATCAGTGCATGCCATTCACTCCACGAACCGGCTTCGTAGCTGACTTGCATACGCCCGATGAGGGTGAACGGTTTACCCTGCCACATCCCGGTAGTACCGATTTGCAGTGGTGATAGATCATTTAAAACTGCAGAATGGCGGCCGGATAGTACTAATGCATTCTGTTGGATTAATAAAACAGAATGACAATAGCCACAAACTGCGGTGACGGCGGTTGCTGAGCGTATACCGATTTCGGCACCACAGCTCGGACAAGTACTGTGCAGCAGATAGGAAAAACTGTTCATACAGCCATTTAGTCAGTGAGTTTTCTGAGAATCTCGGCCTTAGCTGAATCATAGTCGCTCTGACTGATAAGATTCTGCTCCAGCAGGGTTTTCAGCTGTGACAATCGAGCGGTTATATCTGCTGTTTCTGGTTTAGAGGCCGGTGCGGAAGTGGCAGCACCGGTGATACCTGAAGTCATGACATTAGCAATATTCATACCGGCAGCTAATCCAGCTCCGATGCCGGCTACTCCGCCTTCATTCTGTGCAGCCAGTGGAATAGCCTGAGCCGTCTGGTATTGGGTGTAGCGTCCCATGTCGCCAACGATACCCATGCCCATGCGTTCATCCAGCCGCTCTTGCAGGCTCTCTGGTAGGGTAATGCTTTCTACGGTGAAATTTTCCAGCGCAAGTCCCATGGCGGTGAATGCCGGTTGTAATAGAGTAGTCATTTGTTCCGACAGCAGCATCTGATTAGCGGCCATATCCAGAAAAGGAATATTTGCGTTGCCAAAAGCGGAGGCAAGCTGAGTAACAGCCAGATTGCGCAGCTGTTCTTCCAGTGTTTCGGTGCGGTATTCTTCGCATACACCGCTTACTTGGCTAAAAAACAATTCTGGCTGGGCAATACGGAATGAATACATACCAAATGAACGCACAGAAACAGCACCGAAATCATTGTCGCGGATAGTAACCGGCTGTGCGGTGCCCCAGCGTCTGGAAAGCTGCTGACGCATATTGAAGAAGTACACGTCGGATTTGAATGGTGATTGAAATAATTTACCCCAATGTTTGAGATCGGTTAGTAAGGGCAGATTCTGGGTATTGAGTGTGAATGTACCGGTACCAAACAGGTCGGCGATGGCGCCTTCGTCTACAAACAAGGCATTTTGTGATTCGCGGACAATGAGTGCGGCTCCGTTTTGAATTTCCTGATCCTTAATCGGAAAACGCCACATCAGGACTTCAGGGTCGGGGTTTTCCCACTGGATTACATCAATGAATTGTTTCTTGATGAAGCCACCGAGTTTGTTAATGCCAAAAATTGAGTTCAGAACCATTTTTGTATCCCGTTCAGATGTTTGATTGTTAACTTAGTGCAGCTGCATTAAGGATGCCGATCGACACTGACAGCCCGAAAAACAAGGCGCCGACGGCGATATTATTGTTCGCCAGTTCGAAATTGGCCTTGGGGATAAGCAATGTGGCAATAAAGTACACCAGAATCTGCACAATCATGGCTGCCGCGCCCCAGATGATGAAACTGATGAGATTGACAGATTGCAACATGCTGGAAATGAGGGTGATGCAGAATCCGATCATGGCGCCGCTCATTGAGACGGCACAGGCAAGGTTGCCCTGCTTAATCAATTTTAGTTCGGCTACCGGAGTTATTCGTATATAAAAAATAATAAATACGATAAGTAGCAACAGGGCAACGCCAAAATATTTTAAATATTGTATGTACTGCCAGAGAGTAATTACCATAGTTTATTATCCTGACTGTTTAGTTTTTTAACATACCGTATAATAATGTTTTTGTATAGTTTATTATTTACTTTTTTTTGCAATTTGTTAGCTTTAGCTTGAAATGTGGTATCAGGTTTGTTGCTAGAGCAGAAATATTTATTAAGTATTTTTTAATCGGGATGCTTTATTTTTATTACAGAGCTGGTTTCAACGGACGGCAGGTGGCTGCTGTGATGCTGAAAAAATATTAAAAGGATAATTTGTGAATCCTGCTTTGATTGTTTCTGTGTTTGTTGTGGCCAGTTGTGGGCTGGCTTATGAATTGATTATGGCGGCACTGGCCAGCTATTTGCTTGGTGACTCGATACTCCAGTTTTCGTCGATTATCGGTGTGTATATGTTTGCGATGGGCATTGGTGCGCATCTGACTCGTTATATATCCGACCGTGATGCGCTGAGCCGCTTTATTGATATTGAAATTCTGGTGGGAATTGTCGGCGGTGTTTCGGCGCTGCTTTTGTTTGTTTTATTTGGTTTTTCTGCGGCACCTTTTCGTTCGGTGCTATACGGGCTGGTGCTGATTATCGGTATTATTACGGGAATGGAGCTGCCGCTGGTGATGCGGGTGCTGAATCTGCGTGAGGTGGAGTTTAAAGAAGTGGTCAGCCGTGTACTGACTTTTGACTATCTAGGAGCGCTGGCTGTTTCGTTGTTGTTTCCTCTGATTCTGGCTCCAAAGCTGGGCATGGCAAGAAGTGCGCTGTTGTTCGGGATTTTAAATACGGCAGTGGCACTGCTGACAGCGCGGCTGTTTAAGCACGAGCTACCTCGTTACCAGCGTCTACGTATGCGCGGCAATATAGTGCTGTTGGTTTTATTGCTGTTTTTCTGTTACGCCAATCACATTACGAATAAAGCAGAACAACATTATTTTGGTGACCCAGTGGTGTTTAGCACCGCTTCTCCTTATCAGCGGCTGGTGATTACGAAATGGCATAATGATACAAGATTGTTTCTTAATGGTAATTTACAGTTTTCTTCAGTGGATGAGGCACGCTATCACGAAGCACTGGTACTGCCGGTGATGGAGCAGAATCCGCAGGCCTCCCGCATTTTGATACTAGGTGGCGGAGATGGGCTGGCAGCACGGGAGGTGCTGAAATATCCACAGGTAAGCCAGATTACGCTGGTGGATCTGGATGCAAGTATGACGCGTGTTTTCCGTACTTCGGCAGCTTTGCGTGAGTTGAATCAGAATTCGCTTAATCACCCGAAACTGCGCATTATTAATGCGGATGCGGCACAATGGCTGCAACACAATCAGGAAAAATTCGATGTGGTGATTATCGATTTTCCTGACCCTTCCAATTTTTCCCTCGGCAAACTGTATTCGGTACCAATGTACCGTATGGTGGCGCGACATTTAAATCCGCATGGTAATCTGGTGGTGCAGTCTACTTCACCTTACTTTGCACCCAATGCGTTCTGGTGCATTGTCAATACACTGGAAGCTGCCGGACTGAAAACGCTACCTTTTCATGTGTATGTCCCTTCTTTTGGTGAGTGGGGCTATGTGATGGCCAATCAGACTGGTGAGTTTCTGATTCCAGACCATTATCGGGTGCCGACACGCTATCTAGATGCAGAAACGACGCGCGAAATGTTTGTGTTTCCAAAAGATATGCAGCGGCGAGCAGTAGAACCCAATCATCTGAACACGCAGAAGTTAGTGGAATATTTTGAGGCTGACTGGCGCGCGGTGATGCGCTGATAGGGGTAAACAGATGAAAATCAGTCGCCGCCGGTTTCTCAGCAATGTGTTGGGCGCCAGTATGGTGGGTTTGAGCAGCTATGAGGCGTGGCGCTATTTTGTACCAGGGCAGCCACCAATCAGTGTGGATTTCCCCGGTAAAGCTGTGGGGCATGCTATTCGTGATGCGCAACGACAACCTCCAGCTAATATTCCAACACGCCATGTGAATACGGTGATTGTCGGCAGTGGTGCGGCGGGGCTGTCTGCTGCCTGGCAGTTATCCAGACAGGGCATGCACGATTATATTTTACTTGATGGTGCTGAACGCAATGGCAATAATCGCGGTGAACACCAGTTTGGTGTGGATTACCCCACCGGTGCGCATTATCTGCCCCTACCCTCACCGGAATCGGAACACATCCGAGAATTACTCGGCGATTTACAACTGTATCAGCATGGTGTGTATGATGAGCGCTCACTGCTACAGGTGCCCAATGAGCGTTTATTCTATCAGCAACACTGGCAGAATGAATTGCTGCCTCAGCGTGATGCCGATAGTCAGCGTTTTTTCCGTTTTATTCATCAGATCAGCAGCCAGCGTGGTGTGGATGGCAAGCGTGTATTTACCATTCCGCTGGATTTGGCCAGTAACGACAACGAATGGCGCCGTCTGGAACGGATAACTTTTGCCAATTGGCTGGAACAGCAAGGTTATCACTCGCCTACTCTGCTGTGGTATCTGGACTATTGCTGTCGAGATGATTATGGGCAAGGCATCGGCCAAATCTGTGCGTGGGCCGGCCTGCACTATTTCTGCGCCCGTGGCACAGAGCAGAATGAACACGGTACAGTGCTGACCTGGCCGCACGGTTTACATGAGCTGTCGCAGCGGATACGCGCATTTTGCCGTCTGCAAGCTATCGAAAACATTCCTGAAACCGATCAGCCATTTACTCAGCCGCACAGTCTCCGTGCTTATGCAGTTTCGATTGAAGAAGAGGCTCAGGGAGTACGTCTGTTAATCTGTACTGCACAACAGCAATATTTCTGGCTACAGGCACGGCATGCAATCTGTGCCATGCCACTGTATATCGCAGCTCACGTGGTGCAGAATATTCAGCGATATGGTTTTCAGCCGCAGACCCATATGCCTCAGTATGCCCCTTGGATTGTGGCTAATTTTTTGCTGCGCGGCATGCCTCCAGAAAAAAGAGGCAGCGCGCTGGCATGGGACAACATTTTGTATCAAGGTGATGGGCTAGGCTATGTGGTGGCCACGCACCAGCAAATTCGGCAAGGGCCGCCACCCTTTACATCTTTCACTGCCTATACAGCATTGAATCATGATTCGCCGACCAACATACGTCACTGGATGCTATCGGCCTCACCTGAAGAAATATACCAATGCGCGGCTAAAGAATTGGAAGAGATTTATGGCATTGTGTTGCGAAAGCGTATGGTACAGGCGCGTATCAGTCTACGCGGCCATGCCATGGCCGTACCACAGCCCGGTTATCTCACCAATGCGGGCTTAATGGCGTTGCGCTCGTATCAGGGTCGTTTACAGTTTGCCCATAGTGATTTATCCGGCTATTCGATTTTCGAGGAAGCCTGCTATTGGGGTAAACGTGCCGCTGAGCAGATTCTGGCACAACAATAATATTGATTACCGGTCTGATTTGAAAAACAACAGCCTGTGTACGAACTTGTCCACAGGCTGCTTAATCTGCTACTGATATACTAGATTTCGAAGTAATCCATAATACTTTGTGCGGCATCACGTCCTTCTGCTATGGCGGTAACCACCAAATCCGAACCACGGGTGATGTCGCCGCCAGCAAAGATTTTTGGATTGGCGGTCTGCTGTTTGTATTCACCACTAGTCTGAATACGGCCGCGCTCGTCCACGGTGACACCAACTTCACCTAACCACGGCATGCTGTGCGGTGCAAAACCAAAGGCTATAATTATGGCATCACAGGTAATGATTTCTTCACTACCGGCTATGATTTCGGCACGGCGCCGGCCGCGTTCGTCTGGTACGCCCATGCTGGTGCGGACAACCTGAATGCCGGTTACTGTGCCTGCTTCGTTTGTCACCACAGCCTGAGGCTGCACATTGAATTTAAACTGCACGCCTTCTTCCCGCGCATTGTTGAATTCTTTTCTGGAGCCGGGCATATTGGCAGCATCGCGGCGATAAGCACAGATTACTTCTTTGGCCTGCTGCCGCAGCGCGGTGCGTACACAATCCATGGCAGTATCGCCGCCACCAAGCACCACGACACGCTTACCTTCCATGCATACATAATCTTTGCTATCGATGTTTAGCAGATGTTCCGTATTGCCAATCAGATAGGGCAAAGCCAGATAAACACCGCTGGCCTCTTCATTTTCGATGCCGGCACGTAGTCCCTGATAGGTACCCACGCCTAAAAACACTGCATCATATTGCTGCTCAAGCTCTTGCAAGCTAATGTCGGTGCCGACATTGACACCCAGTTTGAATTGTATGCCCATATCAGTGAGTACGTGCCGCCGCCGCATCATGACTTCTTTTTCCAATTTGAACGCCGGTATACCAAAGGTGAGCAGGCCGCCGATTTCGGATGCCCGTTCGTATACGGTCACGTCCACACCATTGCGGATGAGAACATCGGCACAGCCGAGGCCGGCGGGTCCGGCTCCAACCACCGCTACTTTTTTACCCACTTTTTCCACGGTGGCAATATCTGGATGCCAACCTTGCGCAAATGCCTGTTCGGTAATGTATTTTTCGATGGCTCCGATGGTAACGGCTCCGAATTCCGCATTCAAGGTACAATCGCCTTCACACAGACGATCCTGCGGGCACACGCGGCCGCAGACTTCAGGAAGGCTGTTGGTGGTGTGTGCTAACTCAGCTGCTTCGATAATCCGCCCTTCATTCGCCAGTCGCAGCCAATTGGGAATGTTGTTGTGCAACGGACATTTATTCTGGCAGTACGGATTACCACAGGCCAGACAGCGGTCTGCCTGAGCAATTGCCTGTGCTGTGGTAAAGGGCTGATAAATTTCCGCAAATTCCTGCTGGCGTACGCTTAGCGGTTCTTTCGGTGGATCGACACGCGGTACATCAATAAACTGATAAACATTTTCGCGTTGACTCATGTGGTGTTCCTTGCACGATTTTTGATTATTGCTGTCTTAATGTCTGCTCTTACTGGGTAACAGCGCGCAATTCAGTGACGGTACGCGGTTTGTGCCCCAGCAGCGCATCGACATCATTGGCTTTTGGTTTCACCAGCACAAAGCGGTTCACATAGTTGTCCCACTCAGCCAGAATGCGTTCCCCCAGCGGGCTGTGAGTATTTTCCACATGCTCGGCGATGAGGCCGCGTAGATTTTCCTGATGCATGGTGAGTGCGGCGATGTCTAAACCTTCAACCAGCTCAGAATTAATACGCTGTCTGAAGCCGCCATCCACATCCAGCACATAGGCAAAGCCACCAGTCATACCGGCACCGAAATTGATACCGGTTTTGCCTAATACACACACTACTCCGCCGGTCATGTATTCACAGCCGTTGTCGCCAATACCTTCCACCACGACTGTGGCACCAGAATTACGCACCGCAAAGCGCTCACCTGCCTTGCCAGAAGCAAACAATTTGCCACCAGTAGCACCATAAAGGCAGGTATTGCCAATAATGGTGGTGTCTTCTGGCCGGAAAGCAGTGCCGCCATGCGGCCTAATCACGATTTTGCCGCCGGCCATACCTTTACCGACATAATCGTTGGCATCGCCAGTTAGATACAGATTCATGCTACCAGCCAGCCAAACACCAAAACTCTGTCCGGCAGTACCATTTAGATAGATGTCAAAGCGTTGTGAAGTACGGCCACGATTTCCATGAGTAGCAGCAATCTGTCCGGCTAAGGCAGCGCCTACGGAGCGGTCGGTATTATTGATATCATAGGTCAGATCCACATCGGCACCGCTCTGTACGGCATCGCCAACGTCCTGCATGATAGTGTGATTGAGGCGACCAGTATCGAATGGCGGATTGGTTTGCGTACAGTAGCGAGCACTGCCATCCGGTACCTTGGGTGAATACAGTAACTTGCTTAAATCCAGCGTACCCTGTTTCGGAGTGATGCCAGCAACGATTTCCAATAGCTCCGTGCGGCCGATTAAATCAGTCAGGCGGGTGATGCCGAGCTGTGCCATGATTTCACGCACATCCTGTGCAATGAATTTAAAATAATTCATCGCTTTTTCAGGCAGACCGTGGAAATGTTCGTGGCGCAGAGTGTCATCCTGCGTAGCCACGCCAGTGGCACAGTTATTCAGGTGACAGATACGCAGATAGCGGCAGCCCAGCGCAATCATCGGGCCAGTGCCGAAGCCAAAGCTTTCCGCTCCCAGAATAGCCGCTTTAACGATGTCTAGACCGGTTTTCAAGCCACCATCAACCTGTAACCGCACTTTGTGGCGCAAATTGTTTTCTACCAGTGCCTGCTGGGCTTCTGCCAGTCCCAGCTCCCACGGACTACCAGCGTATTTCACACTGGTTATCGGGCTGGCGCCAGTGCCGCCGTCATAGCCGGATATAGTAATCAAATCTGCATAAGCTTTGGCTACGCCGGTAGCGATGGTACCCACGCCCGGTAAAGACACTAGTTTTACCGAAATCAGCGCACGCGGATTAATCTGTTTTAAATCGAAAATCAGCTGTGCTAAATCTTCGATGGAATAAATATCATGGTGCGGGGGTGGTGAAATCAAGGTGGAACCGGGCACAGCGAAGCGCAATTGCGCGATGTATGGGGTGACCTTATCTCCGGGAAGCTGTCCGCCCTCACCCGGTTTGGCACCTTGCGCTACTTTTATCTGAATCACATCGGCACTCATCAGGTAGGCCGGTGTGACGCCAAAACGTCCCGAAGCCACTTGCTTAATCCGTGAAACACGTTCGGTGCCGTAGCGACGTGGGTCTTCGCCACCCTCGCCAGAGTTGGAATAGCCGCCCAGACGATTCATCGCCGTGGCCAGTGCCTCATGTGCCTCTGGACTTAATGCACCAATCGACATAGCCGCGCTATCGAATCGTTTATATAAATTTTCTGCTGCTTCTACCTGTTCAAGTGCCACTGGTGTGGCTGCTTCCGTTTTAAGCCGTAGCAAATCCCTCAGCATGGAGGGAGGGCGTTTATTCACAGCATCCGCATAGTGGCGGTAACGGGCATAGTCACCGCTGTTGATGGCAGCCTGTAAGGTATTCACCACTTCTGGATTGTAGGCATGGAATTCACCCTGCGGCTTGTATTTCAGAAAACCGCCAATTTCCAGACCACGGCTTTTCTGCCATGCACGTTTGTGGAACCAGCGCAGATCATCTTCTAGCTGTGCAAATGTAGCCCCTTCAATACGGTTTACCATATTTTTGAAACACAACTGCATGACTTCATGATGAAAACCAATGGCTTCGAAAAGACAGGCACAGCGATAAGACGAAATGGTAGAGATACCCATTTTGGAAATGATTTTATACAGACCCTTATTGATACCATTACGGAAATTGAGCATCACCTGCCGTAAAGGTTTAGTAATCGCACCAATACTTACCATTCTGGCCAGACTTTCATACGCCAGATACGGATACACCGCTGTAGCACCTAGACCAATCAGTACGGCAAAATGGTGCGGATTTCGTGCAGATGCGGTTTCAACCACAATATTGGCATCGCATCGCAAATTGGTTTCTACCAGCCGCTGCTGAATCGCGCCCACACTGAGCACAGCCGGAATCGGCATAGCATTACGGCTGACATTGCGATCAGATACCACCAGCAGAACTGCCCCATTTCTGACCGCAGCAACTGCCTCATCACACAAATGCAGCAAAGCTTCCTGCAAGCTGGTTTCATTTGGGTTGTACACCGCCTGCAGGTGATGATGCTGATAGTGTTCGGCAGAAAGCTGAAGCAACTGCTGCATATCGGAGTAAAGCAATACTGGTGATTTAAAATTCACCCGATGCGACATGCCTTCAGCCTCAAAGAACACGCTCATCTCACGCCCGATACAAGTATTCAGGCTCATCACATGCTTTTCGCGTAAAGGGTCTATTGGCGGATTGGTTACCTGAGCAAAGTATTGGCGGAAATAATCAAACAGCAGGCGTGGTCGCTGCGAAAGTACTGCAAACGGCGTATCGTCTCCCATCGAACCTACTGCTTCCTGTCCATTCTCGCCCAACACACGAATCACACTTTCCAGCTCTTCCATGTCATAGCCAAATAGTTTTTGGTAAACCAACAGCTGGTCTGCTGAAAAAATGGCTTCTCCGGTTTCATTTTCCGGCAGTTTTTCAAATGGAATTAGCGATAAAACATTTCTGTCTAGCCATTCTTTATACGGATGGCGCGTTTTCAGCTCGGTATTAATGTCTGCCGACTGCATCAACCGTCCTTCACGCGTATCAATCACCAGCAGCTCACCGGGGCCGACACGGCCTTTTTCAACCACCTCATCGGGAGCGTAATCCCAGATACCTACTTCGGAGGCAATAGTAATCAGCTTATCTTGCGTAATCACATAGCGCGCTGGCCGCAGACCATTGCGGTCGAGCGTACAGGCTGCATAGCGCCCATCACTGAGCACAATTCCTGCCGGCCCGTCCCATGGCTCCATATGCATAGAATTGAAATCGTAAAATGCGCGTAAATCGTCATCCATATCTGGATTGTGCTGCCATGCCGGTGGTACCAGCAAACGCATAGCACGAAACAAATCCATACCACCATTCACAAACAGCTCCAGCATATTATCCAGAGAACTGGAATCCGAGCCAGTTTCATTCACAAACGGCGCAGCGGTCTGTAAATCCGGAATCAAAGGCGTATGGTATTTGTAGGAGCGTGCTCGTGCCCAAGCACGGTTGCCGGAAATGGTATTGATTTCCCCATTGTGCGCCAAATAGCGAAAAGGCTGCGCCAATTGCCACCGCGGCAGCGTATTGGTAGAAAAGCGCTGATGAAACAGACAAATTGCACTTTGCATACGCAAATCAGCCAGATCAGGATAAAAGCGCGGCAAATCCTTGGGCATGCATAGCCCTTTATATATCATCACCTGATTAGACAAGCTGCAAATATAAAAATCTCGGTGACTAATGCGTTTCTCAATCCGCCGGCGCGTCATAAACAGCCGCCGCTCCAAATCGCGCGGCAGCCAGCCGGCAGGTGCATTCACAAACACCTGCTCAATATGTGGCATATCGGCTAACGCAATGGCGCCAAGCATTTTAGGGTTGGTGGGCACCGTGCGCCACAGAGAAATATTCAGCGTTTCCTGCGTCAGCTCTTCTTCAATAATGGCTTTGTACTCCTGTGCCAGCGCCTCATCGCGCGGAAAGAAAATCATGCCGACGGCGAAATTTTTAGCCAGAGTGATGCCGCTTTCCTCAGCCACAGCCTGAAAGAATTTTTTCGGCATTTGCAGCAGCAGGCCACAACCATCACCAGTTTTACCATCTGACAAAATCGCGCCGCGATGCTGCATGCGCGACAGCCCCAATATTGCGGTACGCACCACCTTATGGCTGGGTTCACCCTCAATATTGGCGATTAATCCAAAACCGCAGTTTTCTTTTACCAGAGTATGGTCGTATAAGCCGGACATCAGGAAACCTCGTTTGCTGCACTGATTGCAAAGCACAATTTAGTTAGACAAGGTAACAAACATACAAAAATTTACCCTTTAACGTCAAAACCTTTTTTCATAGAAACGATAAAAAAAACGCTATAATTTGAATCAATTACAGCATAAATCACTACCCAGAGACATATATATGCAGATTAAACCGGCATTTAATCAAAAAATCACTATATTTCACCAATTTACATAAACGTGTTAATCAGTCTTCAGAAAGCAAAAAAATTTGCTGAAAACACGAATAATGTCATCAGCAAATTATTCTAAATGAAAATAATAATCAATTATTATTGTAATTCAATTATATATAACAACTGGCAGCCTACACCTGACCCTAAAGAAAAAAATTGTCCTTATCCTGCGTATCTTTAACTTGAATGAATGTGCAGACTTTATTTGAAATCCTCTCACCAGCCTAAAACATTTTCTAATTTATGTTTGCGACAACAGCGCAGATCTTGCGCCAAAAATAGTATTCAATAATCCCTATCCAGAACCAGAAAAGTAAATTCTCTGAGCAGCACCATGCCGATGATCACCGGCAATATATTCATTTCCATTCCAACCAATATCAATTTTTTGCCAAAATATTCATTTAATCTCCCACTGGTAAAGCTATCTGCCTAAATAAACACAACTGATAGAAAATGAAAATTAACAAACAAATGACATTTAAAGTATTTATCGATAAAATAAAATATCATTACAAAATTAAAATAAATTTAAATAAATGAAAAATATTTTTTGCCTGATCATCATTGCCTTTCTCTGTGGTTGTATGACTCCGAAAGGCGATTATCATATTGTCGCGGAAGATGAATTTGGAAGAGATTTAGCTCCGAATATTAAATTTGTTGCACAAAATGGCACAGGTATTACCAGCACTAAAATTAGCCTGTGTGCAGGTTCTCCAGGAGCTATTATTCGCATATACGATTTACATACAAACGAAGAAATAAAAAGTCTAAGTCCACGTAAATGCCGCTGAAAAAACGAAAAGACGCATTGAAATTTTAGCGGCTAAAATTCACGCGTATCGTAAATAACAGCCAAAATACGCATCTTCTAGTTTGCATGCTGTATTTTGCCATCAATAAATAAGGGAGATGCCCGCATCTCCCTTGAAGTTTTATTCGTTTACCACACCTGCGTGCTCAGCCTGCACATCTGCATGATAACTCGAGCGAACCATCGCCCCAATAGCACCATGCTTAAATCCCATCTCATAAGCACGTTTTTCAAAAGCCTTAAACTGCTGCGGTGTCACATAGCGCAACACTGGCAAATGGCTGTTGCTGGGTTGCAAATACTGGCCTATGGTAATCATTTCTACATCATGGTCGCGTAAATCCTGCATCACTTGCAGAATTTCTTCATCACTTTCACCCAGACCAACCATCAATCCAGACTTGGTGGCTACTTCAGGACGTAGCACCTTATATTGCTTCAGCAATTTCAGTGAATGCAGATAATCTGCACCAGGACGCGCCTGTTTATACAGCCGCGGTGCCGTTTCCAGATTATGATTCAGCACATCCGGCGGAGTCTGCGCCAGAATTTCCAGTGCAATATCTAGGCGTCCACGGAAATCCGGCACCAGCACCTCAATCTGAGTATGCGGGCTGGCTTTACGGATAGCAGTAATGCAGTCAGCAAAATGCTGCGCACCACCATCACGCAGATCATCACGGTCAACAGACGTAATCACCACATAGCGCAAATTCATCGCTTTTACCGAAGCAGCCAGATGGCTTGGTTCCTGCTCATCCAGCGGATTAGGACGGCCATGGCCAACATCGCAAAACGGACAACGACGAGTGCATATATCACCCATAATCATGAAAGTAGCCGTACCCTTGCTAAAACATTCACCGATATTTGGACAACTGGCTTCCTCACATACCGTATGCAACTTCTGTTCGCGCACGATACTTTTAATTTCAAAAAACTTCTGACTGCTCGGTAAACGTGCCCGAATCCATTCCGGTTTTTTCAGCTTTTGTTCCAGAGGAACCACTTTAATCGGAATACGTGCCGTTTTTTCTGCACCCTTGTGTTTTACCCCTTGGCTGTTATCTTGATTCATAGTACAACTTTCTGTGTAGATGGCCGCTCAGGAGGCGGAGCATTCAATTGCAAACTCAGGTAGCCGGTTAAGCGTTCTGCCACTTCAGCCAGTGTTGGACACGGCTTTATCAGCTCAGCAATCTGCGTCATATGCAAGCCGGCATAGCCGCAAGGATTAATGTGTGTAAACGGAGTCAGGTCCATATTCACATTCAGCGCCAGCCCGTGATACACCGCACCCTGTTTAATGCGCAGCCCCAGCGACGCGATTTTCCGGCCGCTAACGTAGACACCGGGCCGTTTCGGGTCATTCTCCGCTGCAATGCCATAATCGGACAGCGTAGCAATAATACTGTTTTCCAACCGGCTTACTAGCTCACGCACGGTAATATGGCGACGCTTAAAATCAATCAGCGTATACACCACCAACTGACCCGGGCCGTGATAAGTCACCTGCCCACCGCGGTCTATCTGTACTACCTCAATATCATCATGCACCAGAATATGTTCCGGTTTACCGGCCATGCCCTGTGTAAATACGGGCGGATGTTCAACAACCCACAACTCATCTTCGGTTTGGGCTGTGCGAGCAGCCGTAAAATCTTGCATTGCAGCAAATACCGGCTGATAAGCGCGTAAACCCAGCTGCACCACTTTCATAGTACAACTTTCACCATCGGATGGCTGCTTAAAGAACGATAAATATCATCCAACTGCTGCTGACTTTCGGCACGAACCACCACTGTAGCACTAATATAATTACCCTTACTACTCGGGCGGGTATTAATATCTGAAGCTGCGGTTTCTGGCGCATGCTGCTGCACCACGTCCAGCACCCGAGCCGCAAATTCCGGATGCTGTTCACCCATTACCTTAATCGGGAAATCCAGCGGAAATTCAATAATACTGGTTTTCAGATCATCACTCATCTTCATACCTTTCCTGTTTGGTCACGTTTTTACCATGTAAATCACATGCAAAACAGGCTTAATCACGTAAAAAAATTTAATCACAGGCAAACAGCAGCCTTAAACCCATATTAAACAGCTCTTTTCTGTGCCAGATAGGTTTGCAGACCCCGTTCACGCAATACACAGCTTGGACACTCACCGCAGCCGCCTTCCACGCCGTTGTAGCAAGTGTGCGTATGCTCGCGCACATAATCCAGATAGCCAAGCTCATCTGCCAGCGCCCATGTCTGTGCCTTGTCCAGATACATTAGCGGCGTAATCAGACGAAACTCATAATCCATAGCCAGATTCAACGTCACATTCATCGACTGTACAAACACATTGCGGCAATCCGGATAGCCGGAAAAGTCGGTTTCACATACGCCAGCAATCACATCATGAATACCCTGTCCTTTAGCAAAAATAGCGGCATACAACAGAAACAACGCATTACGGCCATCTACAAACGTATTCGGCAGCCCATTTGCCGGAGTTTCAATAGACTCCTGCTTATCCATCAGCGCATTATGCGTAATGCTTTGCAGCAATGACAAATCCATTACCGTCTGGGCTACGCCTAAGTCCTGCGCAATCCAGCGTGCTTTTTCCAGCTCAATCGCATGGCGCTGACCATACTGAAAAGTAATCGTCTGCACATTTTCACGCCCATAAGTCGCAATAGCCTGTAATAGACAAGTCGTCGAATCCTGACCGCCGGAAAAAATTACCAGCGCTCGAGTATGTTGTTTCATTATTTCGTTTCCTTAGTTTTGATTTCAGAAACAGCCGTAAAAACCGCTTTTACCGCCGTCTGACGTGGGAAGTTTGCGAACCACGCAAGTACTTATTATAAAACATTTGCTCTTCCCCTACCGACAGCCAGTCCACGAAAGCCACCAAAACAGGTAAAATAAACCGCTTTACTGCTTTAAATTCAAATATTCAAACATGTTGGTACTGGGAATCGAATCATCCTGTGACGAAACCGGCGTTGCCCTATACGACACCGAACACGGACTACTGGCTCATCAGCTGCATACACAAATTGCCATGCACGCCGAATATGGCGGCGTCGTGCCCGAGCTGGCCAGCCGCGACCATATTCGCCGCCTAACACCGCTTACACAGGCGTGTCTGCATCAGGCCGGCAAAACTTTTGCCGACATCGATGCCATCGCCTATACCCAAGGCCCAGGACTAGGTGGTGCATTACTTGCCGGAGCCAGCTTTGCCAACGCACTGGCTTTTGCCCTAAATAAACCCATCATTCCCGTCCATCATCTAGAAGGCCATATGCTGTCGCCGTTGCTCAGCGACGACAAACCGGATTTTCCATTTGTCGCCTTACTGGTTTCTGGCGGTCACACCCAATTTATGGCCGTCAAAGGCATCGGCGACTACACCCTACTGGGCGAAAGCATCGATGATGCAGCCGGTGAAGCATTTGATAAAACTGCCAAACTACTTGGCCTGCCCTATCCAGGCGGTGCCAAACTGTCCGAGCTAGCCAGACTTGGCCACAGCGGCAGCCTGCATTTTCCGCGCCCCATGCTGCATTCGCATGACCTGAACATGAGTTTTTCCGGTTTAAAAACCGCCGTACTTACTGCCGTCAACAAAATCAAAGCAGAAACTGGCTGCGGCGAAGCTTTACCCGAACAAATCAGACATGATATCTGCCGCGAATTCCAGAACGCCGTTGTCGATGTACTGACCAGCAAAGCCAAACAGGCACTACAGCAAACCGGCTACAAACAACTGGTCGTAGCTGGCGGTGTGGGTGCCAATTGGCAGTTGCGCCAAAGCCTCAGCAGCCTTCCTGAAGTGCATACATTTTTTCCTCCGCTAGCCTACTGCACTGACAACGGTGCCATGATTGCCTTTGCCGGAGCTATGCATCTGTCCAGCGCCCGCCCTACCGGCAGTTTTAATGTTAGACCGCGCTGGCCGCTTAGCCAGATTGTCAACTAACCCGCCCCCCTTGCCTCTCAACTTGTAGCGTTTGATATGTATGATTGAAATAAAAAATCTCAGCTTACAGCGTGGTAGCAAACAGCTTCTGCAACACGCCAGCCTGACCATCTATCCCGGTCAGCGCGTCGGCCTGATTGGCAAAAATGGCACCGGCAAATCCAGCCTGTTTGCCCTGCTGGAAGGAAAAATCAGCCATGACAGCGGCGACCTACGCCTACCCAAACACTGGCAGCTAGCCACCGTCAAGCAGGAAACACCGGCACTTGATATCCCTGCGCTGGACTACGTACTTCAAGGCGACACAGAATTACAGCAACTACAACAACTGCTGCAACAGGCCGAAGCAGGCAACGACGGACTCAAACAGGCCGAACTTCATGCACGTCTAGATGAAATCGGTGCCTACAGCGCACCAGCACGTGCCGCCAAATTACTAAACGGCCTAGGTTTCTCACAGCAAGAACAGCAACAGCCAGTAAAATCATTCAGCGGTGGCTGGCGTATGCGCCTAAATCTGGCTCAGGCACTCATGTGCCGTACTGATCTGCTTCTACTAGACGAACCCACCAACCATCTGGATTTAGAAACTGTCCTGTGGCTAGAGCAACATCTGGCCGGTCTCGAAACCACCCAGATAATCATCTCGCACGACCGCGATTTCCTCAACGCCACCACCACCCAAACCGTCGAACTGGCACAGCAACAACTGACTCTTTACGGTGGCAACTACGATTTCTACCAGCAAGAGCGCGCACAGCGACTCGCACAGCAGCAGGCCGCCTATATCAAACAACAGGCACACATACAGCATCTGCAATCCTTTATTGACCGCTTCAAAGCCAAAGCCACCAAAGCAGTGCAGGCACAGAGTCGCATCAAAGCATTGGCCAGATTAGAACGTATCGCACCAGCTCATCTGGACAGCGAGTTTTCATTTGAATTTGCCCAGCCAGACCATCTGCCCAATCCGCTGCTAAAACTGGAAAACATCAATCTAGGTTATGGCGACCGAACGGTATTGCACAGCATCGACCTCTCAGTCGAATCGGGTGCCCGCTATGGTCTGCTAGGTGTCAATGGCAGCGGTAAATCCACCCTAATAAAAGCCATCTCCGGCAGCCTGCAAGCATTAAGCGGACAGATTGTGCGAGCCGAAAAACTCAAAATCGGCTACTTTGCACAGCACCAGCTTGAAACCTTACGTGCCGACCAAAGCCCAATATGGCACATTCAGCAACTGTCTCCAGACGTGCGCGAACAGGAAATTCGCAATTTCCTTGGCAGCTTTGCGTTTATCGGCGATATGGCAATGCAACCTATAGCCCCTTTTTCAGGTGGCGAAAAAGCAAGGCTGGCACTGGCCATGATTGTGTGGCAGAAGCCCAACCTTTTACTGCTGGATGAACCCACTAACCATCTGGATTTAGACATGCGCCACGCCCTGACACTAGCGTTACAAAGCTTTCAGGGCGCATTAATCGTAGTGTCGCATGACCGTAGCCTGCTCGAATCCACCACCGATGCCCTGATATACCTTAATCATGGTGAGCTAAGACACTTTGATGGTGACCTAAGCAACTACCGCCAATGGCGTCTGACACAAGAGCAAACCAGTATCGACCAGCCGCAAAACTCCAGCGACAGCATTAAGCGCAAAGAGCAAAAACGCATCGAAGCACAACAGCGGCAGGAACGAGCCAAACTGACCAAACCCTTGATGAAAAATATCGAAAAAGCCGAACGCGACATGGAAACCTGGCAACAGCAGCAGCAGGAAGGCGAAGCCTTTCTCGCCAGCGAAGAAGCCTACCTTGACGAAAACCGCACAAAATTACAACAAACCATTACCCAACTAGCCGAGCTCAAAGTAAAATTAACCCAAACTGAAGAAAAATGGCTTGAATGGCAGCAACAGCTTGAAGACATCAGCCAACAAAACTGAATGATTGATGTACAAGGTTTAATAATGACATATAAAAAAGCGCTTCCCATACTGATCATTTCTGGCAGTCTGCTCATCAGTGCGCAAGTACCGGCAAAAGTATATACCTGCCTTGAAAACGGCGAAGTTGTCTATACATCAAAACCTAAAGGCAACTGTGCCGTCGCTAGCTTGCCTGCTATCGGCAGCTATAGCGACAGCCGCCCCAGCTACCGCAGTAGTAGCTCTTCAACAAGCGTGCGTAGTCGACCGCGCCCGGCCACACGCGTAGCCACAGCATACAGTGGACCCCAGCCCTCGGTAAATATCGTACCCAAAGGCAGCGACAATACCCGCCGTGCAATCCTGCAACAGGAACTGACCAACGAGCGCAACGCACTGGCTCAGGCACAGGAAGCACTTAACCGCAGCCGTACTGGCAAAGGCGGCAATACTACCGAGTTGCAAAGCGCCGTACTCGACCGCCAGCAGAATATTCAGGCCATTCAGCGCGAACTTGGCCGCATGTAACCCCCTGACAAAGGACAAATCATGAAAAAAAACCTCATTCTGGCTGCACTATGCTCCTTACTGAGCACTACTGCACTAGCACAGATATACGAATGTACCGACAGCCGTGGCAACCACAGCTATTCAGAAGTACCAAATGGCAAAAACTGTCGTCAGGCCAATAATTTAGGGGGAAATTTCTCCACCACACCTGCCTACAAACCTGCTGTGGACAACCATTCTGCTCCCACAGATAACAACGAAACAGAAAAACAGCCTAACCAGTCAGCAATAGCTTCTGCACGAAAAAATCTTGCTGATGCCAAAAAAGCGCTGGAAGAAGGCAAAAAAATACGTTTGGGCAACGAACGCAACTACGTACGCTATCAGGAACGCATCAAAGGATTAGAAGATGCCGTACAAGCCAGACAACAGGAACTGGACAAAGCCATGAATGGCAACTAAATCACAGATATCCCTGCTTACAGTTTTTTCCTTCATTCTTTAGCAGGGATAATTCATTAAGCAAATTATATTCAGATTAAAATTTTATAAAAAATCTACTATATCAATCTGGCACCATTGCTTACATACCGAATTATCCACCAGCCCTTTTTCAGCCAAATCAAGAAAGCTATCTGATTATTTAGATCAACAAACAGATTAACATCTTTCTGACTAATACCTGTATGGCTTGGAGCTATCTTAAATGCTCAACTTCCCTACTATATAGTTGTTAAAAGCAGCAAATATATCAACTTCATCATTTCCTAAACCTCATTGTAATTGGTTGAACGAACAACCAATTACATTTCTTATAAAACCTAATAACGCAACAGCATTTCGAATAATTTTTATTACAGATTCCAGATTACTAATAACCAAAAAAACCACTAATATTAACCATTATGGATTAACATTAGTGGCTGAATTTTAACAAATAAGTTACTAAAAGCTCATTCAAGCTTCGGATGTAAATCAATGTACTGCTGTTTGCGCATTTCCAGCGTCTGTATCTGTTCCTGCAGGCGTGCAATTTCTGCGTCGATATCTTCCACACTCTGCTCAATATGCTCATAAGTCTGTGCTAGCAGCTCACGCGCTTCCTGTTTACTCGAGGCAGAAGGTGAAACACCGCGTAACGGGCGGTTAGCTGTTTCTTTCAGACAGATACCGGTCACAATTCCGATTACGCCCACCAGCATCAGATAATAGGCCGGAATAAACAGATTATTGCTGGCGTCCACCAGTGCTGCTGCGATGGTTGGCGTTAATCCGGCAATAATAATCGCAATATTAAACGCACTGGCAAGAGCACTGTAGCGAATACGTGTTGGAAACAAGGCCGGTAAAGTAGAGGCCATTACGCCAGTAAAGGAATTCAATATTACTGCAAGAATAAACAGACCGAGGAATATCAGCCCTACTTTGCCGCTGGTAATCAGCTGAAAACACGGTATGGCGAGTACCAGCAGAGCAATCGAACCGCCAATCACAAAGGGCTTACGGCCGATTTTGTCGCTAGTGAATCCGATAATTGGCTGCATAAACATCATGCCTATCATAATCGCGATAATAATCAGCACCCCACGGTCTTCACCGTAATGCAGATTATGCGACAAATAGCTGGGCATATAAGTCAGTAGCATGTAATAGGTAATATTGGTAGTGAGCACTAACCCTACGCTGACCAGCAAAGTTCGCCAAAATCGGCGCAAGACCTCTTTAAATGACACCTGCGGCCGGTTGCTCACTGCTTCCTGTTCTTCTTTTTCCATCATATCCAGATGTTTCTGGAAAGCCGGAGTTTCTTCAGCAGCATGACGCAGATATAGGCCGAGCAAGCCTAAAGGAGCGGCCAGGAAAAATGGAATACGCCAGCCCCATGAAAGGAAATGCGACGAGCCCATGATATTTTCCAGCAACACCACCAACCCCGCGCCGAGCACAAAGCCGCATATCGACCCAAAATCAAGAAAACTGCCCAGAAAACCACGCTGGCGGTCGGGCGCATATTCCGCCACAAAAATTGCTGCACCGGTATATTCACCGCCTACTGAAAAACCTTGTGCCAGTTTGCATAGCAGCAAAAGCACCGGAGCCCAAATGCCGATACTGTGATAGGAAGGAATCAGCCCGATACAGAACGTACTGAGCGCCATAATAATAATGGTGGTCGACAGCACTTTTTGCCGGCCGAAACGGTCGCCAAGAATACCGAAAAATACGCCACCTAAAGGGCGCACCAGAAAGGGAACGGAGAAGGTACCCAGCGCAGCGATAATCTGCACACTGGGCGAGGCTGATGGAAAAAACACTTGTCCTAGCGCATAGGCCACAAAACCATAGACACCAAAATCAAACCATTCCATGGCGTTGCCTAGCGCCGCTGCTGAGATCGCCTTTTTCAGCTTACTCTGGTCAACAATCGTAATGTCGTGTAATTCCAGTGTACCATTCTGGGTAGGAATCAATGGCGGTACTTGAGACGAAGTCTCAATCTGTTCATTAGGTTCAGCCATGGTAATCCTCTCATTATTAATATTGAAATGGTGAATATCAGTATAACATACGCCAAAATTTTAGCTTTATATCTGATTTTAAAAGAAAACCACCAATAGCATAATTGAGAAAACACCACTGCACGTCAAGATTAACTTATTTAGTCACGAATTTTAACCAGCTTAACGCAAGCTTTTTTTCCGCTACTTTCATGGATATTCCTGCACAGCAGTACCAGCCCTTGCATCCGCCTGCAAAGCCTGCCAGTAGGCCGGCAGCTGTTCATGCAGCCGGTGTAGCTGCCGCCACAACACTTTCTCCACCACATCTTCATCCGCCTGAGGCCGGCTTTGCACAAGCTCTGTGTCCAGTTTTGACCATTCAGCTTGTAGCACAGCTTCAGCAGCATCCTGCGCCATCAGCTCTGCCAGTGCTGATGCGATAACAGACCAGTGCTGTATTCGTTGTGGCGTCAGCTGTGGTCGCATCCGATCCACCTGCGCCCGCAGCGCCCCGAGTGCGGAAATACAGCTTAGCAACACATAATTAAGTTGCAAAATAGTTTTGCCCTCGGGCAGACGTCGTCCATAGCGCGCCGGCTCCATCGACATATCTGCCACCGTATTACTTAACGTTGCCGCCAGCTCATGCGCCGTGCGGCGGGCTAAACGGTAGTCCACATCGTCACGCAGCCCTTGCTGCAATTGCTGCGCAACCTGCCGCAGATAGGCAGCGTCACTGCACAGAGCACGGCGGGCAATCCGTCCCAACGTCAGATAACGCCAGTCTGGCCACAGATACGACACCGCGCACCACGCCAATACCGAACCCAGAATCGTATCCACAAAGCGCGACAGCATTGCCGACTGGGTATCCATGCCAATAATAGCAAAGCCAACCAACACCTGTACGGTAATAAAAAAGGTAGAAAAACTATAACGGCGTACACGGAAAGCAAAAAACAATACCGTACTCACTACCACAATCACCAGCCGGCCAGCCAGTGTCGGCACAAAATATGGCAACACCGACCCCACTACCACACCGAGCAGCGTGCCCACGATACGCTGCTTCAGACGGACAGTAGTGGCTGAATAGTTGGGCTGGCAAACAATAACACCAGTGAGCAGAATCCAGTAGCCCATTTTAAGCTGGCAGCCTTCCACCACCACACAGCTCACTGCCGTCAGGATGGCTAGCCGTACCGCATGACGCAATACATTTGATTGCAAAGTAAAATGAGCGCGCACAGCCGGCAGAATATCGCGAATGCGATCCACATCCAGTCCTGCGATTTGTGTCTCGCTGACTGCTTCTGCTGTGGCACCAGTCTTTACCTGCTCCAGCCACAATAGCTGCTCATTGATTCCCAAAACATTGGCTATCAATTGCTGCAACCCTGGTGTATCTTCATCACAACCATTTTCAGCACAATAGCGCTCAGCTGCCTGCTCAATGCCCTCACCAGCACGGCGCAGCATCGTATTGAATACATAGTGTTTGTCCTCGTGCAGACACTCACTCATCTGCTGGCAAGCCTGTGCCTGCAGCACAATCAAACGCTGAATTCGGTAAATCAGATCAGAATGAGCCAACCTGTGAGCCAGCGCCGTATAATCCACATGGCGCGAGCTGATGCGTTCATGAATATTCTGTGCGGTTAGATAATATTGCAGTAAGGTGCCCAAACCGCGCTGGCGATGCTGCCGGCGCAGACGGTAAAACAGCGCTGCGCGACAGCGGTTAAACCCCTCAATTACAGCCGTATTTTTCATCGCCAGCGCCAATTCTTTTTCTGCCAGCAAGTCAGCCTCATCTGGGTCGAAAAACTGTGCTTTCACCAGCATATAATCGGCCAGACGCGCAAAAGCACCTGATAAATTATCCTGTACCGGCCGATTGGGAAACAGCAAATGCAGCACAAGCGTACATATGCTAAACAGGCTGGTGCCGCAAATCAGCATTAGCGGATTGGTATACCAAGGCAGCATTGGCGAATAAGTCAGCACCGTATACAGCATCACCAGCAGCGTACCAAACGCAATGGTACGGTAGCGCGCATCAATGGCACCCATCATCGTCATGGTGAACGCCGCCCAAATCATCAGTAGCGAAAACGCCAGAGGGTGCCCAAATGTCCATTGAACTGCCGTAGCCGCTAAAGAAAAATGAATCAGCGTAAAAAACAGATTACGCAGCCGGCCGGTAAAACCATCATCTAAATCTACCAGTCCGCCAGCGATAATCCCCAGAAACAGAGCCGTGCTTTCCGCCGTATTACCGGTATACCAAACCCACAAAGCGGCCAGCACCATGCTCAGCAGCATCGGCAGATTAGCCAGATAACCGGCACGCACCGGAATTGTTCTCATCAGACTGTCCTTAATCAGCAGAACTTACCATTATGCTTATTTTAACAAGCGACCGGCTGCCCGTCCGGCGGATTCTGTTTACCAAAAAGCCGGCCATAACGGCCGGCTATATACACAGGAATACAGGCACAATTATTTTTTTTCTGCCTGTGCCTGCCACGTATCACGTAAAGTAACCGTGCGGTTAAATACCGGATTTTCCAGCGTATGGTCGTAGCGGTCGGTAACAAAATAGCCCAACCGCTCAAACTGATAGCGCGTTTCCGGTGCCAGCGTATTCGCTACTGGTTCGACCAGCGCATCAATTTCCGTTACCGAGGCCGGATTCAGAAATTCTGTAAAATCGCGGTACTGACCATCATCTCCACGTACTGCATCCGGACGCTCCACTGTAAACAGCCGGTCGTAAAGACGTACTTTGGCCGATACCGCATGCTCCGTAGACAGCCAGTGTATTACCCCTTTCACCTTACGCCCTTGCGGCTTGGCAGCCAGCGTTTCGTGATCGATGGAACACTTCAGCGACACCACCCGGCCGGAAGCATCCTGCACCACTTCCTCACATTTAATCACATAGCTGTATCGCAGACGCACCTCGCCACCCGGTGTGAGCCTCTGCCAACCTTTAGGCGGGTCTAACGCAAAATCATCGGCTTCGATATAAATGGTTTTGCTCAGCGGCATCAGACGCTCACCCATCTCTGGATGATGTGGATGGTATGGCGCTTCACGGCTTTGTGTCACTGCCTCATCAAAATTAATAAGCTCCACTTTAATCGGGTTTAACACCGCAATCATTCGTGGCGCTACACTTTCCAGATCTTCTCGAATGGCTCCTTCGAGCACACTCATATCTACTACATTTTCACTTTTAGAAATTCCCACCCGCTTAGCAAACAGGCGCAGCCCTTCGGGAGTATAGCCGCGACGACGCATACCAGAAATAGTAGGCATACGCGGGTCGTCCCAGCCAGAAACATGGTCCTGCACCACCAGCTGATTGAGCTTGCGCTTGGACGTAATCGAATACAGCAACTCTAACCGAGAAAACTCATACTGATGAGGTTGATGGGCAATAGCAATGTTTTCCACCACCCAGTCGTACAGCGGCCGATGGGATTCGAATTCCAGCGTACACAAGGAATGGGTAATATTTTCAATCGCATCTGAAATCGCATGCGTGTAATCATACATCGGGTAAATCACCCACTTATCACCAGTACGGTGATGATGCACGCGGCGGATACGGTAAATCACTGGGTCGCGCAGATTGATATTGCCTGCCGCCATATCGATTTTCAACCGCAGCGTTTTACTGCCATCTGGAAACTCACCCCCACGCATGCGCGCAAACAAATCCAGATTTTCCTCAACAGAACGTTCGCGATATGGGCTGTTTCTGCCCGGCTCAGTTAACGTACCGCGGTACTGGCGCATTTCCTCCGCATCCAGATCATCCACATACGCTTTACCATCCTGAATCAGCGCCACTGCGTAATCATACAGACGCTCGAAATAATCAGAAGCATAATGTTCCTCATGCCACTGAAAGCCCAGCCACTGCACATCTTCTTTAATCGAGCGCACATACTCATCCGATTCTTTCTCAGGATTCGTATCATCAAAGCGCAGATTGCACAAACCATCATAAATATAAGCCAGACCAAAATTCAAACAAATGGATTTGGCGTGGCCAACATGCAAATAACCATTCGGCTCCGGAGGAAAACGCGTCATCACCTGCTGGCACTTGCCGCTTTGCAGGTCTTCCTCAATGATAGAACGGATAAAATGATTATCGGCAAACTGATCTTTATTAAGCATAGCTATTCTGAATATGTGCAAAGGCATTTACAGCAGACCGGCTGAAAATACCAACCAAAAGGTAATAATTATATACCCAATTTATATAAGCAATATACAATTATACTAAATAAAAAAAGGATTAAGTATTTTAGTAATAGTCTGGCAAATACTAAACCAAATTAACCAAAATACAAACAAAATTTTACTTTAACACCCGTAATCGGCTTACTTAAGCTTTTCAAATAGCATTTTTACCTCAGTCAGCATCCGGCTAATCAAACGAATAGCAGAGCAACCAGCTACCGGAAAACATGCCATAGCAGATGTCATCCCTATTTTCCAGCACGTAGCATCTAAAATTAACCCCTGCATACATACTAATAATTATCACAAAGCTTTACAGCCGCCACACCAGCAGTTTCCGGCCTCAAGCCGATAGCCTTAAGCACAAGCTCCGCAGTTGCACGTAAGTAAATCAGTATTCCTGACCGCTGTATTGTCCTTTTTCCAAATTCCCGCCAGTACCTACAACAGAAACACCACAATCAGCCTGCATAGCATCTCATTTCCCCTTGTATAAAATCATCATTATGCAAACAAAACCGACAGCTGCACCTTATAACACTTACCATGATCCCGTAGATTTCAGCCTGCAGCCTTTGACCCTACCAATAAATAAAGTATAGACCTGCCCGTCCAACCGCAGACAATGCCATCACAAATTTCATATACCATACCAAGCATAGAACAAAAGTTTAATGTAAAATACTAACGCTATGTTTTAGTAACTAAATCTTACTTACATTCACGCTGCATCAGCACAACAACAAACTGCTAAAAATACTGGGCTCCCCGCAATTTATCGCTTCAAAACGAAGCCTAAAAATTGGTGGGTACAGCATAAGGACGGCAACTAATTCAATTAAAGCAGCACTGTGCCACACCGTTCGCAACCACCGCGAGTAAGACACAACAGCAGGCACAGCATCAAAGGACAAAACATGGGAACAACAGACAACATCCGCAAGCTAAAGCCACAGCCCGAACAACGGCAACACAAAACCGACAACCAACAGGCACCCATTAATAACCACACTGCTGACGCTAAGCATAGCGCTGCCACATCATCACCTTCTCATTCACTGCAGAGCCGAGTCTGCCACTATTACTTCCATCCAGCAACAACCATCCGCAGAAAAAACCGTATCAAAACAATTCGAATCGCTGCTAAAACCGCGTTATTACTCAGCATTGCCCTCATCATCTTTGCTTCAGTTCGAAATATCATCCGCCTTAAAAATACCAACCCTGGTCACACCATATTCACCATTCCGCCTGCCGGTGTGCGCAAACCCTTCCCCTTTACCGTGCAAAACTTCCGTGCCTTATTTAACACCCTCTCCAGTGAGAAAAACATTATCAGCAGCCAGCCAGCTCCGCACCAACAGCAAAAAGCACTAAAGCAGCCCCGCACAGAAAACTAAACCATATACCTACGCCACGGCATATCAGTCTGACTTTGCGAGGTAGCTTTACGCCGGTGCCACAAGGTCGGCTCATGCTGGTGCTGGTGGCAATACCGCCCATAGTCAGCATACATCGCAGTCTACTTCGAAGCTGCCTGCAGCTTGCCTTGCTGTAGTAATTCCTCTATATGCCGGTATAATCATCTGTGCGATGTTTTCGCCCTCTTTCTTGATGGCTTCGAACCTGGCTTAATTGCGCCGATAATCAGCCGTGGATTTAAAACTTGGTCGTGGCACGCATAGCTTTTAACTTTTGGCAAATAGCTTAGAATGCATCGGCGTATTTCTACCCTCTTAATATTAGCGTAGGTAATGAAAATCTGATTACAAGCCAGAAAATGCACGGTGATATTTTTTACCCTGCCAAAATCATCGCTGGCAAATGGTGATGAGGGCGGTAAGGTAAACATCAGCTAAATATTTTTTAGCATATGGCATAATATAACCATTTCTTTCTTATTATTAATCTTAATAAATTTAAACACTTAATCCACCACTCTCAATACAGTAGCGCGTCCCATGATGTATACACGACCATGCTTCTGCTCCCACTTTTCTCACAGATAAGAAGAACCAAGGGTGAATGCACATTTATTTTTTACCGATTTCGTAAGCATCCCCATTTCTGGCACCCTGTATTCTGTTGTCGTTGATTGGATCACTGTACATATTTTCACAATCGTATACGAGTGCTTTTAATGAACATATTTAGGATTAGTTTTTGCCGAAGGTAATTCAGACAATAGGTTTGAAGCCGAATTGCAAGAGATGATAGCCGGAATAGCCGATAATATGCTGGATAATTTAAAAAATAATATTATATTTGTATATTTTATGTAAAATATCTATTTTCAAATATATTCTAGAAATTTTGAAAAAAAGTTATCTTTAATATAGAGATTGATTACTTTAGTACTTATATTCAACCTAAAACCCTATGGCATATTATTATGCTAAATTATATTCGATATTTTATTTGTATTTTATCCATTAAGATATATTTTGATAAATAGAAGCTGAAGCAAAGCCACGGGATTGATTATACCAATATCATTAATACACTATAATCTGTTCAAAAAGAGTGATATTGGCAATGTACACAATAAAACGCCACTGCACTGATATCAATGCAATGGCGTTGGGGCGAAGTCAGCGTTAATGAAACGCTGTATTGAGAGTACTGCTAATTCAGCAAACTTAGCAATACTTTTTTTATTATTTCAATCTTTTGTGGTGAAAGTGCCTGTCTCTGCTTAGGCAAATAAGTGTCAATCAAAAAATGCCGGAATGCATGTTTTCGAGATGAAATTCATGCAGGTATCTAACCATCAATTTATGGCTTTCTTCTATTAAATTTTAACCTTTGTTGCCAATATAAATTTTTCTGACGATGCTGAGGAGAAATTTGCTAAGCCTGGCCGGCTAAATGCCATCAAGATTGAGTTGCTTACACATTTCATTCTTATACACCACTCGCTTGTTGCTGATATTATCTTTGCCTGCTTCGCTTGCCTTTTTGTGCCCCTAACTAATAAGTATGGTGTACCCTTTCTGATACCTTTACCTTTTACAATTTCTGTCTGGTTTCTAGAATTTTTATGACTTCTGATTTTTTTATTTTCTAATGACGCAAATACAAGTCAGTTTCTAGTTGCTGCGTGCCTAGCTAACACAAAACTTGTTATGGCCAATTTCCTCAATTCAGGGCGATGCCGACACGCTAAATATAATGGTAAAACCAACTTTTTATTAATCATTTCATCCCCCTTAATACGGTGAAAAACTTTTCGGGATTAAAGACGTCGAAGCACTAAAACTTAAAGTAGCTGCTGCGTTAGAGGCATGCAAAACTTTGGTAGTCAGTGTTACTGTGATGGGATGTATGAGGGTTACAGATGAAAAAAAACCAAATTCTTAGAATTTGGTCAGGTAGTTTATGGCAACGTTATTATTATGAATGGACAGGCTGAGTGGGTGTGTGTCTGGCAGGGATATGCAGACCTAGCGACTTGAGGGTCCAGTCGCGGATGCGCTGTACGAGCTCGGGATTGTGTTCGAGTTTCTGGCCATAGCTAGGTATCCATTTATGTAGGGTTGCAGACCAATCGCCAGCCACTTGAGCGGGAAAGCAGTGTTCAAGTAACTCAAGCATAATGGATACGGAAGTGGAGGCTCCGGGGGAGGCTCCTAAAAGAGCGGCAAGAGTGCCATCGGCGGATTTTACCAGCTCGGTGCCAAACTGAAGCACACCACCCTTGTGTGGATCGTTTTTAATCACCTGCACTCGATTGCCGGCGATGGCAAGCTGCCAGTCTTCATCTCGAGCTTCAGGATAGAAGGTGCGTAATTCTTTCATGCGGTCGGCAAAGCTTAATCTAACTTGCTGGATGAGGTAGTGTTCGAGGCCGAGGTTGTGCATGCCAACGGTGAGCATGGGACGAATATTGGCAAAGTTGAGGGTTTTGAATAGGTCTTTGAAGGAACCACGTTTGAGGAATTTGGTGGTAAAGCCGGCAAAAGGACCGAAAAGTAAGGCTTCTTCGCCATTAATCACGCGTTTATCCAGATGTGGCACACTCATAGGTGGAGCACCGACGGAGGCTTTGCCATAGACTTTGGCATTATGGCGGCGGACGATTTCAGGGTTTTTACACACTAGCCATTGTCCGGATACAGGAAAACCGCCGTAGCCCTTGCTGACATTGATTTGGCTTTTCTGTAGCAAACGCAAGGAACCACCACCAGCACCGATAAATACAAAACGAGCAGATACCTGCTGACGGGTATTGGTAGAGAGGTCTCTGATGTCAAGCACCCAGCGGCCATTTTCCTGCCGGAGGTCAATAATTTCGTGCTGAAGATGCAGGTGACAACCGTGTTCGGTAAGGTTGTTGATTAAGAGGCGGCTTAAAGAGCCATAGTTTACGTCGGTACCAAGGTCTGACCAAGTGACGGCAACGGGCTCACTGTTGTCACGTCCTTGCATCATAAGGGGTACCCACTGGCTGATTTGTTGTTTGTCTTCGGTGTAGAGCATGTCCTGAAACAGGCGGTATTGTTGCAGGGCATGGTAGCGTTTGCGTAGGAAATCTACATCCTTTTCACCGCGCACGAGACTCATGTGAGGAACGCTGCGGATGAATTCGCTAGGGTCAGAAATCATGCCGGCGTCAACAAGTGAGGCCCAAAACTGTTTGGACAGCTCGAACTGCTCGATGATTTTGATGGCTTTGGATACTTCAACTGTGCCGTCTTTTAGCTCAGGTGTATAGTTGAGTTCGCACAGGGCTGAGTGGCCGGTACCGGCATTATTCCATGCATCGGAACTTTCGGCGGCTACATCGGCAAGGCGTTCGTAGATGTTTATCTGCCAGTCTGGCTGTAACCCCTTGAGAAATGTTCCCAGTGTTGCGCTCATGATGCCGGCGCCAATGAGTACGACGTCTGCTGAGCTATCGCATTTGGTGTTTTTCATAACGCAAACTCTTCTCTCTTCTCTTCAGGTTGTTCTGATAAGTGTTTATCTGGAAGTTAGCACAAAGAAGTATTCACTATTGGTGTGATTTATGTGTTTTTGACTTAAATCATTGACAATAATAAGTGCTTAATTTAAGCACTTTTACTTGTCCTCAGCAATAGTAAATTTAGTTCTGGCGCGGCTATGCTGGTTTTGCAACGATTAGCTGGTTGATTATTTTGCTGTTTGACGATTGTTATGATGACGATGAAATTTTTTGATAACAGCAGGTGATGGCTACACCAGCTTAGGAACGGGAGCCGATTATGTGTATGATGATATTGAAGATTTGCGATAACAGCCGGCTGTAATGGCGAGAGTGCAGATAATTACAGCCTGATAACTAATGTTTTTTTGCTAGTATTTTTACATTGGCAAAGCATAGTGCACTAAGTCCGGCCGCCAGTGCATTGAGGAGCAGGGGCAACCAGTCTAGCGGCCAGACAAACAGCCAGTTCTGTATCAGGGCAGTAAACAAAGCGGTGCCGGCGGCTACGGCACTGATGATGAGACGTGGCAGGTGGTGACTGAGGTAGCTGCTGAGGATGGCAGACAGAAGTGAGGGTAGAAAGGCAAACAGCATGCAGCCGCAGAGTAATATTAGGATAAGGCGAATATCGTTGTGGTTGAGCAGGTTGACGGGATGCAGTGGCAGCTCGCTACTTACTCGCCATATGAAGAGGATGGAGCAAAATATTGCGGTACACACTACGCTGGCGGCGGTTTGCAGAAGCAGCGCGGGAAGTCTGGCCAGAGCCAGCAAGTGCTGGCGATGCGAGAGCTGCATAGTATGGCTCCAGTATGGTGTGCCGGTGCTGGGCGGCAGCGGCCGGCACGTATAGAGATAGCTAGATTAGTATATACCTGTGGCGCTAAGGGCGGAAATTTTATGCTCCGAGTACGGCCGGCTTAGTATTTTTTGGGCAGCGCCAACCACTATTGGATGGCAATACACCGGCCGATACCGGAAACATTTGTCATTCAGGTGTCACTGGCGCCGAAGAGCAGGTTTTCTTTGATGGCGCGAATTTTGTCGCGTATCTGGGCTGCTTCTTCAAACTGTAAGTCACGGGCGGCTGCCTGCATGGCTTTTTCGAGTTTAGCAATCTCTTTAACCGCATCGTCTTCGGTATGGATTTCGCCAACTTTGAGTTTACTGCGGCCTCGGCCTTTGCCGCCGTTTTCGTCGTGATACACACCATCGATGAGGTCACGTACCTGTTTTTTTATCTGCTGCGGTACGATACCGTGTTCAGTATTGAATTGTATCTGGCGGGCACGTCGGCGCTCAGTTTCGTCTATCGCCGCTTTCATAGAGTCGGTGATTTTGTCGGCGTATAGAATGGCTTTGCCGTTGACGTTACGCGCGGCACGGCCAATGGTCTGAATCAGACTGCGGTGGCTGCGCAGGAAGCCTTCCTTGTCAGCATCGAGTATGGCCACCAGTGAAACTTCGGGAATATCCAGCCCCTCACGTAGCAGGTTGATGCCGACGAGTACATCGAATAATCCAAGTCGCAGGTCGCGGATGATTTCGACGCGCTCAACAGTATCAATGTCGCTGTGCAAGTAGCGAACTTTAACGCCTAACTCAGCGTAGTAATCGGTAAGCTGTTCGGCCATGCGTTTAGTCAGAGTGGTGACGAGTACACGCTCACCTTTTTCACGACGAATATTGATTTCTGAAAGTAAATCATCTACCTGCGTGGCCACAGGGCGAATGATGATTTCTGGGTCAACAAGACCTGTGGGGCGCACCACCTGTTCGACCACCTGCCCTGCGTGCTCTTCTTCATATTTCGCCGGTGTAGCAGAAACAAAAATAGTCTGTGGCATCACGCGCTCGAATTCGTGAAACTTCAATGGGCGGTTGTCTCGTGCCGAAGGCAAGCGGAAACCATAATCGACCAGATTTTGCTTGCGCGAAGCATCACCCTTATACATGCCACCAATCTGGCTGACGGTGACATGGCTCTCGTCGATAAACATCAGTGCGTTTTTGGGAAGATAGTCCATCAAAGTGGGTGGCGGTTCGCCTTCAGGTTTGCCGGAAAAATGGCGAGAATAGTTTTCAATGCCTTTGCAGAAACCCATTTCGTACAGCATTTCCAAATCAAAGCGCGTACGCTGCTCTATGCGCTGGGCTTCAACCAGCCGCCCCTCGTGGGTAAACCATTTGATGCGGTCGCCCAGCTCCTCTTTGATGTGTTCACAGGCACGCAGTACCGTATCACGTGGGGTGACATAGTGGCTGGAGGGGAATACGGTGTAGCGGCCGACACGCTGTTGCAAGCTGCCGGATACAGGGTCGAATAATTGCATGCGGTCAACTTCATCATCAAACAGACTTACGCGCAGTGCCAGCTCGGAGCTTTCGGCCGGATAAATATCAATCACGTCACCACGTACACGAAAAGAACCACGCGCAAAGTCGATGTCTCCGCGTTCATATTGCATCGCTACCAGTCGCGCAATGATGTCGCGCTGGTCGATTTTCTGACCTTCTTTAAGGTGCAGAATCATCTGATGGTATTCATTAGGGTCGCCAATACCGTAAATAGCAGACACAGTGGCAACTATCACAACATCCTGCCGCTGCATCAGGCTTTTAGTGGCGCTCAGGCGCATCTGTTCGATGTGTTCATTGATGGCCGAATCTTTTTCGATAAAAAGGTCGCGGCTGGGAACATAGGCTTCCGGCTGATAGTAATCGTAGTAGGAGACAAAATATTCGACGGCGTTTTCAGGGAAAAATTCGCGCATCTCCGCGTACAACTGGGCGGCCAGTGTTTTGTTGTGCGCCATGATGATGGCCGGACGACCACTACGGGCGATAACGTTCGCCATGGTAAAGGTTTTACCTGAGCCGGTTACCCCAAGCAGAGTCTGGCTGGATAAACCATCATCCAGCCCTTCCAGCAATCCCTCAATTGCCGTTGGCTGGTCGCCAGCCGGTGGAAACGGCTGGTGCAATTTGAATACACTACCGGGATACTGAATCACATCCATATGTCTGCTACCTGAAAATAAATTCATCCAAAAAATTAACACTGCTCATAACGGCTAAAAAACCGCAGTGCGCGGTTTAATCTACACATAAGGCCATCTATAGCAAAAAGCAAGCAGCCACAGGGGATTTATAACGCAATCGGGCATTTCAGCAACGGCTGTGACCAGACTTTACTATTCATAATAATTTTCTTACAAATCATATTATTAGATGGAACTAATACTCTCAACTGAAATGCAAGGCCTGTTGTTCTGCTTATCGCTACTACTAGCAAAGCTGATTGCAACAAGCCGCTGGAATTTAGTGGCCGAATACAGAGCTGATTCGATATTTTATGCCTATCTGACTGTTAAAATATTTATATTGCGCTAATGTGCTGCACCTATGCAATGATATCGGACTTGTATACAACATAAACAGTTCTAATCTATACAAAATCAGAGTAAACAAAGTGGCCGCTGGCCGCTAACAAATTGGCTACAGGGGATAAGCTGAAATGAGTGAAAACAGCCTGAAAAAATGTGTACCTATCGAAATTCCTGATGATAATCCGTTTCAGAACGATGTACTGAACAGAAAAGACAATATTGAAATTCTCACCAAGTTTATCACCAGCTTTGAACAATCAATTGTGCTGTGTATTGATGGCGGCTGGGGGCAAGGCAAAACCACTTTTATCAGGATGTGGGAAAAATATTTGCATCAGCAATCTATTCCGACTATTTATTTCAATGCATGGGAAAGTGATTATACTGATGATGCACTAATTGCTTTGATTGGGGAGATTAATCTGGCAGCCGAAAAACTGGCCATACAGGATAAAAATGAAGCTGAAAAATCCATCAAGAAAATTTATGGATTTGCAGCAAATTTTCTCAAAGCTACGGCACCAACTCTGGCCAATCTTGGTATTAAAGCGGTATCAAGCGGATTAACAAATAGCGATGAGTTAACCAAAACACTGAGCAGCCTAAGTGAGTCGCTGGTACAAGAACACATTAGACAGTATAAACAATCGCGCAACACCCTAGGTAATTTCAAAGAAGCCCTCAGCGAACTCGCCCGTTCTTATGCGAATGGAAACAAGGATACACCATTGGTCATCTTTATTGATGAGCTGGATCGCTGCCGCCCCAATTTTGCAATTGAAGTACTGGAAAATGCCAAACATTTGTTTAATGTGGACAATATTATTTTTGTACTGGCCACAGATAAAAGCCAGCTAGCGCATTCCATTCGGGCGGTATATGGGCAAGGACTGGATGTAAATGGCTATCTGCGCCGGTTTATTGATTTTGATTATTTATTACCAATACCAAATAAAAATAAATTTATTAATACTTTACTGGAAAAATTATCACTCAACAACATTGTAGATGTAATATTTTACAGTGGCGTTACAATAAGAGTATTTATTTGGGATTTTATTTATTTATATCAATTAACATTAAGAGAAATAGAAGCATTTTGTAATATTTTGAATATCGTAGCAAGATCTCATAATCGTTTTCGTACAAATGAACTTATTCTAGTCTTCTTTTTCATTATTATAAAAATAAAAGTTCCAGATATTTATAAAACTTATAATAATCTAGATAGTGAAGATAATGATAATATGATTATTTTTATAAATAATGTCTTAGAAAATATCGATTCAAATTATACTTTGGTAGATAAAAACCGTTTGAATTTTTTTGAGTATTTAGGATGCTTACTTTTGAGCATTTTTAGTTCTGACTCAGTAGAAATACTCACATCAACCATAACTGATTACTTGAAAAAATTTAACCTTGATAAGGAAAAAATAAAAATTATACATAATTGTTTACGTAAAAGTAAAACCGAAGAAATTGGTATTTCCACTTTGCAAGAAATTAAAAAAGCAATTGAAATTTCAACGAATTTCAGCTTTTGAACTTATTCTTGATAAAATTTCATTTTAAGAATTAGAAATTCAACATTGTGTAGCGTCTGCAAGGCTCTAAAGATGTACAAAATAAGGACCTGTTTAGACTCAGCCTAAAAGCCGATTGTATTTGTATCTTTGAGTGAAGACTCCATCATTGCTGCAGCGACCAACCTACCCCGCTGCCAGCACCGGTATCCGATATTGGATTAATACTTTCCATTTATTAATAAAATAATCAGCCGCCTATTTGGCGGCTGGATATATTACTTGGTGGCTTTGCGTTTTGAATAATCAATGGCTTTATAGTAATCTGAGCCGCTATTACCTTCCGGATGTTTTTTCACTCTGGCAAGGCAATCGTTAATTACTGATTCATCATACATACGATAATCTTTATCAGTCAAACCACCATTCATTGCTTTCTTTTTCATTTTTTTAGCGATGTTGATTAATTCCTGTCTCGTCATCAATCCGGTGAGATTGTAAATTCTGTTTCGAGCAATCTCGTTTTCGAGCCCGTTTCTTTTAATCATAGTAAATTGTTGTAGATTTTTATTGAGCAGATACTCATCAGGTGTGCCTTTTAAAAAAGCTTTTTCAATTTCAGTACCCACTACTCTATCAGCATCTGCCAGCGATCTCTGCCCTCTGTAAGCCATATTATATTGATTATAGGTGGTTGATAAAACCGTTTCCAAGGTTATGCATTGTGCAGGCAAGTCCTCGATGTTAGAGGAATCATAGCTATATCCTTTAGCAAATACGCCCGAACACAGCCCAAATAATAATGCAGAAGCTAAAATGAATTTTTTCATAAGTGAATATTCCTAATTTATATGAGTGGATTAAGCCATACTTTCTTTATACAGCCTGCAATATATGCTTCGCAATTATAAAATTTCAGAACTTTTGCCCTGATTTAACCCATCGCATAAATTTAATCCAACAGCCAAAATTAATATATAAACAATTTTGCTACTGTTTATAATCATCTCTGTTATAACAACCAAAAGTGTCTAATATTTGTTCAATTTATACATCAAAACTTATAACAAACCAGTCTTCTAATATGTTCTGTATCATTTTCCGAATAAAGGCACCTTACCGCTATTTGTTTGCAGAATTGGTCTAAATGATAAAGGGTTGCTTCAGCATAACAAAACAGAGATTTTTGCTAACATTGCGCCCAGAAATATATTTAGCATAAAAGAAGTTGTATCAATCTGAATTTGGTTTTAAACAAATTTAAAAAACTTAGCCGGAGTGTCCCACAATACGGCCTGTGCCAGTGTTTCATCTTGTAACAACATATTCAGCTGTGTAGTCAGATATTCAGGATTAATCTGCTGTTCATACTGAGTATGCGGCCAGTCACTACCCCACATCAGGCGCTCACGGCCAAGGTTGTCCACAAGCTTAGGTATAGTATCAGCTAAAAATTTATGACCCTCGTCCGCATTAGCACAGGTGCGGTATACCGCAGAGATTTTGCACCACACCAGCCCACTGTGCCCCCATTCTAATAGCTGCTGAAAACCGTAATCACGGCTATGATTACAATCTGATGGCCGGCCGAAATGGTCAATTACCACATTGATCTGCTTTCTAAGCAGTGGCACCAGAATGGAGCTGAGTTTGTTGCTGCGGCAATGCACTTCTACGTGCCAGCTAAGAGATTTGATTTTTTCGAGCAAATCTTGCCATGCAGCAGTATTCAGATCCGGCTGGGTGCCATCGATAACATTAAGACGAATGCCAACGATGCCGCTTCTGTCTAATGCTTCCAATTCGGGCAAACTGATATCTGGAGTAACACAGGCTACGCCTCTGAGCTTCGGGGCAGCCTGAGCTATCGCTTGCAGCATAAAGCTATTGTCACTACCCAGAAAACTTGGCTGGATTAATACACCATGGGTGCAGCCGAGCGCATCCAGATGCGCCAGATAAGCAGACAGTGGCGCATTCTGAGCCGGTGTATAGCGCCGGCCAGCCACCATCGGCAAATCCAGTGTAAATACATGTGCATGACTATCTATTCTGCCGATTGTTGGCTGAATCATTTTTTTACCTTATTTAATATACTACTTATCGGAAATCTGACCATCCTGATTGATCTGCTTTAAATCACGGCCTTTGGTTTCCGGCAGGAGCAATACACTGATAACTACAATTGAATAAGCCCAGCTGGCATCAATACCGATTGCGGAACCCAGTGACATAGATGCACTCATGTGACCAACCAGAAACGGAAAGATTGAGGAAAGTATGCGGCCAAAGTTATAACAAAAACCCACGCCGGCACCACGATACTGTTGCGGATAGAGTTCGTTAAACAATGCACCAAGGCTTGAAGGTATACCAGCGGCAAAAAAGCCTAGTGGAAAACCGAGAAACAGCATTTGGGTATTAGTCAATGGTACAAAAAGATAGATGCGGACGGTAATTACACAACAGATGGCAAAGCAAGCTACATTGAATCGGCGGCCGATTTTGTCGAGCAGTACCGAGCTAGCGATACAGCCACACCAGAATGCAACGATAATCACAGCCAAATAGCCACTTGAATTAAGTACCGAAAGATGGCGTTCTTCTTTAAGAAAGGTTGGCAGCCACGACATAATGGCATGATAGCCGCCATGTGCACCCAGTCCTAGTAAACCACCCAATACCGTGGTGCGAATAAGCTTGGGTGAAAAAATACCGAAGAGTGCATCAGCTAATGGTTGCCTTTCTTCGGTTTTTGATGTTTCGACTGTCTGCTTGACCGGTTCCTCTACATGCCGGCGAACATAAAATATAAGTAACGATGGCAATAGACCCACAGCAAACATAATGCGCCAAGCCATGCTTTCCGGTGCCAGACTGAATACAATGGAAAACAAGATTACGGATAATCCCCATCCCACAGCCCATGCACTTTGTACAATAGCCATTACCTTGCCACGATACTGACTGGAGATAGTTTCAGCCATCAGTACAGCTCCGGCAGCCCATTCTCCCCCAATACCAAAACCCTGCAGGGCTTTGAGTGCTAACAACCAATGGTAATCGGTTACAAATGCAGCCAGAAATGTAAAAAATGCAAACCATACAATCATGATTTGCAGTGTCCGGACGCGTCCATAGCGGTCGGAAAGTGCTCCAGCAAACCAACCGCCCAAAGCTGAGGTAACTAATGTCGCACTGCTGAGTAATCCGGCCTGCCCTTTGGTAATGGCAAAATAGGCAATTAATGAGGGAATCACCAATCCGAACATCTGATTTTCGAGTGCATCAAGTGCCCAGCCACTGAAACACGCCCAAAAAGTTTTTCTCTCATTTCTTGATACATTTTTATACCACATAAACATGATGGTTCTCTTTCTTTGTCTAGTTTTGAGAATATATCGTTTTGATTAATTTCTTACAGATTAAAGTTTTTTTTAAAACTTTATGCCTTTAATTTACTCTTAACAGCATTTTTAGCCAATAAAAAAGCTTTGTTTATTTGAACTAAAACAAATAGGCAGAATGATTTTTTCGAATCTTTAAAACTCAGTAACTTATTAATCAACTCTTTTCTTACCGTATAGGTTCATCGAAGTTTATTGATTAAATCAGGCTGAGTATCATTCAGATACTATGCAGCGCCTTAAATACGAGCAACGGCAGGTCTAATTCGTGAAGCTGTATTTGTAAATTATGGTTAGGAATAAGCAATTTCATTTAATTTTAATGAAGATATTTCATTTGTTGCAATCTATTTGCGTACATATTTTTATATATCGTTAAAAATTGCGCATATATCGATATATTTGACATAAAATTCTAATTCAAATCATTAATTTAATATTTAATAATATTCACTGTGGCTTTGCTTTCTTCTGGCACTGTTGACTGCCGCTGGAGAATGGTGAAATTTAAATGATATTGCAATAAATCAGGATTGATACCTGTATGTTGTTTCCAAATCTAAGGCAACATTTTTTATTGCGGCCGGAATAGCTAGCCGGATGATATCCGGCAGATTGTTCCTCCTGTCTGGTTGCTGTTCTCCCACAGTTTGTGTTTTCAATTTTTACATTATATTTATTAAATTAAACATTAAAATATTAATACTTAAAATAAGTTTTGTCAAAATAAATGATTTAAAAAAGGGATTTAATTAGTTTTGCTTGAATATAATTCTATAAAATATAATTTCGTAAATTATATATTTATAATATATATTTAGTATTATCAGTTTAAAATACCTTATTAATAATTTTATTATGAATAATCAGAAATATAAAATCTGGATAAATGGTTTGAACTTTGACACAAACATTTAATAAATACTTTCAAGGTAGGTATTAATAATCAATTGCTAATGCAAATTAGAAAATATTTTGAAATTTAATAGAAAGAGTTAAACCTAAACCAGACAAAATTTTCTTTAAAGTTATTTATTTTACTTGTGAATATGATTTAGCTTCTTCCAACAATTAATATCATCTTCAATTCATAAAATTTCTATGTTGGATAAGTGAAGAACATAATTTTTCTAAGTACGGATAGAGTGGTAAAAAACGGGATATAAAACACATTAGTCGTATTGATATAGGCGTAATTTGTTTTGTATTTAAATGTAACATTAACCTAACAATAGATGTCATTTGTAGACAAAAAATTTTGGGTTATGCCATTATTTATGGACTTTAAAATAATCTAAAAAATGTTGGGCAAGGGATATTGTAATGGATCATATCCATGTAATGCAGTGAACTCAAACACCTTTTTCACGGCAACTGATTCACTCTGGCCAGCGGCTATTTTGAGTATTGATACATAATGCGTTATTTTCTGGTGTATACACGCTTGATAAACATAATAACTATTTTGTTAGATACAAAAAATGGAACGGCTATTTTGGTCAATCGCAGAGCTAAACAAAAAATTTTTTACACTAAAAATTCAGTGAAGAAAAAAACACCATTAGCACCGGTGCGGTGAGGTTAACAATAAAGCCGAAGCTGATGGCCAATGGTACAGCGCTGATTCCACCGGAAGCCTGTATCGCGGGCAAGGTAAAATCAAGGCTGGTGGCGCCGCCGATGCTGACGGCTGCAGTAGGATAGCGTCGCATCAGAAGAGGAATAAACAGCAGGGCAAAGAATTCGCGTGCCAGATCATTGAACATGGCAATGCTGCCCCACACGGCTCCATAGGATTTACTCATAATAATGCTGGAAAGCGAATACCAGCCATATCCACTACTCAGTGCCAGCCCTTTGCTAATGGATACGTTTGGCATCAACAGTGCAAACAGCAGACCGCCAAGCAGACTGGCCAGTGTGAACAAAACGGCACAAATCACACCACGGCGATTCAGAAATACTTGTCGCAAGGTAATACCGCAACTACGCAACTGCATTCCCACCAGCAGCAATAGAATAATCAGTGCCTTGTTGACAGCAGCCTGCGGATTGCCTAACCAGCTAAAAGAAAAAAAGTGGCCGGCGGTCAACCCGAGCAGCAGACAGGCTACCTGTTTTAAGCTACCCATAATGCTGATATCACCAGACTGGGTGGCGGTCTGCTGCCGTTGCAGATGCCACGGGTAACGGCGGTCAAACCAGATAAACAGCAGTAGATTGGTACTTATAAGGCAGACAAATAATACTGCTACGGTAAAGCTGATGACGGCCAGCTCGGCACCTAGATTGGGCACTTGTGCCAGTGACAGACCAATCAAAAATAAAATCAAATACACCAGCCATGAGAGTCCGATATTCAGCCAGCTAACGGCACGGGCAGGCACAGGAATACAAAATCCGGCAAACAGCGGAATCAAGATGATGAACAAAGTAAGCAGATTTTGCATAGTCGCGGTTAAGGTGCAGTTAAATGAGTAGCATGATATGGCTGCCAGACTAAATAAAATCAGCAGCACATTGACTGACAATGGCTGCTGCCGAATTCGTTTGGTTTAGCTTTACTGCTCTACGAATGCGCGCTCGATTACATAGTCACCGCGCTGCCCCATTTTCGGGGAAATGGATAGCCCGAAGCTATTGAGGGTGTCACAGCAATCTTTGAGCATTTCCGGACTGCCGCAAATCATAGCTCGGTCGTCGGCGGAATTGATCGGCGGTAAGCCAATGTCGGTGAAAAGTTTACCTGATTTCATTAAATCAGTTAAGCGTCCATGATGAATGTAGTCTTCACGTGATACCACCGGATAATAAATCAGTTTTTCGCGCACCATCTCACCCAGATATTCGTGATTAGGCAGTTCGGTGGTGAAGTGGTCGTAATAGGCCAAATCTTTCTGGTAGCGTACGCCGTGAATCAGGATAATTTTTTCAAACTGCTCGTAGATATCAGGGTCTTTGGTGACGCTGAGAAACGGTGCTAAACCGGTACCGGTAGAAAGCAAATACAGGTTTTTACCAGGATTGAGATCACCAGCAATCAATGTGCCAGTGGGCTTTTTGCTAACGAGCACTTCATCGCCCGGCTTCAGGTGTTGCAGGCGACTGGTTAATGGGCCATCCTGTACTTTAATACTGAAAAAAGCCAGCTCTTCTTCCCAATTGGCACTGGCAATACTGTAAGCACGCATTAGCGGTTTGCCATCCACCAGCAAACCAATCATGACAAACTGGCCATTCTGAAAACGCAGAGATTCGTCACGGGTACAGGTAAATGTGAAGTATGCATCTGTCCAGTGATGTACGGACAGGACTTTTTGAGTGTTGTAGGCTGCCATTAATAATCCATGATTAAGGAAAGCGGTATTTTTAGCGTAAACCGAAAATACGCCAGCCTGATGTCTGAATAAGCATTTTTGCTGTCGGCGCTGGCGTAAGGTGTGAATTTTAAGACAATTTGATGCGCGGTTCAATGGGTTTTAGAGTAATCACTTTAATCATTTCAGTTGACAGGAAACATTTAGCACAGGCTTCTGCCAATACAGCAACAGACTGCCAGTTTCCCGACAGCCTGTTGTGAATGATGAAATAATTTAGTCGAAATTACAGGCGGCCGTGGCACAATTTATATTTCAGGCCACTGCCACAGGGACAAGGGTCGTTACGGCGCACAATGATGCCGCGTGCTTCCATGGCTGTGGGGCTGTAATCCTCATCGTCGTCAGCACCGGCTGCAAACATCTGCGGCGGCAGTGTCTCTTCTTCTGCCGGCGCCTGTTCGAAACGCACGGAAATCAGCAATGAGGCTACGGTATTGCGTATGTTGCTCCACATGGCCTGAAACATTTCAAATGCTTCGCGTTTGTATTCTTGTTTGGGGTTTTTCTGGGCGTATCCGCGCAGATGAATCCCTTGCCGCAGGTAATCCATATCGGCCAGATGCTCGCGCCAGCGGTTGTCGATGATTTGCAGCATGATATCGCGTTCGAATCTACGCATGGTTTCAAGGCCAACCTGTTCGACTTTATAAGCATAATCCTTTTCAACCATGTCTAGCAGGCGCTCACAGATGCTTTCATTGTCGAGGCTATTGTCTTCTTTTAGCCAGTCGTTGATGGAAACTTCGATGTGGAAATCGCTGGCCAGTTTGTGCTCCAGTCCAGCAATATCCCATTGCTCTTCCATGCTATCGGGCGGGATAAAGCTGTCTACCGTTTCCACAATAGCATCGTGACGAATTTCCTGCATCAGACCGTCGATATCGTTGCTAGCCAGTATTTCAGCACGCTGATGGTAAATCACTTTACGCTGGTCGTTGGCGACGTCGTCGTACTCCAGTACTTGCTTACGCATGTCGAAATTACGGTTTTCCACTTTACGCTGGGCACCTTCAATCTGGCGGGTCAGCATACCGGCTTCTATGGCAACGCCACGTTCAGGCGCGAGGCGATTCAGAATGGCCGTGGCACGGTCTAGGGCAAACAGGCGTAGCAGCGGGTCTTCAAATGAAAGATAAAAACGGCTCGAACCGGCATCACCCTGACGGCCGGCGCGGCCACGCAACTGGTTGTCGATACGGCGGCTTTCATGGCGTTCAGTACCAATGATGTGCAACCCGCCTGCGGCTATTACAGCATCGTGATCGCGCTGCCATTGTTCCTGTAGTTTGGCAATTTTTTCTGCTTTGGCAGCTTCACTGAGACTCTCGTCGTCCTGAATGGCATCGATTTGCGGCTTGATGTTGCCGCCAAGTACGATATCGGTACCGCGGCCTGCCATGTTGGTGGCAACGGTAATCATGCCTGGGCGGCCGGCCTGTGCAATGATGTCGGCTTCGCGGGCATGCTCTTTGGCATTGAGCACATTGTGCTGCAAATGCTCTTTATCCAATAATGCGGAAACCAGCTCGGAGTTTTCGATACTGGTGGTACCGACCAGTATGGGCTGGCCTTTGGCGTGGCGTTCTTTGATATCAGCCACTACAGCTTCGAACTTCTCTTCGATGGAACGGTAAATCTGGTCGTTCAGGTCTTTACGTATCATCGGGCGATTTGGCGGGATGATGACGGTTTCAAGACCATAAATATTCTGGAATTCAAATGCTTCGGTATCGGCCGTACCGGTCATGCCGGCTAGTTTGTCGTACAGGCGGAAGAAATTCTGGAAAGTAATAGAAGCCAGTGTCTGGTTTTCTTTATTGATTTCCACACCTTCTTTGGCTTCTACTGCCTGATGAAGACCATCAGACCAGCGCCGGCCGGCCATCAGACGGCCGGTAAACTCGTCTACAATCACTACTTCACCATCCTGCACCACGTAATGCTGGTCGCGCTGGTATAAGGTATAGGCGCGCAAGGCAGCCATCAGATGGTGCATCAGCATGATGTTGGTAGTGGAGTAAAGGGAATCGCCCTCTTTTAACAATCCCATTTTGGTGAGAATCTGTTCGGCGTGCTCATGCCCCTGATCGCTGAGAATGACCTGTCTACCTTTTTCGTCTACCCAGTAATCGCCCTCGCCTTCTTCGGTCTTCTGGGCGATTAGTTGCGGCGGTATCTGGTTCATTACCTGATATAGAGTGACGTTATCATCGGCCTGACCGGAAATAATTAGTGGAGTACGTGCTTCGTCAATTAGGATGGAATCGACTTCGTCGACTACAGCGTATGAGAGCTCACGCTGTACTTTTTCGCTCAAGTCGCTGACCATATTGTCGCGGAGATAATCAAAGCCGTATTCGTTGTTGGTACCGTAGGTGATATCAGCCTGATAAGCGGCTTTTTTATCTTCATGGTCCATGTTGCTGATAATGATGCCAACAGACATGCCAAGGAATTCATACAGCGGACGCATGATGCCAGCGTCACGAGCGGCCAGATAATCGTTGACTGTAACGACGTGCACGCCTTTGCCAGCCAGAGCATTAAGATACACAGCTGTGGTGGCCACCAGTGTTTTACCTTCACCGGTGCGCATTTCGGCAATTTTGCCGTGATGCAGCACCATGCCGCCAATCAGCTGCACATCAAAGTGGCGCATGCCAAGTACGCGCCGGCTAGCCTCACGACATACGGCAAAGGCTTCTACCAGCAGGTGGTCCAGTTTTTCGCCATCGGCCAGACGTTGTTTGAATTCAGCTGTTTTAGCCTGTAGTTCAGTATCACTAAGTGCCTGAATGGTTGGTTCAAGGGCATTGATTTTGGATACTTCTTTACGATATTGTTTCAAAAGCCGGTCGTTGCGGCTTCCGAGAATTTTTTTTGCCAGGTTCTTCAACATAAATCAATAGTCCGGCACCTAAAGGGCGCAGTAAAAAGTAAGCATGAAATAGGGAATTTTAACACAAGCCTCTGTGCTACTGTGCGGCTGATTGCATGCCTGTGTCAATTATGCGTAATATGTGACCAGCTGGCTAATACAGGCTGTGTTTTCTGCGGCTTAATATAATGGTGAATCCGCTTTTTCCAAGTTCTGCTGCTACAGAAATGAATCTATTATGTGTTATGGGGGGGGCGCATGGCTTTGTTGTCGGCTGGTTTTTTATTTCAATTAAATGGCATATAAATTAAATTTTCTGCAACTAATAAAGAGAATATTTTAGATGTTAACATTTGATTCTTTGTTTATATTTGCGCCAATGAAATGGAAATATCGTAAACAAAATCTGAATGGCTCGCTGGTATGTTTTCAATTACATATGTACCGGATTTCCCGATAAGCTAAAATGAAATTTTGAAAAGCAGCATAATCGGGATATATTTTTATGAATATAAAATATTTTAATATATAATACAGTAAATGCTTGTTATAAACTTTTTTTTTGAATATTCCTCCTGATGCTGTAGTGGATTTTCATTAAAACGTAATAAATGTAAACCATGTTTTCAAGCTAGAGAAATTAAATTTAGAATTTGAATTTATATTTTCGAATAATATTTATTTGGCTAGAATTAATATTCCATTTAAATATCGAAGCAATGATTTCTAATGAGTAGTCGGAAATCTCTACAAATCCGAATTTGCGATACAGTTGACTGGCTTAAATATTTTTTTCACTCAGACGGCGTAAGGCAGCCGCCAGTTCGGGATGATGGGCTAAGGCCTGAGCAGAGCGTGACAATGCACTGCGCGCCTCTGGACCCAAACTAGCTTGTTTAACTACTTCAGGCTTTAAATCTGGTGGCTGTACTTTAACTTTTACTGATTCAACCGTGCCATCAATCAGTTGTAATTGTGGTAATAATGCCGGTAATACCATGCGTAATCGAGAAGCGGCCATGCTGTTATAGGCGATGACGACCAAACATCCATCGCGCACACAAGCTACATTAAAGTGCGGTCTCATGGTGGCAGGCAATTCTTGCTTGAGACAGTTTGTCAAACGTTGCCAGTGTGTAGACTGTGCCAACAACTGTTGAAGTTGCTTATTTTTTTGGCCAAAATGGTTCAGATTCATAGCAGTCACTGTCAAGATTGAATTGATTTCAAAGAGTTCATTGTAGATTCAATCATTTCCATACGTTTAACAACTTTTAAGTTCGCTGTCTCTAATGTATAGCCTTCATCTATCAGCTCTTTAATCAAAAGCATTTTTTTTATGTTGATATAATTATATCTTCTATTTTTTCCTTCACCATTTGTAAGGCTGGATACTATACCTTTGTCCTCCCAGTAACGGATTTGCCGTGTTGGAATTCCTGTTATCTGAGACACCTCACCAATACCCACAATAAGTGTTTCTAAAAATTTATCATCAAATGCCATATTACAACCTTATTTGGAATTTATTTGCAATGATTGTAAATAAATTGCAAAAATAAATTTATTCTGTAAAATAGTATACCTGTATAAAAATTAAATACCAAATTGCAATGTAATCAGCTGATTATCCTGTACTAACCGCTAATTTTCAGAGACATAATATGACAAAAGCAAATTTAACCACATTGAAATCAAAGACAGATGATGTAAAAAAATCTGCATTAGTTCTAATCGAATGCCAAAATGAATGGCTTCACCCAACAGGCCATTTATATCAGAGCTTTAAAGATAAAGATTTATTTGAAGATTCAATCAAAAATATTGAATCAGCTTTGGTCTATGCAAGACAGATTAAGATGCCAATTATTCACTGTGGTTTAAGATTTCAAAAGGGATATCCAGAATTAGCCAATGGAAAAACAGGCTTGAGATGTGCCATCAGTCACTATGGTACATTTCCTATTGACACTTTTAATTCACAATTTTATGAAACTTTAGCACCAATAAACGAAGAATTTATTGTAATGGGAAGAACTGGATCAAGTGGATTTGCTGGTTCCAATTTGGATGTTTATCTAAGAAATAATAATATAGAAACACTTTATTTAGTAGGATATGCTACTAATGTTTGTGTGGAATCAACTTTCCGTGAAGCTCAAGACAAAGGCTATCTTCCAGTCATTATTAGTGATGCAACTGGAACATTTGATAGAATTCAACAAGATCATATGCTGAAGTATACAGTTCCCCATTATGGTGAATCAATAACGACCGGCGAATTTGAGCGGCTATATGACTATAGCTAAATTTTTAATTTAAATTTAAAATAAATTCAATAGTTTATAGAACATCCTGTTTAGCTATCCTGATGATTGGGATAGCTAAATCACATTCTTCACATTTATTCTAAATATTAACTAACGGTATAAACAACTGGTAAAAGGTATTTTTAATTTATAATAAAATGTAGGATCCAAATTTATCGCTTTAGCTAAAAAAAAATCAGCATTTATAATATTTTTACATTAAATTCAATTAATTAAATATATTAAAAAACAACCATATCACAGTGTAGAAATTTTTGATTTTAGCTTGATAATGTTTAAAAAAGAATTTAATTATTTCAACCTTTTATCATTTGTATACTGGTCTAAATATTACCATGCAAAAAAATATTTCAAGCGACTCAGGCATGAATTCACAATATCTCAAATTGGAAAATATGCTGAACGCAATTGAATATCGTAGCCTTTGTTAAAAACCATTTTCCATAATAATCTGCCCTGGTACTCTATTGCGATGCATGCTATAGCCCATATTCAGCAGTGACTGAAATGTATCAGCTACCATGCTTGGATTGCCACATAGCATAAACCGAGTCTTTTCTGGAGTAAAATTAAGCTGTAAGCCCTTGGCTAGAGAACCATTTGACAATAATTGTGGTAAACGTTCATGCAGTGCACCTGTGACATTTTCACGGGTAACCACTGGTTGGTAGGATAATCTATCAACATATTCACCAACCAGCGGATGATGATTTAATTCTTTGATATAATTGCTAAAAATTAATTCATTTGCGTGAGAAACAGAATGCACCAGCCCGATTTGCTGAAAACGCTCCCACACCGATGGTTGTTGTAGCATAGACAGAAACGGTGCGATGCCGCTGCCGGTACTGAGCAGAACCAGTTGTTCACCATCGGTGAAGCGGCCGGGCAATAGAAAGCCAAATGCAGATTTATCAAGCAGGATGGTGTCTTCTGCTTTTAGCTGTGCCAGCCTTGCACTCATCGGCCCGTTTTCAATCAGTACCACAAAAAATTCTAATGTCTCAGCATATTCGGCTGAGACAATGGAATAGGCGCGCCAGATATATCCAGCGCCATCGCGAAAACCCAATCGCGCAAACTGGCCGGCACTGAAGCGATAAGCTTCGGGGCGGGTAATGGCAAAAGTCAGCAGTTTCGGGGTATGGTATTTTACCCACAGTACAGTTTCTTCGGTAAATTTGGCTTCAGCAGCCTGCATGCAGTTGTTCCTGTGTCGGCCACCAGTCAAGCGGCGGCGCTGTATTGTGTTAGAGTCTGATATCGATGTCCTGATATTTGCGGCTGATTTCGGTATTTTTGATTTCAATGCCGTCGCTTACTGCCCATTTACCATCATTGATACGCTGGTATTGCAGGCTGAAGTCGCCATCGCCGATTTTATGCAGGGCAAAGGTTTCGCCCGCTGGAATATAAAAAGAGCGGATAGCGGTGAATTTTCCAGCGTGCAATTCGTATAATTGGGCAAATACCGGCGATTGCAAGGATGAGGCGTGCACGATGATGGTGTTATTACCGCGTTCACGCAAAACTGGATAACCGGATACATAGGCAGCCTTAAGCGGAAAAAGCTGTCCGTTGGGTGCTGTTAGCACTGGTGCGCCGGTCTGCGCCGGCGTATTTTCCGCAGGCGGATAGGCCAGTCGCCACCACACGCCACCCATGGCTATCAGAATCGCGATACCCACTATCCACATCCATCCATGGCCATGGTCGTGCAGGTCAACCACGTGGTCTTGATGATTGGGTAGCAAAACTGGCGGAGCAAACGGGGTCTGCTTTCGAGCCAGTAAGGCCGGTGACACATGTGCTTGCAGGCTCTGGCGCGCAATCCACACATCATGATGATGGCGTTTTTCTGGGTCCGAGAGCACGTTGTAGGCTTCGTTGATTTCAGCCATGCGCTGATGTGCCTGCGGATTATGCGGATTGCGGTCTGGATGGTATTTTTGAGACAAAGCCCGATAGGCGGCGCGAATCACTTCTGCAGACGCGCCGGGAGCTACATTTAATACGTCGTAGTAGTTGTGCACGGATTGTTCACTTACACTGGTTAAATCAAGGTATTGAGTGCATGGCTGATATCCTCCCAGATATCTTCGATATCTTCGATGCCGGCAGAAATACGCAGCAGACCTTCCCGAATACCTAATGCTTCTTTTACTTCTTTACTCATGCCGCTGTGCGACTGGCTGGAGCTGTGGTTAATTAAGCTTTCCACGCCACCAAGGCTAGCAGCCATGCGGATTAGGCGCAAGTTTTTAATTACGCTGTTGGCCGCTTCGCGGCTGTTCTGGCGTAAATAGATGGAGACTACTCCGCCGAAGCCATGCTTCATCTGTTTGCAAGCAATATCGTGATGTTCATGTTCAGGCAGGCCGGGATAAAACACTTTTTCTACCGCCGGATGCAGCTTCAGCCGGCGCGCTAGCTCAGCTGCATTGGCCAGATGCCGATCCATGCGTACCACCAGAGTTTTGATACCGCGCAATACCAGCGCACAGTCCATTGGACCGGCCACGCCGCCGGTTTGAATACTCAGTGCTCGCAACTGCCGCGCATGTGCCTCATCTTTAACCACGACAATACCCATTAATACATCGGAATGTCCGCACAAATATTTGGTAGCAGAATGAAACACGATGTCTACACCTAGATTCAGCGGTTGCTGAACATAGGGAGTGCCAAAGGTATTGTCCATACCAACAATGGCTCCGGCTGCTTTGGCTTTCTCACACAGTGCAGCGATGTCTACCAGACGCAATAACGGGTTACTCGGAGTTTCTAGCCATACCATTTTGACTTTTGTTTGTGCCAATATGCTATCCAGATTGGCTGGATTAGTGAGGTCTGCAAAAATAACATTCACGCCCCATTGGGCATACACTTCTGTGAGTAGGTCGTAGGCACCACCATAAATATCGGCTACAGCCACAATAGTGTCACCTGGACGCAGAAAAGTACGCCACACGGCATCAATTCCGGCCATACCACTGGCGTAGGCAAAGCCAGCGCAACCATTTTCCAGCTCGGCTACCGTATCTTCTAACACCTGACGGGTAGGGTTGGAGATGCGTGCATAACGAAACGAAATATTTTCGCCGATTTCATGCAGGGCAAACATGCTATTTTGGTAAATAGGCGGCATTAAAGCACGGTTATGCTCTTCAGGCTGATAACTGGAATGAATGGTCTGTGTGGCAAATTTCATATTTTCTCCGCTGGGATAAGTCTTGGTTTTGTCGGTACCGCAGCAGGTACTGGCAAAATACCGGCTGCCGCGGGTGCTTAGTTTAGCATGCACCCTGCTTCTGAGGCAGCTTCACGTTGCCGAATACCTAATCCCGAGTGATTTGCTCGGAATTAAGCCATACAGTATAATTTTACGCCTTATGTGCCGCCAGTTTGGATGTTTTTATAGTATCTGGCGGGCAGATTTGACATTGTTTCAAGAGGAAAACCATCAGAATGGACACTATTGCCGATGTGCAAAGCAGTGTTGATAAACGCAATATGCCAATCAATCAGGTTGGAGTGAAGGGCTTACGGCTACCCCTATGTATTATGAGTGCGGCCGGTGAACAACACACAATAGCTGATTTAACCATGACAGTAGCGCTGCCAGCCGAGCAGAAGGGCACGCATATGTCTCGTTTTGTCGAGTTAATGCATTCGCAGCAAGTCAGCATTGATTTTGCGGCGCTCAAAGAGCTTACCGTGAGCATGTTGCAGAAGCTACAGGCAACGGCTGGTAAAATCAATATGCGTTTTCCTTTTTTTCGGCGCAAGCAGGCACCAGTGACGGCTATTTCCAGCCTGCTGGATTACGAAGTAAAGCTCTGTGGGGAGATCAAGGACGGTATTTATCAGCACACGTTGCAGGTAATGATTCCGGTAACTAGCTTATGCCCGTGTAGTAAGGAAATTTCGGCTTACGGTGCACATAATCAGCGCTCACATGTGACAGTTACACTACAATCCTGCGAAGCTGTGATGATTGAAGAAATCATTGATATGGTGGAGCAGCAGGGTTCCTGTCAATTATATGGTCTGCTGAAACGGCCGGATGAAAAATATGTAACTGAATACGCTTACGACAATCCGAAATTTGTTGAGGATATGGTACGTGATGTAGCTACGGCGCTTAAAGCCGACCCGCGCATTCAATCTTTTACCGTGGAAAGCGAAAATTTCGAATCTATTCACAATCACTCGGCCTATGCACTGATACAATACCCCTGATTTGATATCTCAACATTCAATCTTTATCCGTTTCTGTGTGGATAAACTTAGGAAACATAAGGGGAAGTGAATGGCTACCCCCGCCTGATTTTGCTGGTAGCCATTTACTGAGTTCGATGTTCTGGTTGGAATTAAACTGGCTACTGTGACATTTATGTATCACTCTTTTTCTCGCTTGCGTGTCTGCACGGATTTCCTACTGAAGCATTTGGTGCTGTTATCTGCGCTGCTATTGGTTCTGAGCCACGCTGGGCTGGCTGCCGGTAATAACGGTAGACTGTTGCCGCCGGAACAGGCTTTTGTGCCACAGTTAAATGTACATGATAATGAAATACGGGTACATTTTGTTATTGCAAATGGCTATTATTTATACCGCAATAAAATTCTAGCTACTACTGAGCCGGCGGGCGTGCTCGGTGCCGCTCAGTTTAACCAGTCGGGAAAACAGAAAGAGGATGAATTCTTTGGCAAGCAAGAGGTTTATTACCAACATACTGATGTGGTCTGGCGCTATAACAAAGGCACACAAACCGAACCATATCAGCTGACCTTATCCTATCAGGGCTGTGCTGAAGCTGGTATCTGTTATCCGCCAGTGGAAAATACTCTTACCATCAGCCGCACTGGCAAATATCATATTGTCCCCTCTTCTGCGTCTACTCAGCCGGAGCTGGATAGTTTTAGCAGCCCTCCTGCTATTGCTCCACCTCCAGACTGGTCTGGCAATTCGGGCAGTGACAGTCTGTTTCAGTTATCCCGGACAACCCTAATTACCAATTTAATGACGTTTTTCATTGCCGGCATGGGTTTGAGCCTGACGGCATGTATGTATCCATTGCTGCCGATTGTGTCGGCAATTGTCATGGGTTCGCGCCAGAAAACTACAAAATGGCGGGCATTTCTGCTGTCGTTTGTGTATGTGCAGGGGCTGGCTTTTACTTACACCGTGGTGGGTATTGTAACGGCACGTACCGGAGCTTTTCTCACCGGCTGGCTTCAACAGCCGGCAGTAGTGCTATCTGCAGCAGCAATATTGGTGATTCTGGCATTGTCGATGTTTGATTTATACAGTATTCAGCTACCCGCCAGCTGGCAGGCATATTTTCAACGCATCAGCAACCGTTTCCGTGGCGGTCATTTATTATCAGTACTGGTTATGGGGGCATTGTCGGCACTAATTATCGGTCCTTGTGTTGCACCGCCATTGGCTTTTGCGCTGGGCTATATTGGTCAGAGCGGTGATGCTGCTCTGGGAGGTATGGCACTGTATGTCATGGCACTGGGTACTGGTGTTCCACTGATTCTGATTTCCGTATTTGGCGTACATATCCTACCGCGTGCCGGAAACTGGATGACGTGTGTAAAATATTTATTCGGGTTGATGCTATTGGGCGCGGCCACTTATATTGCCACCCCGTTTCTAAACTACTATCTGGTGATCATCATTTATACCTTGCTGATGGTAGCACCGGCGTGTTATCTGGGCTGGCAGTGGTATTATGCCCCCAAACGCAGACGCTGGTTCACAGCACTGGCCGGCATACTATTTCTGACTGGTGGTATTTATTTTATGACAGCCAGCGTCATGCACCATGTCACCCCGCTCCATCGCTTTTTGACATTAACACCGCCAAACGGCCAGCATTTCGGAAGATATTTCACTAAGCCAATTCATTTGCGACAGGCCATGCAGGAGCTGTTTGATAAGGATCCAGACAAACCGGTAGTCGTGGATTTCTATGCCGACTGGTGCATTTCCTGTAAAGAAATGACAGCGTTTACTTTAAGTAATGCTGCGGTCAGAAGAGTAATTGAAGAAGATCGCTTCTTACAAATCGATGTTACCAACAATACACCAGCGCAACGACACATGTTGCAACAGTATGGCTTGTACGGACCACCGGGTCTATTTGTGGTACACAGTAACGGCTATCGCAGTAAACCCTTAATTGGCTATGTACCAGCACCGGAATTATTAAGCTGGTATGACAAACAAGTACAGAAAGCACAATAAATTAGCAGCCTCGCTGCAAATGCAGAGAGGCTGCCGCGCAGATAACAAACTGTATCGGCTATATCAAAGAAAAGTGTTTAGTCGTGATATTTGCGGTCGGCTACTTTTAGTGCTCTCCGAGCTAAAGCCAGATTGGCAGTTTTACGGTCGAGCACCATAAACATGAATACGCCTTTCACATTCTTCATCGGCCGCAGTAGGTAATACTGTTTGTGCAGACTGATGAGAATATCATCTATTGCATCTTCATTGCTTTCCTGTCCATAGAGGCGTGCAATAGCTTTTACCTCGGAACGTACAATTTCAGTATTGCCTGCAGAAAGAATGTCCAGATCCATGCCAGACGGGCTGACTCCATCTATAAACATTCCGCTTTCATAATCCACGACAGCACACGCCATGACACCTTTAGTTGCCGCCAGCTCATCAATGACGCCTTCAAATCTCACTGTGATATCCTTCTTCTGATGCCATACTTGCTTATGGCAGGGTATTTAATCATCTATTTTCCAATTTTTTCCCGCTTTTGACCAGCATTAACTATTTTTTTAACTAGAGGCTCTTTTCGATATTTATTTATCTTCATACAGATAGCCCAACCAGCCCTCAGTAGCAAATTCCAGTTCTGAATCAGATGCAAACCACCGTGCTACCGCTATAATAGCAATATTGAACAGGGGCGGAAGCTGTTATGCTGTATGTTTATCAATCCAATCACTTATCTGATTTAGCTGCACTTTTGGCCAGCGTGTATCAGCACACCGCCGAGTATTCAGCTTGGACTCCGACTGAAATTGTAGTTCAAAGTCAGGGCATGCGCCGCTACCTCAACCACTATCTGGCTCAGGAACACGGCATCGCAGCCAATCTGCATTTCAGCCTACCAGCTGCTTACATCTGGCAGTTAACTCATAAAGTTCTACCTGACACGCCCAGACTCAATCCTTTTCAGACAGATGTGCTGCGCTGGCGCCTATTCAGCCTGTTTCGTAGCAATGATTTACAGGGAGCACAATTATGCCTGACTGCCAAAGCATTGCAATCATACCTTGAAAGCAGTATACAGGCACCCTACCATCTTGCCGGCAAACTTGCAGATATGTTTGACCAATATTTAATTTATCGCAATGATTGGATAAATAATTGGCAAAAAAAAGAATTAGTTGGTCTTGGAGAAGATGAGGACTGGCAGGCAGAATTATGGTATTGGCTAAGCAAAGAAACCAATTTCCCCAATCGTGCTGGCCTAATGCAAGATTTTTTGTCACAGCTGCGAGAAGAACACCTACCGAAACGTATTTTTGTTTTTGGCATTGCCACTCTGGCACCAGTCTATCTACACGCTTTGCAGATAATGGCACAGCACACTGATGTACATGTGTTTGCAGTGAATCCATGTGCCGAATACTGGGGCAATGTCCTTTCTGCTGATTTACTGCTCGAGCATCAGCAAGCTGATTCAAGTATGGTCGGCCATCCACTACTCGCCAGTCTGGGAAAACAGGGGCGTGATTTTTTTGATGCACTCAATGATTTAGGCGAAGTGGTGTACATGCCACCAGTTTATGCAGAATGCGGCGACACTGCCGACAGCCTGCTACACCGGCTACAAAACGATATTCAGTGTCTGCACCATCCCAAACAGACCGACCCACCTTATGTACAGCAAGCTTATGATAATTCTATACAGATTGTGTCTGCACACTCCTGCTTACGTGAGCTGCAAATTCTGAAAGAGCAGCTGATGCAGGATTTAGCCACACATCCAGAGTGGCAGCCACAAGACATTGCCGTACTCACTCCGCATATCGAGCCTTATTTACCGTTCATTCATGCGGTATTTGGTCAGACTCAGGGCAACACCCCTGCACTGCCCTACAATATTGCTGATGTAAAAATCAGCTTGCAAGAGCCATTACTGCAATTGCTGGAAAAACTCTTGCAACTTATGCAAAGCCGCTTCGACATCGAAAGCATACAGCCCTTATTAGACGAATCACCGCTGCGCGCACGTTTCGATTTAAGTGACAGCGACGTGGAACTAATTAGCCGTGTCTGGCGAGAACAAGGTGTTCGCTGGGGCATAGACACAGATATGCGCCATAAATATGGCGGTGAAAACAAACTTTTTACTTGGCAGCAAGCACGAGAACGAACTGTACTAGGCTGGCTGCTGCCAGACGATAAACGCACTGCCCTGTGGCAGCAACAATTGCCATGGTTTGGCGATGTTGGCCAGACAGAGATTTTAGCTCGGGGACAACAGTTAATTGATTGTCTGATTAAGCACCACAGTTGCTGGCAAAGCGCTGCCAGCATCAGCGATTGGATTGCCCGCACACGCCTGCTCCTGCACGATGTAGCCGATGCGGATTCTCTGGCTGGTCAAGCCATGCAGCAACTGGAAACCAGCCTTGGCGAATGGCAGGCACAAGCAGAGCTGGCACAATTTGAGTGTCTAATTGAGCCAGAAATCGCCATAGAGCATTTACAGAACTATCTATCCGGTACTCGTCAGGCCGGCTTTTTACGGGGTGGCATCACCTTTTGCAGTATGGTGCCGATGCGCAGTCTACCCTTTCGTTGCATTTGCCTACTTGGACTAAACGACGGAGACTATCCGCGTACCACTAAATCCGCTGTTTTCGATTTGATTGCCCGCCATCCACGCCGAGGCGACCGTGCCCGCCGAAATGACGACCGCTATCTGTTTCTCGAATCCATTTTGAGCGCAGGCGAAAAACTTTATCTGTCGTACATAGGTAAAGATATACGTAAAAACGAAGAGCTGGCTCCCTCTGCCCTACTGCATGAGCTAATAGATGTACTGTCGGCTATGACCGGCTGCAACCCGTTGCAGTTTAATCAGCAACATATCATTCGCCATCCATTACAACCGTTTTCCTATCGATATTTTAACGGAGACCTGAATAGCAGCCGCTCTGATTATGCCGAAGCTTTGAATCAAAAAATGGTCAAGCCACTGCCATTTTATGCAGCCACAGAAGAAGGCGAACCACAACCACAAGAAATTGATATTGAAACGTTTATCCGTTTCTGGCGCAATCCGGTACGCCATTGGCTACAACAACAATTGCAATGGCAGGCACCGTATCAAGAAGCACCAGTCAGCGCCGCAGAACCATTTGCCATTGAAAACAGCGCCCTAATCTATAGTGCTTACACGCGCGCGCGCCAGCAGCATCTGGATTTTAACGACGTGGATGCAGCATTGGCGGTCAGCGGACTGGTGCCAGAAGGCGCGCTTGGTTTAGTTGTCAGCCAGACTTTACGCACCCAAACACTCGCTCTGGATGGTGAAATACTGTTTAGCCCCGCTGTAGCCGATATCGTTTTCGTTTTCAATCATCAACAGCTACAACTCAGTGGCAACATCAGCCATATACACCAGTGCGGACAATTACTCGAGCGCACTCAGGCGCCCACCGCACCAGATAACATTGAATTGTACCTGCGCCATTTGCTTTTTTGCGCCAGCGCCACAGAGTTTGAACAGCATACCTACGAGCTATACCCGCCCCAGCCACGCAAGCTAGCCGCACTAAGCCGGCCGGATGCACAGGCGCAACTGGCCTTATGGCTGGATTATTACCAGCTTGGGCAATACCGGCCACTGCCGTTTTTTCCGAAAACCAGTCTCAGTGCCGCCCGCTACTGGTATAAGCGCCGACAAAAAGCCAACACTCCAGCAGAATATGGCTCGGAAGAACGCAGCGCAGCTTTTAAAATGTATATAGACAGCCACAACGGCAAACCGCAGGCCGAATATCCCGAAGTAGCCCAAGTATTCGGCCGTGACGACACCCTGCCGATTGACAGCCCGCTGTTTTGGCAGCTGATTGAAGAACTACTTCTGCCAATGATGGCCACGCTGGAAACAGCCGAAAAAGAACAATGAGCCAAGCCTTAAATCCCATTACCATGCCCTTGCACGGCAGCAGCCTCATAGAAGCTTCTGCCGGTACCGGCAAAACATTCAACATCGCAGCTTTGTTTGCACGGCTGGTACTGCTGGAACACATGCCGGTAGACGCCATACTGGTGGTGACCTTCACCAAAGCCGCCACTGCCGAACTAAAAACCCGCCTGCGGACACGCCTCAACCAAGCTCTGGCCTTACTTCAAAACACTCTGCCCGCCGAACAAAACGATCCGGTACTGCAACAGCTGATTGACTATGCGCGTGCTCAGGAAGACGAAAACAGTCTGATACTGCGCCTACAGGCAGCGATTACCCAATTCGACCGCGCCGCCGTCTACACTATTCACGGCTTCTGTCAGCGCGTACTCACTGACTACGCCTTTTTGTGCCAGACACCGTTTGATACTGAAACCATCAAAACCGACCCTGAACTATTGTGCCGGTTTGCCGAGGATTTCTGGCGCCGGCAAGTCAGCAACAACAACAGCTTAGCTGAGCTTGTGGTAACCTACAAACTTACACCGGCACGCCTAATGCGTGAAATGGGTCGTTATTGTGGTATAGCCGATATCCAATTGCGCCAGCCGCCGGCTGTAAACAAAGATGCTATCCATGCATGTTGGCAGCAGACCTGGCACACTGTCAGTAGGCGCTTTGCTCATATTCAGGATGCTTTCTGGCAATTACAGCCACATCTCAACGGTAATGTTTATCGCACCAGCAGCTACCAACAACTTTTCTGCGAACTACAATCAGCTCTGGAAAGTGTAGCCAGCATACCGACCTTTTCCACAGCAACACTAGAAAGATGTGCCAAACTGTCTGCTGACCAGCTGCACGAAAAAACCAGAAAAGGACAAACTCTAAACGATGTACTGGTAGCGGAAGTAGCGGTATTAGCCGAGTTAGCCGCTGCTTTCAGTGCCTTGCAAGCTGCAGACACAAGCGTTGTACTGCAATTACAGCTGGATTGCTTCAATTACGTAAAACAGTGTCTGAGCGAACATCGGCGCCACAGCCATCAGCGTAGCTACGACGACCTTCTTGCCGACGTTGGTATGGCACTATCAACAGAAAATCCCATGGCCTCTGCACTGGCTGCCGCATTAGCACAAACATGGCAAATAGCACTTGTAGACGAATGCCAAGACACCGACCCGCTGCAATACAAAATATTCAAAACCGCTTTCGCCGAGCAAAATAGACCACTGATTATGGTTGGCGATCCCAAACAAGCTATTTATCGTTTTCGCGGTGCCGACATTCATGCCTATCTACGTGCTGCCGCCGATACTCCGCCGCAACAGCGCTACACCCTCACCACCAATTACCGCAGCCATCAGGCACTCGTACAGGCAATCGGGCATCTCTTCAATGGCAAACAGCTGCCATTTGTGCTGGAAGGTATCGATTACCCACCGGTACAAGCACAGGCGCTTGAAAGCCGCCTGCATAGCAGACTGAACAAAACAGTCGTACCTGCCGTGGTCGTACGCTGGCTACCAGAACAAATTGAGCTCAACAGCAAAGGCGAAGAGCTTATCCCCAATAAAGACAGCTTGCGTGTACGTGCAGCAGAATGCTGTGCCCACGAAATAGCCAGCCTGATTAATCAAGGCAGACGAGATGAACTGTTACTCAATACTCGGCCATTACAGGCAGGCGACATCGCCGTACTGGTACATTCCCACAACGAGGGCAGCATGATTGCCAGTGCACTTAAACGCTGCGGTATCATGAGTGTGTCACTGGGTAATCAGTCCGTATTTGCCAGTACCGAAGCACAGGCTGTACTGGCGCTGCTCCGTTTTTGGCTGCAACCACAACGTACCGAAATTTTGCGCTTTATTCTTGGCGGCATACTGTATAACCAAACAGCGGCACAACTGGCACAACTGAACGAAAACGAAAACGACCTCAGCGAATGGATACAACTGGCACAGCAAACCCGCGAGCTATGGCAGCAGTACGGGATTTATAGCGCCATGCAGTGGTTTGCCGGCCACACCAGCATGGAAACGAACCTGCTTAGCCAGCGCAATGAACGCAGCCTGACCAATCTGTGGCAACTCACTGAATTACTTGCCGACGCCGAACAAACCCTGCCCACCGCCACCGCCTTGCTCGACTGGCTAGCCAGTGCCATCGACAACGAACGGCCGGCAGCTGAAAACAGCCTGCTGCGGCTGGAAAGCGACGAAGCATTGGTTAAAATTGTTACCATGCATGCCTCGAAAGGGCTAGAATATCCTGTCGTATTCTGTCCTTTTGTTTGGGACGGCAAAGAGGCCATCAACAATCAGGAAAATTGGCAGCGCTTGCATCAGCAGGATAAGACAGAACTGATTGCCAGCAGCCTTCTTAGCGACACTGACCGCACAGAATTGGTACGTGAAAGCATGGCCGAACGTTTGCGCCTGTATTACGTAGCTTTCACCCGTGCCCGTGAACAACTCATTCTCTATACAGCCGCCTGCAACAACACCGCCAGCAACCCTATGGCATGGTTACTGGACGGGCAGCCCGACGGCACACTTGAACAATCACTACAGTTTTGGCAACAAACCCATAAAAAAAATCTCTCCAGCACCCTGCATGCAGCATGGCAAAAACGATTAGCCGGCTGCAGCACATCCATGTTTCACTGGTGCGAAGGCAGTGTTGCGCCTACCGTTGCGGATGAAGCAGCAGCGCCAGAGCAACCCTATCGCGCCCTGACCCTGCCACCACGAGAATTTCAGACTGTACGCTATACCAGCTTCACCAGCTTAAGCCGCCACGAATACCGTCACCACGAACACAGCCTCGAAGAAGAAAAACTGGCACCAGCACTCGATCAGGCGGAAATATTGTCACAGCCTGCAACCCCCGTCGCTGAAGCCGAAACCGCCCTATTGGCATTTGAACGTGGCATCAATGCCGGCTTGTGCCTGCATGCCATACTAGAACAGACTGAATTTAGCCAGCCAGCCAACAGTGACGAACAAGAACAAATACTTGCCTGTCTCGCCCGCTACGGTTTCGATAGCACCCATGCTGCTACCATGCAGGAACTCAACGATGCCGTACGCCACTGCCCCTTGTCCGCACAGACCACCATAGCAAACCTGCCCATCACACAGCGCGTCGCCGAAATGAATTTCATGCTACATGTCGACGACTTTAATATCGCAGATTTACAACAGTGGTTTGCCCAAGCACCCGGCCTGCCTGAATGCTGTGTTCAGGCAGCTCAAGAGCTAGACTTTGCCACCGTCAGCGGCTATATCAACGGCGCCATCGACCTAATGGGCGAAGACATACACGGGCAAGTATATGTAATCGATTACAAATCTAACCATCTGGGCAACCGCCTTGACGACTATACTCAGGCAAACATGGATACCGCTATCGCCAGACATCATTACTATTTACAGGCACTCATTTACTGCATCGCCTGCGCCCGATTTTTGCACAGCCACGGACAGCTACCGCCCACCATCAGCGTACGGTATCTGTTTCTGCGCGGCCTTAATCCGCTCAATCAGCATGGCATCTGGCAATGGGATATCGATACTAGTACCCTGAAGCCATGGCTGCCAGCACATGACAAAGCAAAATAGCTGCGGTATATTGAACGTAACTGCCGTAAATTCGCTAAGGAAGCAACAGCATGCTAAATAAACCCGAAGAATTCATCATGGCCATTCTCGCCGGCATCTGGGTAGTGATCACCTTCATCATCTGCCGCTATCTGCAATTGCCAACAGATACGGGTTTGCTCGTCACCACCTTGACACTGGTGTGGGCACTGGTGTTTTTTCTTCTATGGCAACGCGCACGCACGCGCAACATATGGCCATTATTCTTGGGTTTACTGGTCATGTGCTGGTGGCGTGCCATTCACTACGGCTCAAGCGAAATCATGCTCAATAGTGATGGCAGCACAACCAAATTGGTACATTGGTACGGCAGCTGGACAGCACTCATTATCTACGCCCTGATTCCGGTTATTGCCGGCTATGCTTTCAAATGGTGGCAGCATAAACGGCAACGCCCGCAGCCTAGCGCCTAAATTTCCATTCGCATCATTCTACCGTGCTGCAAAACCACAGTTTTGCCGCAAACTCATTTACAGAAGATAGGCGGCTTTCCCACAATTCAAATCCTGCCGGCAAAAAACAACAGCCTGTCACACACATCTGCTCCCCAAATCCATATTTTTACTTAATCGGGTAAAATTCCGGAAATCAGACTGGATAACCGGACAGCAACCACTAAAATCACTACATCTACCACAGAACACATCAGCCCAAACCCATGTCTCATACCGCACACAATTTGCAGCAACGCCGTCGATTAGGCCGCATGCGCCTTCTGGCTACCAGCCTACTGTTTGCTGCCTGCATCTTATTTGTGTTCAGTTGTCTGTGGCAGCAGCACTATCCGGCACTCGCTTACCTGAAAGCATTTGCCGAAGCAGCCATGGTAGGTGCACTGGCTGACTGGTTTGCGGTTACAGCCCTATTCCGCCATCCACTCGGTTTGCCCATTCCTCACACCGCCATTCTGCCGCAAAAGCAAAATAAAATCGCTGATGAGCTCGCACGCTTTATCGAAAACAATTTTTTGCAAGACAAAGCCATCGCCAGCCGCATTTATCGTCTGCATCCGGCCACCAGCGCATTACAATGGCTGGTCAATACAGACAACCAGCAGCAATGGTTGCCCATCCTTACTCGTCAGATTCCGCTCCTATTACGCACCGCCACCGCTAGCGACGTCTCCCGATTCATTAGCCAACTGCTAAACACACAGTACAGCGGTGCCCGCGTAGGCAAAACATTAGCCAACCTCCTGCTATTGATAAACAAACAAGGAATCGACACCATTCTCCTGCGTGCACTATTACAACAAGTGCGCCGCTGGCTACAAAACGAACAAACACGAGCTCAGTTGGAAAAAAGCCTGCTGTCATGGGTAGGCAGAATTGAAAAAAGCGACCCCTCTACATGGGACAAACTCAAAGCCTCGCTCAAAACCACCCTCACTGCACAGATAGATGATTGGGTAGCCGGCAAAGCCCTCAACTGGGCTGATTCCTATATAGACGCTGTACTAGACAATCCACAACATGCATTCTGGCGTGCCAGTCGCAAACAACTGCTCATCATCGAGCGGCAGTTACGCCGCAACCGCCGCTGGCATCGCCAACTGGCCACTAGCCGGCAGCAATTACTACAATCGGCCGCCTTACAGCAAAGCATCATGGATTTATGGGATAGCTTCGTTGGTTGGAGTGAGCAGGACATCACTCAACATAATTCATGGTGGCAGCAGCAGCTCATTCGCCTGTGTACCCATATGCAACAGCAAGCCAGCCAGTATCCGCAATTTATGCGCCGGCTCGACACCCGCATCACACTATGTGCACGCCATTTCATCAAGCAGTACAAAAATCGCGTCAGCCAGTTTATCGCAGACAAAGTAAAAAGCTGGGATAGCCGGCAGATGGTAGATAAACTCGAGCTAAGTGTCGGCCGCGATTTACAATTCATCCGCATCAACGGCACATTGGTGGGCGGATGTATCGGTCTCATCATCTACGTACTATCACAATGGTTAAGTCACTAAAAAATTAAAGCACATTAACCTGTCCGCCTAAACAAATGATTTTATTGTTTAAAGATTTGTTTGTATTGATTAAGATATAATAAGCCACATCCATACCTGCATCTGGACAGACTCACCCCATGTATATTCCCTCCCGCTTTCTTGTTTTTCTTGCACTGTCCTGCATTCTCGTCAAAGCACAGGCTCAGCCCCAGCCAGTTAATTCTGATTCTCATACCACCGAACTAAGTCCCATTGTGGTTGTTGCTTCAAAGCAAAATGCACCCGGTATCGAAATTATCGACCCCAAAACCGCCCTTCAACCTCTACCGGCACAGGATGGTGCCGACTTACTCAAATCCGTAGCCGGCATGAGTGTTACCCGCAAAGGCGGTAGCTCCGGCGACCCTTTGCTGCGCGGTCTTGGCGGTTCGCGCCTGCTCATTACCGCCGACGACCAGTTTGTACTCGGTGGTTGCCCCGGACGCATGGACCCGCCCACATCCTACCTCTTTCCGGCCAGCTACGACCGCGTAATCATTACTAAAGGCCCTCAGGCCGTTAATCAAGGGCCGGGCATGATTACTGGTTCAGTCCGATTCATGCGTGACGAAAAACCACTCACACAGCCCACGGCCAAACTCGATAGCGCCCTTACCAAAGGCTCATTTGGCCGTAGCGATGCCTACATAGACAGCACACTGGGCAATCAGTACGGCTGGCTGCGACTTAATGCCAGCCATAACGAATCAAAAGACTACAAAGATGGTGATGGTGACACCGTTCATTCCGCTTTCAAGCGCAACAACCAGATGGTGCAGGCTGCCCTCACACCCTTTACTGATACCTTGCTGGCCGTACAGTATGAACACAGCACCGGCCATGCCCGCTATGCCGACCGGTCAATGGACGGTACCCAATTTAACCGCCGTGGCTGGTCAATGAAACTGCGTCAGCAAAACATAACCGACTGGCTAAGCCAGATACAGTTTGAATACGGCCGCAGCAAAATTGATCATGTCATGGACAACTTCAGCCTGCGTACTACTCCACCAATGAAAATGAATGGCGGCATGGGTATGGGCATGAAAATGGGTACAGGCATGAACGGAATGGACAGTACGCATCAAGCAGCCATGCCGGTACGGCGCATGTATTCAGTCATGAATCCAGGACGTGAAATTAAATCAGCCAAACTGTCGGCACAGATAGAGCTTGGCAATACCCACAGCGAAATTGGCACAGACTGGCAGAGTGACGAAGTCAGCGCACGCCCGATGATAATGAGCACCGACAAACATCAGGCAGAAAACTTCACCAGATGGCCGTTTGAATGGAATCAGACTTATAAACGCCATGGTGTCTACGTGCAAAGCGAATGGAATTTCGACGAAAACAATAGTCTCTACGGTGGTCTGCGTCACGACTGGACCAATACCCAGTTCAACCCTAAGAAAAATACCATTGCCCCAAATTATCTACATCAACATGAAGGCCTAAACGCAGGCTTCATGCGTTTGCAACACCGTGGTGACAGATTCACCAGCTATATTGGCTATGGTCAGGCCGAGCGTGCCCCCGATTACTGGGAACGCAGCAAAACAAATGGTGCAAAACTGCACAAAGAAACCAACCACGAAATCGACGCTGGCCTCAGCTATCAAGGCAGCAGCATCACCAGCTCCATCGACATCTTCGCTAGCAGAATCAATGATTTCATATTGATTGAAAGCATAAACAACAAAAATTTTGCCCGCCAGATTAATGCCCGTCGCTATGGCTTCGAAGCCAAAACTAACTGGCAGTTTGCCCCACACTGGAATCTTGGTGGCAGTCTGGCTTATACCTACGCCAGCAACCGCAGCGACAAACGGCCGCTAGCACAAACACCACCACTAGAATGGCGCACGTACCTCAACTGGGAAAACGAACACTTCAGCGCCGGTGCCCTTTGGCGTTTAGCTGCCAGCCAGCATCGCTATGCCAAAAATCAGGGCAACATCGTCGGCATGGATTTAGGCCGCAGCAATGGTTTCGGCACGCTTGCCCTCAATGCAGGCTGGAAACCGAACAAGCACGCACTCGTACAAATCGGCATCGACAACCTCTTCAACAAAACCTATGCCGAAGCTGTCAACAAATCTGCCTACGACTTCGACACCTATTCCGTACAGGAACGTCGCGTCAACGAACCCGGCCGTACTCTTTGGGCACGGGCTCAGATACGCTTCTGATACATTGCCAACCCACATACAAAAACCCCGGATATCCGGGGTTTTCAATCAACAGAATACACACCAGCGCATCAGCGCAACAACTTCTGCTGCTGGCGTAAATGCCAATATTGCTGCTGCTGTTTAGGCGTCAGAATCTGATAAATATCGTGTTCCCGTTTCAGCTGTAAAAAATCATAATCAGCGCGAGCCTGTTGCTGCTGCGCCCATATCTGCTGTTCCTGCGCAATCATATTCTTAGCCTTAGCATCATCAAAACGTTTGCCAGTAACCAGATTTCTACGCAGCTGCTGAAGATTAGACAATGTCTGCCGATTTTCATTACTCATCAACGGACGCTGACTAGCATATTGATGATCAATTTTCTGCACCAGCGCCTTCTGTTGCGTACTCAAATTCAACTGCGGCAAAATTGAATGCGTATTCACCCACCCTTTTACCGGTGCATGTTCTTGAACCACTACAGTTTCAGTCATCACCGCAGTGGGCACCTCCGTTGCGGGTGCTGCAAAAGCGGCCATACTCAAAGAAGACAAAGCAGCCAGCGTTACTACACGGGTAAAACTTTTCATAACACAACTCCTTATTATTTCAGTTAACAATGCACCACAGCATCACATTCTTATATCATCAACAGTATTTCATAAACCAGCGTAAAAACAGGAATATAAATGCAATTAATAAGTAAACAATACCATTATAGCGCCATCAGAAAAAAAACAGCACCTGCATTACAGGTGCTGTTGAATCAAACGGCCAGAATTATTTCTTATCCGGCAGCGCATAAGCAATTACATAATCGCCTACATCCGTAGCATGGCTGGTGCCACCAGCTGAAATCACTACATATTCCTTACCTGTTTTCGGCGAAACATAAATCAGCGGGGCAGCCACCGAACCCACCGGCAGACGCGCTTTCCACACTTCCTTACCTGTTTTCGCATCCAGAGCACGCAGATAATAATCCTGCGTACCAGCAAAGAACACCAGACCAGAAGCTGTAGCCGTAGGACCGCCCAAAGTAGGCATACCAATCGGCATTTGCTGATGCGTCTTAATACCCAGCGGACCAGTATCCTGCACCGTACCCAAAGGTACCTGCCATACCAGCTGCTTAGTGGTTAAATCAATAGCACTCATTGTACCGAACGGAGGCTGCTGACACGGCACACCCAGTGGAGACTGCAGAATATCAATCTTCACCCCACCATAAATACCTGCCACCTGCGGCCGGATTGTACCCATAAAGCCAGGTACTTCATCAGTGGATACCTTATACTGCTTAGCCTGCTCACGGGTGACCAACTGCATACGCAGCGCCATGCGCATATCATTAACAAACATTAGATTGCGCGATTCATCAATCGAAATACCGCCCCAGTTCATACCACCCAATAGACTAGGCCATTCAATATAGGGTTGCGCACCCGGTGGCGTGAAACGGCCTTTGTATACCGATTTCTTAAACAAAATACGGCAATACAGCTGGTCAAACGGCGTAATACCCCACATCCGTTGCTCAGTCAGCGTTTCATTTCCGATACTCGGCATACCTACCGAATCCGGCTGCGTAGTCGCCAGACGCTCACCTTCTGCAGCCGGAGCAGTCGGTACAGGCCGTTCCACTACCTTAGTCACAAACTCACCATTGCGACGGTCAATCACAAAAATCTGACCGGTCTTAGTAGTCTGAATCAGAGCAGGAACTTTCTGTCCTTTATCATTAGTCACATCATACAACACCGGCTGAGAAGGCAGATCATAGTCCCACACATCATGGTGAATCAGCTGTCGCACCCAGCGCAGCTTACCCGTGCTGGCATCTAGAGCCACCACAGCCGCACCGAATTTTTCTTTAATGTGATTGCGGTCACCGCCCCAGTAATCCGGAGGGCCATTACCAGTTGGTAAGTAAACTTGATTCAGTTCCTTATCATAAGTAGGAATAGTCCATACATTTGGCGTTTCTAAAGTATAGTTCTGACCAGGTTTAGCTAAACCATCCGGTTTACCGATATCCCAAGTCCACACCAGCTTACCGTCACGCACATCAAACGCACGCACCGCACCGGAAGGCTCACCATGCACGATATCACGTACCCAGCCGCCAACCACCGTCAGATGCCCCATCATTACCGGTACCGAAGTTGGGTGATAGCGCTTACTGTTTTCAGTCGGCCCCATATACGTTTTCAGGTCCACATAGCCTTTATTACCGAAACCTGGGCACAACGTTCCTTTATCCGCATCCAGCGTAAATAAACGCGCATCAACAGTAGAAACCACAATACGGCGGCGGCATACAGGCTCAGTATAGGCTGCTTTCTCTGCTGTAGTCAGACTTTCGTCCTTATCCATATCATAATAGCCAACACCGCGACAGGTCACATGTTCGGCTGTACGCGCTTTCGGGTCAAAGCGCCAGATCAGCTTACCCGTATCCGCATCAATGGCCGAAACCAGATTTTCCGGCGTACACGAATACAGCTTGTCACCAATCTGCAACGGCGTATTTTCATCCACACCAATTGCCTTGCCACTGGTACGGCGGCCGGTATGGAACGTCCATGCCACCTGTAGATTACGTACATTATCCGGATTAATTTGGGTATAAGGCGCAAAACGTGTCCCATGCTGATTACGGCCAAAAAATGCCCAATCAGCTGGATTACGCGCACTTACCTGAGCAGCAGCTGCATTCTCGCTAATGGCGACCTGATTACGAATCTCACCATGAGGAAAATATGCCGCAATCAGCGTAGCCAGCAACGCTAGGAAAATAACTGCTCCGCCCCAATTGTAGAAACGGCGCGCCCCAGTCGAAACACCAGAATAACCACTGCCTGACCAGAAAGTCATCATCAGCAGCAGAGCCGGCACCACCAGTCGCGACAATAGCGGCCAGAAAGTCAGCTCCGGCGCATCAACCAATGCCCAGATAAACGTTGCCACAAAAATCAGCAGTGAAACTAAAGCCATACAAGACTTACGCTTAGCTACCAGCACCGCCAGCACCAGATAAGCAATACCGGCCAGCAGATAATAAATGGATCCGCCCTGCATCAGCAGCACAATCCCGCCATAGCCCAGCGCCAGACCACTTGCCAGTAAAATCAATACCAGCAGCCAGCGAGGTAAACAACGCCAGCAACCACCTGAAGAACCAGACATCAACTACTCCTAACCTGAAGTGTGTGAATAAAAATTGCCACCCAACACGCAAAGCTTCCACCCTGCCCGTCAGCCAGCAATCAATACCAATATTTGAAATAATTATTTATAAATCAATGAAATTAAATGACTTAAACAAACAAAATTAAAATAAAATTAACAAAACAGCATTATTATTAACTTGAAAATAAGCCATTGTCAAAAAATTAACATTCAGGCTATAGTTGATAAGTAAAAACAGACCAAGCAAAAAATTAAAAAAGTGCGCATTTTGAAAAAAATTCTGCTTTCTGCCTGCGTCGGCACTCATTCAAATCCAAACAAATCCATAATCTCATTCTTTATCATCACATCAGAGTAGTCCTAACAGCCGGACTTACGGCCATAAAAAAAGCGAAACCGCTATTAGTAGCGGTTTCGCCATCATCATAGATACCAGAGCAGTACCGGCAGAATTATTCCAACCTACACACGGGCAGTTAACGCAGCCACAGCTGGCAAAGTCTTACCCTCCAAAAACTCCAAAAATGCACCACCACCAGTACTGATATAACTAATATCATCCTTGACACCAAACTGAGCAATCGCCGCCAGCGTATCGCCGCCACCGGCAATTGAAAAAGCTTCACTAGCCGCAATTGCCTCAGCCAGCACCTCAGTACCATGCGCAAACGAAGCAAACTCAAACACCCCTACTGGGCCGTTCCAAACAATTGTTCTGGCCGATTTGAGCATCTGTGCCAGCCTTTGTGCCGACTGCGGGCCAATATCCAAAATCATATCATCCGCCGCCACATCTGCCACATTTTTGATTTCAGCCGGCGCATCTGCCGCAAAGCGTTTTGCCACTACAACATCAGTGGGTAGCGGAATATCCCCGCCCTTAGCCGCAATTTTGTCCAGAATCTGCCGCGCACTGTTTACTAGCTCCGATTCCGCCAGCGACTGTCCCACTGGCAAGCCTTGTGCCAGCAAAAAAGTATTGGCAATCCCACCGCCAACAATCAAATGGTCCACTTTATCAGCCAAACTCTCCAGAATCGTCAGTTTAGTCGATACCTTACTGCCACCCACAATCGCAACAACCGGTGTTTGGGGATTTTGCAACGCTTGTGACAGCGCATCTAGCTCAGCAGTCAACAGCATACCAGCACAGGCCATACCCGCCACCGCGGCTACCGCTACAGTAGAAGCTTCAGCTCGGTGTGCCGTCCCAAACGCATCATTTACATACACATCACCCAGCGCAGCATAAGCCGCAGCCAGAGCTGAGTCATTTTCTTTTTCACCAACATTCAGGCGCACATTAGGCAGCATCACCACCTCTCCCGCCTGTAACTGTGGTTTATGCTCACGCCAATCTTCCACTACCCTGACTTCTTGCCCCAGCAGCTCGCCTAGACGTTGTGCTACCGGCGCCACACTGTCTTCCGGCTTCGGTGCTCCAGCTTTCGGACGCCCCAGATGCGTCAATACCACCACAGCAGCCCCTTGCTGCAAACAAAAACGGATTGAAGCCAGCGAAGCACGAATGCGCGTATCATCTGCAATCACACCATCCTTTACCGGCACATTCATATCCACCCGAATAACAACAGTCTTGCCCGACACATTCTGGTCAGCCAACTTTTTAAACAACATGGTAGAGTTCCCGAAACAAAAATCGCCGACAAAATCGCCTTACCATTCAAAACCGCCCGACGACCACCTCATCAGCGCAACAAACACATAAAAATAGTTATCAAACACAAAAAACTTGAAAAACTTTGAATTATCTTATAATTTAAATTCAGGGTAAAGTCAGAACCGGATAAAACCGAAAGCAAATATACCCTTAATATAGTTAATACCATTATCAACCCAGCACATAAGCATACTCAACAGGATAACATCATGACCCTTGCCTACTGGTGTGTTTTCATAGCCATGCTACTGCCATGGATTACCGCCTTTTATGCAAAAAAAAGCGGTGGTTTCATTGCCGACGACAATCATCAACCGCGCGCATTTCTGGCTAGAGCGTATGGCAAAGCTGCTCGCGCCAATGCAGCGCAACAGAATGGTTACGAAATTTTTGCCCCCTTTGCCGCTGCGGTTATCATAGCTCATGCCACTGGCAAGGCTGCTCAGCTCACTATTAATTACTGGAGCGTTCTATTCATACTCAGCCGGCTAGGTTACCTATATTGCTACATCAAAGATAAACCCTTTGCCCGCTCCTGCATTTGGGGAGTAGGCGTCGTGTGCATCATCTCCTTATATATCGCTTCCATCTAAAAGTGTAGTCAGTAGCAATATAAAAACATAACCAAAGCCTACAGACAGCAGTAGTCAGACATAAAGCCTAACAGCTGCCGTCTACTACACTTTACATCTTCTATCGGAGTCCATACATGGCAAATCACACTGCTTCATGTTTGTGTGGAAAAATTACTTTTTCCCTTGAACTGGAAAATTATTCCATGAGTGCCTGCCACTGCCATACCTGCCGCCAATGGAATGCTGGTCCATTAATGACCATCATGCATACTGGCAAAATTCACTTTCACAACAAAGAGCTGATTACTCATTATCAATCATCAGAATGGGCAGAACGGGCATTCTGTTCAGCATGCGGCACCCATCTTTACTACCGATTAAAACACAGCGGCCAATATTACATAGCTGCATGGATTTTCAAACCACCCCTGCCACTGGACTTCAACCTACAAGTGTATATAGACAACAAACCTGACTGCTACACCTTCGCCAATCAAACCCAAAACATGACAGAAGCCGACATTCTGCAAATGATTGAAGATAAAAATTAAAATACCAAGTTACACCATATCAACTGGTATAGTTTCTGACAAAAAACAAGCCACATAACACATCAGTATTACATGGCTCACATATTCCATTCCTTGCTAACACAATTGCGACAACATCACATCCGTTCCACTATCATGGCAATACCCTGACCGCCGCCAATACACAGCGTAGCCAAACCTAGCTGTACATCACGTTTACGCAAACCATACAGCAGGCTTACCAGAATACGTGTACCACTGGCACCAATGGGGTGACCAAGTGCAATTGCCCCACCATGAACATTGGTTTTATCCATATCAAAGTTCAACTCACGCCCAACCCCGAGAAACTGCGCAGCAAAAGCCTCATTAGCCTCGATCAGATCAATATCTGCCAGAGACAGACCAGCTTTCTGTAAAGCTTTCTGTGTCGCCGGCACTGGCCCAAGCCCCATCAGCGCAGGATCAACACCGGCACTGGCATAGCTGCGAATACGCGCTAGCGGTTGCAAACCCAGCTCTCTGGCTTTACTTTCCGCCATCACCATCACTGCTGCCGCACCATCATTAATACCAGATGAATTACCCGCCGTCACCGTACCATCGGTGCGGAAAGCTGGTTTTAACTTAGCCAGCCCCTCAGCGGTTGCTTCTGCACGCGGATACTCATCACGAGCAAACACCACTTCACCCTTACGCGACTTAATCGTCACCGGCACAATTTCAGCGTCGAACACACCAGCAGCCACAGCCTGTGCCGCCAGCTGCTGCGAACGTAAAGCCAGCTCGTCCTGCTCCTGCCGGCTAATCTGATATTTTTGTGCGATATTTTCAGCAGTAATACCCATATGATAATGATTGGTCGCACAAGTCAGACCATCATGAACCATCGTATCAATTACCTGCTGATTGCCCATACGAAAGCCCCAGCGTGCTCCACTGTCCAGCAGATACGGTGCACGGCTCATATTTTCCATACCACCCGCAATAACCACTTCTGCATCTTTAGCTGCAATAGCCTGTGCCGCCAAAGCCACCGTTTTCAGGCCAGAACCGCATACTTTATTTACCGTATAAGCCGGTACCGTATCATTCAGCCCAGCTGCCAGTGCTGCCTGCCGTGCCGGATTTTGTCCCAGTCCTGCCTGCAACACGTTACCCATCACAACTTCATCAACCAGCCCCGCATCGACACCGGCACGACTAATCGATTCTGCAATCACTAATCTGCCTAAATCCACCGTACCCACACTGGCCAGCGAACCATTGAAACTGCCTACTGGTGTACGCGCTGCACTAACAATTACCGCATGTTCCATATCTACTCCTTAACCTGACAACTGCCCGTTTTACAAACCTCGCTGGCTGATTGTCATTTCGCAGAAATTTTCTGCAACCATAAATTCAGCCTGTGTTTTGGCCTTAATCGTTTCCAAATCAACGCCCGGCGCATGCTCCTGCAACACCAGCTGCCCATCGTCAAAAGCAAACACCGCCAGCTCAGTAACAATCAGATTTACCTTGTTTTTAGCTGTCAGCGGCAGACTACATTTTTTCAGAATCTTCGATTCACCGTTCTTCGTGCAGTGTTCCATACCGATAATCACACGACGAGCTCCGGTAACCAAATCCATCGCTCCTCCCATGCCCGGCACCATTTTGCCAGGTACCATCCAATTGGCTAGACTGGCTTCCTGATCCACTTCCAGACCACCCAGCACACAGGCATCCACATGGCCGCCGCGAATCAGCGCAAATGAAAACGCACTGTCAAAAGTACAGCCACCAGCTGCAATACCACACGGCTGCCCCCCAGCATTCACCATATTCGGATTGGCTTCATCTGGATTAAATGCTGCCAGACCCAGAAAACCATTTTCAGACTGTAAGGTAATATGAACATCTTCCGGCACATAATTGGCCACCTGTGTCGGCAGACCAATCCCCAGATTCACCACATCACCGTCATTAAATTCCAGCGCAATTCTGCGTGCAATCAGCTCTTTTGCATTCATGGCAATAATCCCCTATGCTGGATAAACAATATAATCAATCAGTGCTGCTGGCGTAATCGCTGCATCTGGTGTAATTGCGCCTACTTCAACCACGTTATTCGCTTCCACAATTACCGTTTTCGCTGCCAGAGCAACCAGCGGATTGAAATTCTGCGCCGCCAGCTCATACACCAAATTACCCAGCTTATCGGCCGTTTTGGCTTCCACAATAGCCAAGTCAGCCTCCAGAGGCAGTTCCAGCAGAAACTCGCGCCCATTCACCTCAATTTTCTGCTTACCTTCCTCAACCACCGTTCCCAGCCCTGTTGGCGTCAGCACTCCGCCCAGACCAGCACCGGCTGCGCGAATACGCTCAGCCAAAGTACCCTGCGGCACCAGCTCCACCTCAATCTCGCCGGCAATCATTTTTTTACCAGTTTCCGGATTGGTACCAATGTGGGAAGTAATTACTTTTTTCACCCGATTATGCGTAATCAACGGCCCTACACCGGTTTCCACAAATGCCGTGTCATTGCCAATAATCGTTAAATCTTTCACCCCTGCATCCAGAATGGCCTGTACTAATCTGGCAGGCGTACCTATACCCATAAAACCGCCAAACATAATTGTCATGCCATCCCACAGATGATTTTTCACATCTGCCAAACTGAGCTGTTTCGTTTTCATATTTTTCTAACCTGAGACAAACCAAAATCCAGACAAAAAGCAACTACCCTTCCAGCCTACATGCACATCAGGACATATCGTCTTGTCGGCCGGCAGTGCCCACAGCTACCGCCAGCCATTTAGCAATTACTCAATATCCATATCTAGAATTGCGGCGCTTAGCCCTTTGCCATGCATATCATGAGCCAGAGAACGGGTCACCCCGCCACCCAGCGCGCCATACATCACAAAATTCAGCGCACCAATATTTGGCAGCTCATAGCGCACCACCTCACCAGTCACAACGTCAGCAAAAAACGCTTTCACCTTTTCCGGTGTAACAGCCGCTTTCAGACGCTCAAAGTCTTCAGGTTGATAAGCAATTACCGAAATATTAGAAGTATTGCCCTTATCACCAGTACGAGAGTGTGCAATTTCACGTAGCTTCATTATCAAACCTCCAGATAGTCAATGCTGGTTGTCACCAGATTACGCGGAATATAAGTAGAATCCATCGCCACAATTTCTTTGACAGACTTCATTGCACCACCACCGCCAGCAGGACCATTGGTATACAAAGCTTCCACTTCATTACCCACCACCGCAGCAGCAGCTTTCGTTTCAAAACGGCCGGCCACACGTACACGCACCTCGTAAGGCTGACTATTCCGAGACAACGTCGCCCCATGCAACGAATCCACTCCGATTAAATCGAAACGAACCTCTTGTGGCTGCACACCAGTAATCGCAAAACGTTCTTTCACAATGTCCAAAGCCAAACGACCACGCTCAACCGCACCAGGGCCGGCATAGCTCATTTCACCTTCACCAATAAAGCCATCCTCATAACCCACAGACACCTTCAACGTTTCTGGACGCGCACGGCCGGTGCCGCCTGATACCGCCACACGATCCTTACCCACCTGAGTAAACGTTACCTGACTGAAATCAGCAGTCACATCCGGCGTTTTATACTCATCCGGCCGGTGAATTTCATACAGCATCTGTTCTTTACAAGTATCAGGCGTCACCATACCGCCAGAACCTTCAACTTTAGTAATCACCGCATCACCATCCGCACTGATTTCAGCAATTGGAAAGCCTAAACGTGCCAGATCAGGTACATCACGATAGCCTGGGTCAGCAAAATAGCCACCGGTAATTTGGCCGGCACATTCCAACAAATGTCCCAGAATCGTGCCTTTACCCAGATGCGCCCAATCATCCGCTGCCCATTGAAACTCATGCATCATAATAGACAAGAATAAAGACGGGTCAGAAACACGGCCGGCAATCACAATATCCGCCCCGTTAGCCAGCGCCTGCACCATTGGTTCCGCACCAATATAGGCGTTGGCGGATACAATTTTCTTACCACATTGCGAAACCGGTTTTTGCTGTTCATCCAGCAGCAAATCCTGCTGCATAACCTGTTCAAAAACATCATCACCTTCAATAATTGCAATTTTCAGATTTTTAGCACCCAGCGAACGCGCAATTTCAGCAGTTAACTTCGCAGCAGCCCGTGGATTGGCCGAACCCATATTGGTCACAATCCTAATGCCTTTTTCCAGACAGGCTGGCAATACCGCCCGCATGCGTGCACCCAGCAATTCATTAAAACCAGCATCCGGATTGTGTTTTTTCTGGCGCTGACCAATCGCAATCGTCCGCTCAGCCAAACATTCAAACACCAGATATTGAATATTCCCTTTTTCAGCCAGCTCAACTGCCGGCTCAATCCGGTCGCCGGCATATCCGGCACCGCAACCAATTCTGATTTTTTTCATCATCCATACCTCATTACACACAATAATTTACAAACAGCCTTTTACAGCGGGAATACACCCGTCACCACTGCACCAATCGCCATCACAATTGAAGCCAGCCACAAAACCGGAATACTGAATCTCTGATGATCGGCCAGATCCACACCACACAGACTGCATAAGAGAAAAGTAGCAGGCGTCAGCGGACTTACCGGAAAACCTGTAGTCATCTGTCCCAGCAAAGAAGCCTGTGCCACCTCAATCGGCGGGAAACCGCCAATATTCGCCACTACCGGCATAATGCCGAAATAATAAGAATCAGGATCAAATACCAGACTCAGCGGCATCGCAATCAGACTGACAATAAACGGAATATGAGAAGAAAGCGCATCAGGCACAAAATGACCAGCAGAAACCGCCATCGCCTTAAGCATGCCGGATTCACCCATAATGCCCGTGAACACACCTGCCGCAAACAAAATCGAAGCCATCATCAGCGCACCCTTAGCATGCGCATTAATTCGCGCAGATTGCTCAGCCGGTTTACGGTAATTCAGCGTCAGCGCAATACAGCAGGCCACCATAAAAATAACAACCGGCGGAATCTTAGTGGCCACCATACCGGTAATCACCAAAACCACCAGAATAATATTCGGCCAGAATAAATGCGGACGACGCAGTTTGCGTTCTTCCTCAGTCAGCTCTTTAGGCGCAAAATGCGTTACCGCATTTTCATCACCACCAGCACTGGCTGTAGCTCCAGCCAGCCCCAAACGCCGTTCTTCCTTACGACCCCAGTACCATCCCATAAATACCATGAATGCCAAACCGCAAATCTGTGCAGGAATCAAAGGCGTAAACAAATCATGCGTCGATACATCCAAAGCAGCCGCAGCGCGAATCATCGGCCCCGTCCAAGGCAGAAAATTTACACCTGCACTCAATGCCGTAATACCGGCCAGAATTCTTTTATCGATGCCCAACTTGTCATATAAAGGCAGCATCGCCGGCACAGTAATCAGAAAAGTCACCGCACCATTACCATCCAAATGCGCAATCAGCGCCAGCACACCCGTACCGATAATGATTTTCTTCGGACTGGTACCGACAACCTTTAGAATTTTGGCAATAATCGGATCAAACATCCCCGCATCGCTTACCACACCAAAGAAAATAATGGCAAACACAAACATAGCCGCCATCGGTGCCAGTTTCGCAATCCCCGCCACCACCATCTTAGGAATCGTGGTGTAATGTGGCACAATTTCCTGACCACCACCAAACAATGGCACAGCATAAAGCGCAACCACCGCTCCCAGAATCGGAATCGTAATTAAAGCGACAATCGGCGATAGCCGCTTGCTCATAATACAAAACAGCAAAGTTGCAATAGTTAATATGCCTATTAAAGCCAGCATAAAAGTCCCCTTTTTGGGTCGTTATTAATAAAAAAAAGAATCAATATCCAACAATGCAGCATTCTCACCATAACGACCCACCCTGTCTAATCGATTAAAAAGATGGATTAATAAAGAAAATCGATTAATCAAATCCGCTTTAAAAAACATTGATAAAAAAATAATAAACTTTGCAGAAAATATGCTATCGTAGAAAATGATAAAAATAAAAACCGGCAATTAATGATAAATGAATATATCAATTAAACAGATAAAAGCTTTTCTCGCATTGGTTGAAGAAGACAATTTCACTCGGGCCGCACAGAAAATTCATTTATCTCAGCCTGCGTTCAGTAGCCTTATAGCTAATTTAGAACAGGAAATCGGCTACCGCCTGTTTGACAGAGATACCCGCAAAGTTCACCTAAATGAAAACGGTATCCACTTCATCAAACTGGCACGTGAACTCATGTTTGCTTACGAACGGACAACCAAAGAAATACGTTCTCATGCCAATGCCTATCAGGAAAAACTAATACTCGCTGTCATGCCCTCCATCGTCGTGCAATGGGTGTCGCAGCTGCTGGCCACCTTTCATCACCAGCATGCCAACATCAAAGTCGAACTGTTAGACACACAATGGGACTTATGCCTACAAGCTTTATTACAAGGACACGCCGAGCTGGCCTTAACCGCCAAATCCCCGTCTTTAACAGAAATATCATCTGAATTTCTTTTTTCAGATAAATTTCATCTTATTTGTCATATAAACCATCCACTGGCGTGCAAAGACAATATCCAACTCAAAGATCTACTGGAATACGACATGATAGGCTTCACCAAAGGCACCAGCATACGCCACTATGTCGATAAAATCGTTGATTTATTTGGAATTAATTATGTAGTTGAAGTCAGTCAACTCACCACCATGATGGGGCTGGTTGCAGCAAACTATGGCATTGGACTTGTGCCCAGACTGACCTTATTTCAGTTTGAGCACAATAATCTGGTCGTCAAAGACGTACAAGACATGAATCTGGAACGATCCATATATCTGATAAAACACAAAGAACGAAAACTCTCAGCACAGGCGGAGAATTTTTACCACCATATCAAAGCCAATATCTTCAGCGATTAACTACCCGTATTAGCAAATAATTATTTTATTTTCCAGCAGTAGCCGGACGGGCACGACGCTGGCCAGATGCAGAAGAGAATTCAGCAGGCTGAGCACTACTACCGCTCACACTAATTTCATACCGTAACTTTTCATAAGTAGCTTTACCTATACCTTTCACCTTCATAATATCTGCTGTAGAAACAAAAGGACCATGTTCATTCCGATATTCCACAATTGCCTGCGCTTTTACCGCTCCAATATGCGGTAAGGATTGTAGCTGCTGCGCTGTAGCAGAATTAATATTTACCGCCGCCCGCGCCGAAACCATAGCCAACAATAATGTCAGCAGCACAATCATCTTCCGCATTTGTTTCTCCCCTGAATATCCACTTGAAGAATTGAGCACATCCTTACATTCAGAATGTGCCAAAAGCATAAAACACAAATAACATTTATGCAAATATTATTTTTATACCCATTCAGTAATTCATATAGCACAAATACCCAAACAACCCACCACAAACCAAACATAAAAAATATACTTTCCTTGAAAGGTTTGCACAGATTCAGGATAATTCATACCGGATAAACCCTGTCCCATACAACAAGGTTTAGAACCTTACTAAAACAAAGCTGATTCAGGCAGCTGTCACCCTTCATCAAAAGGCAACTTCATGGCATCACATCTGGCTAACGCAATTCGCTTTCTAGCAATGGACGCAATTCAACAGGCTAACTCCGGCCACCCTGGTGCACCAATGGGCATGGCCGAAATGGCAACTGTACTGTGGCGCGAATTCCTGCAACACAACCCGGCAAATCCTAAATTCTACAACCGTGACCGCTTCATTTTATCCAATGGCCACGCCTCCATGTTGCTGTACAGCCTGCTGCATCTGAGCGGCTACAACCTCAGCATAGAAGACCTGAAAAACTTTCGTCAGCTGCATAGCAAAACACCCGGCCACCCCGAGTATGGCTACACTGATGGCGTCGAAACCACCACTGGTCCTCTGGGACAGGGCATCGGTAATGCAGTTGGTATGGCATTAGCCGAAAAAATTCTGGCAGCCCGATTCAACAAACCCGGCTTCAACATCATGGATCATTACACCTACGTTTTCGTCGGTGATGGCTGCTTAATGGAAGGTATCTCTCACGAAGTATGTTCACTGGCCGGCACCCTCAAACTAGGCAAACTAATTGTTTTATATGATGACAATAACATTTCCATTGATGGCAAAGTAGACAACTGGTTTAGCGAAAACATTCCTGAACGCTTTGCTGCTTACAGCTGGCACACCGTGGCCAATGTAGACGGCCATGATGAAGTCGCCATCCGCGCAGCCATCACCGCCGCCAAAGCCGAAACTGATAAACCATCTATCATATGTTGCAAAACCAAAATCGGAAAAGGTGCAGCTAATAAAGAGGGTAGCCATAAAACCCACGGCGCCCCACTAGGTGCCGAAGAAATTGCCGCTACACGGACAGCCCTTAACTGGACACATGCGCCCTTTACCATTCCACAGGAAATCTACGACGATTGGAATGCAGCAGCAGCCGGCGCAAAACTGGAGCAGGACTGGCAAGATTTATTTAGCCGTTACCAGCAGCAATATCCGGCCGAAGCTACAGAATTCATGCGCCGTATGGATAGCAAACTGCCAGAAAATTACGACGCCCATGTACAAAAAGCCTTGAACGACATATGCAACAAAGCTGAAAAAGTTGCTACTCGCAAAGCCAGTCAGAACAGTATCGAAATTCTGGCAGAGATTCTGCCAGAATTAGTTGGTGGTTCTGCAGATCTTACACCCTCAAACCTGACCGACTGGTCCGGCAGTACCTCTATAACGCCCTCAGATAGCGGCAATTATATTCACTATGGCGTGCGCGAATTTGGTATGGCTGCCATCATGAATGGCCTCAGCCTACACGGCGGCATCAAGCCGTTTGGCGCCACCTTCCTAATGTTCAGCGAATATGCACGTAATGCCCTGCGCATGGCAGCACTGATGCGTATCAATCCGGTATTCGTATTTACTCACGACTCAATTGGCTTAGGAGAGGACGGCCCTACACACCAACCTGTGGAACAAATCGCTACCTTACGCCTCATTCCGAATATGAGTGTATGGCGTCCGTGCGACAGCGCAGAATCATTGGTGGCCTGGGCTGATGCCGTAGCTGCTGAAAACCACCCAAGCTGCTTAATTTTCAGCCGTCAGGGATTACCTTTTATGCCAAGAACCAGCCAGCAGCTAGCAGATATACGCCGTGGCGGATACGTGTTAAAAACCGCAAATGAAAAAACAACACAGGCCGTACTGATTGCCACTGGTTCCGAAGTTGAACTAGCCATTAATGCGCAAAGCAAACTAGCCGAAATGGGCATAGGCACTACCGTTGTCTCTATGCCCAATACCAATATCTTCGACAGGCAAGATAAAGCATATCGCGACAGTGTCTTACCAGCCGGCATACCTCGTATTGCCATAGAAGCTGGCGTCAGTGATTCTTGGTACAAATACGTAGGCAACAATGGAGCCATTATCGGCATCAACCGCTTTGGTGAATCTGCGCCTGCAGAGCAACTCTTCAAAGAATTTGGCTTTACCGTTGAGCAAGTAGTTGATGTGGTTAAACGCCTAATTTAAATCAACTCGTAAAAAAGCCAGCAGTAATTGCTGGCTTTTTTATATCAGATCAATTCCCATCAATCTTTTACATTAACATGGCGCGTTTCTGGCATCATCAACATCGCTATGATAGAAAATACACTGGTAACCACCACATAATAAGCAGGGGAGACTGCACCAAAATGCTCTATTAACCAGGTTAACACAAACTGCGCCGTACCTCCGAACAATGTCACGCCAATCGCATAAATTAACGATACACCCGTTGCGCGCAACGCAATCGGCATCATTTCTGGAATTGCCACCAAACTACTGGCACCACTCATTCCTGTTAACAACGTAACTGTCATCGTCACCAGCAACAACATTGCCACACTTTCAGTTTTTACCAACATATAAAACATTGGCACAATCAGCAACATCAAAGCCACACGTGGCCAGAGCATAATACTTTTGCGCCCATATTTATCAGCCAGAAAACCGGCTAGCAGAGAAAACAGAAACATCATTACCCCGCCCAAAACAGTACTAATTTGAGCAACTGCCGGATTCAACTCAAGCGTATTAATAGCAAAAGTAGTCATATAATTGCCAACCTGAGCCGTAATAGCAGTCGACATCAAAGCTAAAATACCCAGAATAACCTCTTTTCGATAACGCGTGAATATTATCTTTATTATCTGAGAATCACTATGATAGGCTGGTTTTTCCAAAGTTTCCGGTAAAGCACGGCGAATATAAACGGCAATCGGAATTAATGCCAGACTCACCAGAAATGGTATACGCCATCCCCAACTAGCCAACTGCTCGGAACTCAGTGTAGCAGAAACAACATAACCCACCACTCCGCCTACAGCCACTGCAATACCCTGACTAGCCATTTGCCAGCTGGCATAAAAAGCGCGTTGATTAGGAGGCGCTGATTCGATAAGCATAGACGAAGCCGGACCAACCTCTCCACCTAGCGCCAAACCTTGTACTAGACGAGCCAACAGCACAATAATTGGTGCAGCAATACCGATACTTTCATAACTAGGCGTAGCAGCCAGTCCCAGCGTACCAATCGTTATTAACGTTACCGTTAAAATCATGGCCGCTCTTCGCCCTTTTTTATCTGCATAAGTACCAATTAACAGTCCACCAAGAGGACGAGTAAAAAAACCTACACCATAAACAGCCACAGCAGTCAGCAAGCTGATAAATTTATCATCATTTGGAAAAAAAGACTTTGCAATATAAACAGAGAAAAACGAATAAATAATAAAATCGTAAAATTCTAGTGCATTACCCGCTACTGCCGCAGCTATCGCTTTCGCCGGTGGCTTCTTGTGTTCAACAGCCTCTTGGCCTGTATTCATATCAAAACTCCCTGATAAAATAAAAAATCAAAACAGAATTATTTTAAAAATCGTTCTGCCAGCGCCACCCAGTAAGTGGCACCAATAGCAATATTCTTGTCATTGAAATCATAATAAGGATTATGCAGATCAAAACCAGAAGCAGCATCCTTTTCCTTCAGACCATTACCAATAAATAAATAACTTCCCGGACACTTTTCCAGCATAAACGCAAAATCTTCACTACCTGCCATAGGTTGCGTCTGGTCAACAATATCTTCTTCCGCAACCACAGCACGGGCAACATCACGGGCAAATTGTGTTTCTTTACTCGTGTTAAATACAGGCGCATAACCATGTTGATAATCCACAGAAGCCACTACATTAAAACTTTGTGCCTGAGCCTGAGCTATAGCCTCAATACGCTCCTGCAACATCTTACGTACTTCCGGCTTAAAACAACGCACAGTCAGCTTTAATTCAGCTTGTTCCGGTATTACATTATTGGCCACCCCTGCATGGAACATACCCACAGTCACAACCGCCGAATCAAGCGGATTTACATTACGAGACACAATCGTCTGCAAAGCCATCACAATAGAAGAAGCAGCCACAATAGGGTCGTGCGTATTATGCGGTTTCGCCCCGTGACCACCTACCCCTTTAACCGTAATCGTAGCCACATCAGAAGAAGCCATCATCCAGCCATCATAAAAATGCAATTCACCCTGAGGATAACCAGGCATATTGTGCATACCATATACCGCATCACACGGATATTTTTCAAAAAGGCCGTCAGCAATCATCTGCATTGCGCCGCTACCCGATTTACCATACTCTTCAGCCGGCTGAAAAATCAAATTCAGCGTTCCATTAAACGCCTTTCTACTTGCCAGCACTTTCGCTGCTGCCAACAACATCGTCGTATGCCCATCATGACCACAGGCATGCATCTTCCCTTCATGTTTACTCGAATGCGTCACACCACTTTCTTCCAGAATCGGAAGCGCATCCATATCAGCACGAATACCAACACTCTTTGAACCATCACCAACACGAAGCTGGGCAACTAAACCGGTGCCCCCAATTCCTCGCTCAACTTGATAACCCCATTGCTCCAACATACCAGCAACCAGATCACTGGTGCGATTTTCAGCAAAAGCCAGCTCAGGGTGTTGATGAATATCATGACGCAGCTGAACAAAAGTATCCAATTCAGCCTCTACCATTTCCCTAACTGCTTTCATAAACATACCCTTACACATATTCTTTAAAAGAAAGGATTATAGCTTAACAAACATGATTTTCATTGACAAAAAAGAATAATTAAAAACAGAATTTGATGTTATTGACACTAATTATTAAGAACTTATTATATAAATATATGATTTATTTAAATAGATTACATATTTATAACCAAAAATCAAACTAATAACTTAAATTTATTTCCAACAATATTAAAATTAAGTTGTTAATTGATAGTTTAATATCCAAAAAAATTAAAAGAAAAAATGCACTTTACATCAAAATATAAAGTGCATTTAAACATTAAAAACGTATTATCCAGCTTTTAATATATATCAGAATATTAAATTCTAACAAAAATTCAATATTCTACCTAAATTTCATATCTCTATTAAATATCAATAATAAAATTAGCGCAAACATGGCAACCAAAGGTAAAACCCAAACATAGCGCCAAGTAACAGGAAAATAACTAAGCTTTAACACACCATTCCATTGTGGTGGGACTGAAACTTGCACTAAAGATCCTGAATCATCCGCAACAACAGGTAAAGAGTGATCGTTAATTTTTGCAGTATAACCAAACCACCATAAGCGAGGAAAAATAAGAGTTAACACCTCTTTATGTTCTGGGATTCTAATTAAATCAATATTATTCTGATGTGATAAAACATTAACGCCCGCAATATTAGGAAATACAAAAGGAGAATTTCTGTTCCATCCTATAGTTTTGTCTAACGGTAAAGAAACATAAAGATCATGCCTACTTCCTGCAAATTGAACCACAGTGTATCCACATTGCTTAAACTGAGAACTAAAAGCAGAATATTTAGCTTCATCTACAATAATTGTGCTAATACGCATCAACTCAGCCTGACAAACATGAGATTTGTCAGATAATTGCAAAATATTCTTTAAAGACATCTCAGGCTTGAAAATACCATGCGAAGTTTTATTTGCAGGCAGAATCTTATCTAATCTTTTATTACCAACCGGAGTATAACCATTTATTGATTTAATACCATAAAAACCAAACAGAGCAGAAGCAATATCATTAAATTGTCTAATCTGTTTTAAATTAGTATTATCTGGAAGCGATAAAACATAGCCTTCCAAATTGACATTTTTAGGTAAACTAATTTGCTCTGCTAAATCAGTATGTCTCGAATAATAGCCACCCAAAGTTGGCAATCCATTTAATATAATTAATAGTATTAATAAACTTAACCCTACCATTGAAAATGAGCTTTTTCTCTTTATAAACATAGGGCTCAATAAAAGTAACCAAATTGAAAAAATCTGCAACACAACAAAAATAGGATGGAGATTCCAAGAATTAAAAAAAACAAATATTGACGATAAAAGAATAAAACACAAATATTTCTTATTCAAATTTGCCAAAATACTTTTATTTAAAAAAAATGAATCGCGCTCCAATAAAAATAAAATTAATATAAAACATAAAATCAGCGCGAATGTATCAAATCCGGCATAAAAAGGTAATCCAAGAAAAAAACAGCCCAAGATAATGTATAAAACAAAAGAAATTTTTTTATTTAATTTTATACCTTTCTCATTTATACCTTGAGCAAATTGCAAAATATAGAATACAGCTAAACACTCAAATAAACTTAGAAAAGGTAAAAAGCGAAAAGGCCAGCGAAAAGGTCCAAACTGACTGGGCATTTGTGACAAAACAAAAAACGCAATCATTAAAGTCAAAAATATTTTTAAATTGTCATTTTTTTGCCATAATGATTTCACATTGTAGTAAAAAAAAACTATTGGTACGAATAAAGTTGAAAAACCTAAAGGAATGAGTATTAATTTATAGCTAAAATAAGTCATGTAATCATAAAATGTAGGGAAAAAACCCATAATGATTGTTGCCCAAGACGGTATAAAAGCTTTATTTTGGTTATCAAATCCACTAACTCGGTTAATTAACTCATGAGAAAAAATATATTCAGAATAAATAGGAAAAGCAAAAATAAAAGCCAAAACGGTAGGTAAACTTAAATAAAATGCTTTTTGCAATCCATTAGATTGTTTCAGTTGATAAGCTACACTGACTACAACAAAAACAACGTAACCGATGACACCATGTGGCCAGCCAGCTGCTAACAAAAAAATGACTGAAATAAAATTTAAAACAATATTTGTTTTAGAAAAATGATTTAGAAGTAACAAAAAAGTGGCAATAGAAACCATGGCCCAAGCCTGCCCACTAGCTGCATTCCACCATGCACCTAAATACTGATAAAGAAAAATTGGCTGAATCACAGCTAAACTAGCAAATGCATAAGCATAACAATTTTGCAGTTTGAACGTTTTAGCAATAGACAAAGACGAAAGGCATACTAATACAATATTAATGAAAGCTAATACCCGTCCAGGTAACTGAATATCATCAAACTTGGAAGTAATGAGAGAAACGAGAATATTTTGCGGCAAAAAAATTCCTCTATCTAAATCAATCACTTCATTACCGCCAAAATACATCGAATCAACAATTAAAGGTATTTTACCCTGTGACCATATATGACCCATCTGTCTGAAAAAACCCAGCATTTCAAATTCGGCATCATCAACACAAAAAAAATCGTTCTGAAACAAACAACAAATAGTTATAACAGTAATAGCATATAATGTAGAAAATAACAGAGCCTGTTTAAGGTTAATTTTATTTTGGTTCATCGATTTTTATCCGAATCTTTAAGATTATTACAATCGGTACATATCACTCAATATCGGTACTAGACAGAATTCATACAAATTATCGAATTACCTTACCAGTATCTAACATAAACTTTTAATCAACGTTCGCGAACAATACTTTGAATAGGTGCGTTATACAAAATCATCAAAAATGATACGCCAAGTATATTGAATCCAGTATGAACCTGCTAAACAAATAGTTCGGAATTGAAATGTACTAAAATGGCTTATAACGGTATTCTAGAATTAATAACAGCAAGTAGAAAATATTTCTGCAACTCTTCCACTTTCTAAATTTATAAATATCTAGCCAATAATATGATACCTATAATTAAAGCCAGCAAAGCTAGGCTTTTTTTATCTTGAATTAAAAAAACAATTGGATCTTCATTCATCAAACCACGTTTTGTCATCATCCATAAGTTACCTATCAAATAAATCATGAGGAGCTGCACCAACCACAATAAAGCGGGGACATGATAAAGAACAATTGTTTCAGACGCAGTGATGTATAAACCAAATAGAATAATGGCTCCGATATAGGTGCTTATACCCAAAGGCCAAAGTATATCCAAATCAGATTTAATATAACCCCTACCAGCAATTACTTTTTTTTCATCTGGCATAGCAATCAGCTCAGTACAACGTTTAACTGTAGCTAGACTTAAGAAAATGGAAATTGAAAAAGCTAAAAGCGGATAGCTTAAATCAATATTTGTAACCACACCTCCAGCAAAAATTCGGATGGTATACAAAACAGACAAAATTATAATATCAAGCAATATAATTTGTTTTAATCTCAAACTATATATAGTAGTTATCAATAAATATAATAAAAAAACACTAAAAAACATCCAAGAAATATTGATAGCAATAATAGCAGCAATGATTAATAGTACTTGACTGGCTATTATACCTTGTACGATTGATAACTTTCCCGATGCGAAAGGTCGCTGCATTTTATTACTATGGACACGATCATTTTCTATGTCCCATAAATCGTTAAGGATATAAGTTGCTGATGCACCTAAAGAAAAAGCCACAAATCCGACAAAAGTTGTAAATAATTTATGCAAATCAAAGAACTGAAAAGCAGTTAACAGAGGAACAAAAAGTAAAATATTTTTTAGCCATTGATGTATGCGAATCGCTTTCATCCAAGTAGTGATGCTAAAACCTGTATTTTCCCATTTCTTTAAAACAGGTGTTCCAGATTGTTGAATCTTGAGAGTTAATTGATTTACTTTTTTTCCTACTACAATTGCACCACATGCTTCCTTCCAGATTACTAAATCAGCAACATTATCACCGGCATAAACAAATTCTTGACCAATCTTTTCCTGTATGGCATTGAGTTTATTAATACCTTTTAGATTTTGCCTAGAATTAGTAGCAATAACATCATCGAAACATTGAAGATAGTTAGCTGTTTTTTCTGCAATACCCTCATATGCAGCAGTGGCTAGATAGATTTTTCTTCCATTTTGTTTTTCATGCCAAATGTATTCGAGTAGTTCTTGGCGATAAGGCATTTGTTCAGCACGATAACCTGTCTGCTCATAAACAAATTTTTTTAATTCTACCTTGCTATGAAAACATAACTTGATCAGTTTAAAAATTACATAAGGTTTTATCTTAATCAAGGCTATTAAAGTTTCATGTAACGAATCAGTCAGAATTAAAGTTCCATCTAAATCCACTACAAGTGGATGACTAGATTCTTGCACTATTTTTCCTTAACAAATCAAACAAAAAATAATTTTATATATAACTGTCAATACCATCAACATATAGATTATTTATCTTGATTAAATCAGATATCAAACAATTAAAGAATAAGTTTCCCTGATTTAGAAACAGTTATGAGTAAATATATACCTAATAATTTTATACTAATTATACCCGCTATCACACAGGATTTGACTACAGCAACAGCAAGCAAGCAATCTATTTCCTCTTCGGCCGGGAAACCACCGGCCTGCCCCAGGAGTTCGCACAGGCCAGAGCAGATCACTGCCT